>DITS01000039.1 GCA_002422205.1 Alphaproteobacteria bacterium UBA6178
TAATATACATCTTCCTGTGGTATTCCCCAACGCATCCACAGATTTTGCAGCCGGTCATATGCTTTGTTATGAAAGACCATCGCTTTCTCTCGCACATTACTCTTTTTACTGCTTTTATTGCCGAACTTTCTTTATAGAATCCATTTCGCAAATGCACAACCATAAATCTACATAGTCTAATTTATAGACACGCTAAGGTTGTTTATGACGCAGGGGAACCCCGACGCTTCAGAAGTGATCGCAGGGTTCATAGCGTCCGTTTGTTTTGCTCAGACTCGGTATATCAATTTTGCCTTGCCAGAACCGACAATGCTTTCTTCGACTGCAAGGCAGAACTATTAGGCCGCAACGAATGCTAAAAACTGAATTTCAGAAAACTCGATTCTTGGAATTAGTTGTAAATTAATAATTGTCGGCTATTATCCGTGTCATGAAAAAAGTTATTCTTTCACTCTTTATTGCCTTTTCTCTGCTTGTTGCGCCTATCGCACACGCAGCTGGTATGAATTGTGAGGGCGATAACTGCCAGATGACTGAGCAATCGAAGAAACAGTCCAAGAGCGAAAAGCAGGATGATGGCAAAATGGCTAACGCTGGACATCATTGCTGCTGCCCCCATGTATCGGCCATGCCTAATTTGACTATGGCTGCACCGATGACGGTTTCCAGCCGCACGGTTTTTGTTCTTGAGCAGGATGCCACGACATCCGTAGTGGTCGGACCACCACTCAAGCCACCCTCCCACGCTTAATTCCATAAAGCAGGCTTGCGCCTGAAAGAGTGCCTATTTAGGCGCTCTGATGTCGCATGTCCTTTTGTGTTTTACCCAAGGAATTAAGTGTGAGAACTCCCGATGCCAAACCGATCTAAGCTCCCCGTATGGCTGCTTTGCGCCACCATGCTAACCAGTGTGCCTGCTTTTGCTGAAGCAGAAAAGCAAACCGAACCACTGCCGCCTGCTGTTGTGGCTGCACCCGTGAAAGCCACTGGCTTTACGTTGGATGACGCGATTGCTAAGGCGCTCGCACAGTCGCCGCGCTTGAAGGCCTTTGGCAGTGGCGTTGCGGCTGCAAAGGGAGAGCAGCGGCAAGCTGGGGCATGGGTGAACCCAGAAGTGGGTGTGGAAGCAGAGAATGTCGCGGGTCAAGGCGCATATAAAGGGTTTGATTCAGCAGAAGTGACGGTTGGGGTCACGCAGGAAATTACTATCGGCGGGAAGATTTCGGCACGAGAGAGCATCGCAGGTAAAGGTTTGGAAATCGCCTCGCTTGATGAACAGGCTGCAACACTTGATGTTATCCGCGATGTTACCACCGCCTATGCGGATGTAGTGGCGGCAGAAGAAAATGTGCGCCTTGCTACTGAGCAAAAAGAACTGGCTGTGGACGTGCTGAAATCGGTCAGCGTGCGTGTGGGTGCTGCCGCTGCGCCGCTGATTCAAAAAAGCCGCGCAGAGGTGGAACGCTCCACCGCCACTATTGCCCTTGATAAAGCGAACCGTGAGCGTGATATTTCCCGCAAGAAACTGGCCGCGCTGATGGGAGAAGAACGCTTCACCCTGCTGCTTGATAGCGCGGCATTTTATGCCATTGCCAAGCCAGATGCGACATCGCTGGAAGAAAAGCTGAAAGCCAACCCCGATCTGGTGAAGCTGAATAGCAGCTTGGAGCAATCGAAAGCACGGCTGGAACTGGAACAGGCCAATGCCATTCCCGACCCGCGTTTAAGTGTTGGCGTGCGTGATTTTCGTGATAGCGGCGATCAGGCGTTTATCGTTGGCGTGTCGCTGCCCATCCCCGTGTTCAATGCCAACCGTGGCAATATCGAGAAAGCGCGGCACGATGTCAGCCGCACGGAAATGGATAACCGCCAGCTGGCACTCAACACCAGTGCGGAACTGACACAGGCGCATGAGCGTATGGAAAACGCCTATGTACAGGCGGAAACACTCAAAACCGAAATCCTTCCTTCCGCCGATAAAGCATTCAGGCTGGCGCGTGAAGGCTATGGCTTGGGACGCTTCCCCTATCTCGAAGTGCTGGACGCGCAGCGTAGCCTGTTTGGGGTAAAACAACAGCAGATCGAAGCGATACGCGAATTTCATACTGCTAAGGCGCAAGTGGAACGGTTGACCGCCACGCGCCTCAGCACATTACAAAAATCAGGAGAGAACCATGAATAAGCGCAACCTCATTATATTAACGCTGCTGCTGGCCATTGCTGGCGGCGCATATCTAACGCTTGGCGGGGATGCAAATGAACCCGCAGCGGAGAATCACGCCCACGCCGATAAAGACGAGCATGGCCACGGCGATGAGCATAAAGACGACCATGCCGAAGGTGGCGACCATGGACATGGTGACAAGGATGAACACGCGCACGGCGATGAACATGGTCATGACCATGCCGAAGCCAAACCCGCCGCCGATGAACATGGCGAAGCCGATGAGCATGGGCATGGTGGTGAAGAAGGTGGTCATGCTGAGGAAAGCAAAATCAGCGATAATGCGGTGAAGAATCTGAATATCGAGATTCTGCAAGCTGGCAGCGCGATGGTGCAGGAAACCGTTAGCGTCAGTGGCCGCGTAACCCTTAACCAGAACACTACTGCGCAAGTGAAAGCCCGCTTCCCCGGTGTGATTCGCAGCGTACTGAAAGAGCCGGGTGAAGTGGTGAAGGCTGGCGACACGCTGGCAACGGTGGAGAGCAACGACAGTCTGCAAGTCTACGCAGTAAAGTCGCCTGTGTCTGGCACCATCATCACCCGCAATGCCAGTGTAGGTGAGTTAGCGGCGGATACGCCGTTATTTGCGGTGGCAGATTTAAGCAAGCTGTGGGCGGAGCTGTTCATTTTCTCGAAAGATGGCGAGAGGCTGAAAGCTGGCCAGAAAGTCCGCATTCAGTGCCTTGATGACCCTATCAATACCGACACGACCATTGCGTTGGTGCTCCCCACAGCTGAAGCCTCAAGCCAGACGGTGGTAGCGCGTGCGGTGATTGAGAATGCCGATAACCACTGGCGTTCGGGCATGAATATTCGCGCCGATGTAGTGCTATCGGAAAAAGAAGCCCCGCTTGCAGTAAAAACTGAAGCAATCCAGCGCATGGAAGGCAACACGGTGGTGTTTGTGCGCGAAGATGGCGGCACTTTCAAAGCGCGACCTGTGGAAACAGGCATGAGCGATGCGACATGGACGGAAATCAAAAGCGGCCTCACGGCTGGCCAGCATTACGTCGCTAAAAACAGCTTCGTGGTGAAAGCCGACATCGGCAAAGCCGGTGCGGAACACGAACACTAGAATCTAGGGGATAGAGCCATGATTGAACGTATTTTAGGGTTTTCCCTTCATCACCGATACCTGATCGCACTGCTTACATTGGCGGTAGCGGTGTTTGGTATGTACTCACTTAAAAATCTGCCGATTGATGCCGTGCCAGACATCACCAACAATCAGGTACAGATCAACACCACTGCCTCTGCGTTTTCGCCAATGGAAGTGGAAAAGCAGGTGACATTCCCCGTGGAAACCGCACTAGCGGGTATTCCTGGTCTTGAATATACCCGCTCGATTTCACGCAACGGATTTTCTCAGGTGACTGCCGTATTCCGCGATGACGTGGATATTTATTTTGCACGCGCTCAGGTGAATGAACGCATTGCGGAAGCAAAAGAAAGCCTGCCCGAAGGCGTTGACCCAAAGATGGGCGCAATTTCGACTGGCCTTGGCGAAATTTACATGTGGACGGTGGAATATGAACATCTACGCGGCAAAGGCGCGGAAATTAAGGATGGAAAAGCTGGCTGGCAATCCGATGGTAGTTATTTAACACCCGAAGGCCAGCGCATGAACTCGGATGTTGAACTGGCTTCCTACCTCCGCACGGTGCAGGACTGGATTATCCGCCCTCAGCTGAAAGGCGTGAAGGGTGTGGCGGGTGTCGATGCCATTGGTGGTTATGTGAAACAATACCATGTGCAACCCAACCCTGAAAAACTGGTGGCTTTGGGTTTAAGTTTCTCAGATGTGGTCAATGTGCTGGAGCGTAACAACACCAGCATTGGCGCTGGCTATATTGAGCGTAGCGGCGAAGCCTATGTGGTGCGGGCGGATGGGCGTATCGAAAATGCCGAGCAGATCGGCAATATCGTGGTGGCGAACCGTGGCGGCATCACCATTTACCTGAAAGACATTGCGACCGTGGGCATCGGCAAGGAACTCCGCACGGGTTCGGCTTCTGAAAATGGCTACGAGGTGGTGGTTGGCACGGCACTCATGCTGATTGGCGAAAATAGCCGCACCGTATCGCAAGCCGTGGATGAAAAAATCACGGAAATCAACAAATCACTGCCCGAAGGTATCCACGCCAAAACGGTGCTGAACCGCACTAAGCTGGTGGATCGCACCATCGGCACGGTACAGAAAAACTTGGCTGAGGGCGCATTGCTCGTCATCGTGATTTTGTTTTTGCTACTAGGCAACTTCCGCGCCGCGCTGATTACCGCGCTCGTCATCCCGCTTTCCATGCTGATGACCAGCATGGGTATGATTCGTGCTGGCATCAGTGGCAATCTCATGAGCCTTGGTGCGCTTGATTTCGGGCTGATCGTGGATGGTGCGGTGATTATCACCGAGAACTGCCTGAGCCGCTTGGCGCATCGCCAGCACCATGAAGGCCGAATACTCACCCTGCAAGAACGCTTGCATGAAGTGATGGTGGCCAGCCGCGAGATGATTCAGCCTTCCGTATTCGGTCAGGCGATTATCATCATGGTATATATCCCGCTGCTGACCTTCAGCGGTGTGGAAGGCAAGATGTTCGAGCCAATGGCGATGACGGTGATTTTTGCGCTGATCGCCGCCTTCGTGCTGTCGCTCACCTTTGTCCCCGCCATGATTGCCATTTTCGTCAAAGGCAACGTGGAGGAAAAAGAAAGCCGCATTATTCATAAAACCAAAGGCTGGTATGAACCCGCCTTGCATTGGGCACTCAATGCGCCGCTTAAAATCATCGGCGCGGCCACTGGCGGCTTTGTATTCTCCCTCGTGCTGTTTTCCACGATGGGGCAGGAATTCATCCCGACGCTCGATGAAAAAGACATCGCCATGCACGCGATGCGGATTCCTTCCACCTCGCTGACGCAGTCGCAGGAGTTGCAATTTGCCGTGGAAAAAGCGGTAAGCAGCGTGCCAGAAGTGGAGTTTGTATTCTCTAAAACGGGTACGGCGGAAATGGCCGCTGACCCGATGCCGCCAAACGTATCGGATACATTCATCATTCTGAAAGACAAAGACCAGTGGCCTGACTCCAGTATCGAAAAATCAGAAATCATTGCGAAAATCAACAAAGCTGTGTCTGACGTTCCGGGGAACAACTACGAATTCACCCAGCCGATTCAAATGCGCTTCAATGAGCTGATTTCGGGCGTGCGTTCGGATGTGGCGGTGAAGATTTACGGCGATGATTTTGGCGTGATGGAGAAAACCGCAGCCCAGCTGGTGCAAACGCTCAAATCCGTTGAAGGCAGCGCGGATGTGAAGATGGAGCAAACCAGCGGCCTTCCTATGTTGGAAGTGAAGCTGGATAAAAACGCCATCGCTCGTTACGGCCTGAATGTCAGTGATGTACTCGACGTGCTGGCGATTGCCGTCGGTGGCCGCGAGGCTGGCTTGGTTTTCCAAGGGGATCGCCGCTTCGATATTTTGGTGCGTTTGCCAGATAACATGCGACAAGACCTCAGCGTACTGGAAAACCTGCCCGTGTTGCTGCCCGTCGATGACGATAACATGGCAGACCGCATCGGTGGCCAGCCGCATGCCCGCCCAGCTTATATCCCACTCAAGCAGGTGGCGAAGCTGGAAATCACGGACGGACCCAACCAGATTAGTCGTGAGAACGGCAAACGCCGCGTGGTGGTGCAAGCCAACGTGCGCGGACGCGACATCGGCTCGTTCGTGAAAGACGCACAAGCCGCTATCGGCAGCAAGGTGCAAATCCCTGCTGGCTACTGGTTGGAATGGGGTGGGCAATTCAAAAACCTTGAAGAAGCCAAGGCTCGGCTCGGCGTGGTTGTGCCAGCCTGTTTCTTCATGATTTTCCTGCTGCTGTTCACTGCGCTTGGTTCTGTGAAGCAAGCTCTGCTGGTGTTCTCTGGCGTGCCGCTGGCACTCACGGGCGGCATTATCACCCTTTGGCTGCGCGGGATGCCGTTCTCTATCTCGGCGGCGGTGGGCTTAATCGCGCTTTCAGGTGTGGCGGTGCTGAACGGGCTGGTGATGATTACCCGCATCAACCAGTTGGTGCGCGAAGGCATCGAGGCGAACACAGCCATCATCGAAGGTGCGCTTTCCCGCTTCCGCCCCGTGCTGATGACCGCACTCGTTGCTTCCTTGGGCTTTGTGCCGATGGCGATTGCCACGGGTGCTGGCGCGGAAGTGCAAAAGCCGCTGGCGACAGTGGTGATCGGCGGACTCATCACCGCAACCATCCTGACGTTGCTGGTGCTACCCGCCATTTACAAACGGTTCAACCTTGCCCGTGACCTGCTGGCGAAGGGGGATTTATGAGCGGCTGCCACGACCATTGCAATGAAAGCGGGCAATCAGGCGTATCGGCAGAATACCGCAAGGTGCTGTGGATATGCTTGATTGCTAACGCGGTGATGTTTGTGGCGCAGATGATAGCAAGCTACGCCGCGCATTCTGTTTCACTGCTGGCCAACAGCGCCGATTTTCTCTCCGATGCCGCCAATTATGGCATCAGCCTCTATGTGCTAAATCAATCGCTTCGCCAGCGTGCCAAGGCTTCGCTGTTCAAAGGCATTTCCTTGGGCTTGGTGGGGCTGTGGGTGGCGTTTGAAACACTCCACCACGCCCTACAGCCTGAACTGCCAAAACCCCTTATTATGGCAGTTATCAGTGCGGTTGCGTTGGCAGTCAATGTCGGTTGTGCTGTGCTGCTCTACAAATACCGTGGCGGCGATAGCAACCGCGAATCCGTTTGGATATGCAGCCGCAACGATGCCATCGGTAACATCGCCGTGATGATCGCCGCCGCTGGCGTGTTCGCCTCCAGTACCATATGGCCAGATATTATCGTCGCCGCCATTCTCGGCTGGTTGGCTGTATCTGGCGCGTGGCGCATTATTCAATCCGCGAAAAATGAATTAATACAAACTGGTACTTCGTTATGAATAAATATTGCAGTAATCTAGTATCTTATTATAATTAGTGCCATGAGATATTTAATTAGCATCGTTATGATTTTGGCGTTCGTGATTACCACGAGTTTCGCGTCATTAACAGCGCATGCTATGCCTCATGATAGTGCCGTGCCTCTAAAAGCCGAATCTACCGAAGCCGCTAAAGGGCATGACTGCCACGGTCATGGCGAAGCGAAAGCAGATGCGAATAAAACCGTGCAAAATGATAAAGGTGCATCGGACAAATGCTGCGATAAAGGCATGTGCAAATGCATCGGCGGCACTTGCCATAACGGACTATCCCAATTTCTCGGCAATGGTGGAGTTCCACTACTTTCCCCAACCGCCAGCAGCAGCGTTTTTGGCTTCGACAATCAGATTGTCGATTCTGCGCTACCTAGCCGCTTAAAACGTCCTCCCCGAGCCTAATCCTTTAGCTGTTCACGCCACCAGTGCGTCTTGCACATGGCGTTTCATTTCAACGCTAATCAGGATTAGTTATGCGATTACATCATCTATGGATGGTGGCGCTGCTTATGGTAGGGGTTCTCTCCGCACCGGCATACGCCAAAACCATCGAATACAATTTAACCGTCGAGCGCTTGCCCGTGAACATCACCGGCACGCCGCTTAAGAAAGTTACCGTCAACGGCGGCATTCCCGCACCAACCCTTCGCTTCACCGAAGGCGATGAAGCGGTAATACATGTCACGAATAAAATGGACGTTGGAACCTCTATCCACTGGCACGGGCTGATTCTGCCGGGTGAAATGGATGGCGTGCCTACCTTCAATGGCTTTCACGGCGTTATGGCCGGTGAAACCTTCACCTATCGTTTCCCGCTAAAGCAGACCGGAACCTACTGGTATCACGCCCATAGCGCGGCGCAGGAACAGGATGGGCTTTACGGCTCCATCATCGTTGACCCTAAAGGTAAAGACCCGATTCAGGCCGAGCGCGATTATATCGTGGTGCTGTCGGATTTCATTACCGAGGATGGCGATGAAGTGATGGGTAATCTTAAAAAGGCTTCGGATTTTTACGCCAATCGCCGCCTTACGCTTGGCGATTTCTTCAATGATGTAGAAAAGCGTGGCTTTGATAGGGCGTGGACTGATGCCAAGCATTGGGGCGAAATGCGAATGGCCCGCACCGATTTAGCCGACGTTTCGGGCTATATCTTCCTCGTAAACGGCAAATCCCCGGAACAAAACTGGACGGGCTTATTCAAACCCGGTGAGCGCGTGCGCCTGCGCTTTATCAATGCTTCCGCCATGTCGTTTTTCGATGTGCGGATTCCGGGCCTGAAAATGAGCGTAGTGCAAGCGGACGGGCAAGATGTGGAGCCGGTAGCGGTTGATGAATTCCGCTTCGCACCGGCTGAAACCTACGATGTGATTGTCACCCCTCAGGACAGTAAAGCCTACACCATCGCCGCCGAGTCGATTGACCGCAGCGGCTTTGCTATCGGTACGCTTGCCACCAGCGAGGGGCAGCGCGGGGAAACTCCGCAGCCGCGCGAACGCGCCTTACTCACCATGGCCGATATGAATATGGACATGATGATGAAGGATGACCCGGATATGGAAATGACCCCCGCCGATATGATTAGCGGCTGGGCGAAAACCGGAACGCCGGAAGGCGATAAGGCGCTTTCCTATGCCGATCTGCGCTATGCCGGAATTCAGAAAGATACGCGCAAGCCGCAGCGCGTCATCGATGTGAAGCTAGGCGGCAATATGGAGCGCTTCATCTGGACGATCAACGGCAAGAAATTCTCAGATGCCGAACCGATCAAGCTGCGTTACGGCGAACGTGTGCGCTTAAGCTTCACCAATGAAACCATGATGGCGCACCCAATGCACCTGCATGGCATGTTCGTGCAGCTGGAAAACGGCCAGCCCGCCGAAAAGCTGCCTAACAAGCATACGGTGATTGTGCCGCCCGGAGGCTCTTACTCGGTGCTGGTAACAGCCGACCAGCCTGGTGAGTGGGCGTTCCACTGCCATCTGCTCTACCACATGATGGCGGGTATGATGAACAAGGTGGTGGTCGCTAAATTCGATGCTAAAGACATGCCGCCTCCGCCAGAAACCCCTTCAACCCCAACCAGCGGAGGCCATCATGCAGGGCATTAAAACTTTACTCATGGCCTCATGCCTTACGTTGTCGCTGGCGATGCCAGCATTGGCGCAAGGCCCAGGCACGGCGGAAGATATGGCCGATATGACCGGGCATGACATGCAAAAAGAGCATGGCGGGCAAGTTTTCCATATGTTCCGGCTTGAGGCCGATACCGGCGTTAATCGCGGCGAAAGCGTATCCAGTTGGGATTTGGATGGCTGGATTGGCACGGATGAAAACAAGCTATGGATTAAATCCGAAGGTGAACATACCGATGGCGAATTGGAAGAAGCCGAAGTGTGGGCGCTTTACAGCCGCAACATCTCCACCTTTTGGGATGCACAGGCTGGTATCCGCTATGATTTCGAGCCGCGTGGCAACGCCTATTTTGTTGCGGGTTTCAACGGCCTTGCGCGTTATTTCTTTGAAACCGAAGCGCATCTGTTCGTAAGCGAACATGGTGACGTGACAGCGCGGCTGCGTCAGGAAAACGATTTGCTCCTTACGCAAAAACTCATTTTGCAGCCTTACCTTGAAGTTAATCTTTCCGCGCAGGACGTGCCTGAGCAGGAGATTGGCGCTGGCGTATCGGACGGCAAAATCGGGCTTCAAACCCGCTATGAATTCACCCGGAAATTCGCACCGTACATAGATATTCACTATGGCCGGAAATTCGGTGAAACCGCTTCCATTGCTGAACACGATGGCGAGGAAAAGGATGAGCTGGTCGGCGCTATTGGCCTCCGGCTTATGTTTTAATTATCAACCCACTTAAGGAGAATAAAATGAAAAAACTATTACTGACTACCGCGCTAATGCTGGCTGCCACGCCCGCTTTCGCCAAGGAATACACCATCAAGGAAGTGACCGACTATGATGCTAAAAAGCAGCATTTCTTTTCACCAGATAAATTGACCATCCAGCCGGGCGATACGGTTACTTTTATCAATGCGCAGGACGAAATACACGATGTAATGTTTGTGAATGTTCCGAAGCAGGTGGACGAAATGATTATGAGTCCCACGCAGGAAAAGAAAGGTGACAAGTTTTCTTACACCTTCACCGTTCCCGGCACTTACAAGTTTCATTGCCACGCTCACGAGCAGCTAGGCATGGAAGGAACGCTGATAGTAGGCGCTGCATCTAAAGCCGGTGAAACAAAAGCAATGGATCACCATAAGCTAACAAAAAAGCTGGAAGATGGCTCCGCTGCTGACGCTAAACCTACTGCCGGTGGCGATGTTCAAGCCACGGGGCAAGTAGTGAGCGTTGATGCCGGAAAGAACAGCGTCAAAATCAAGCATGACCCGATTAAAGCGCTTAATTGGCCGGTGATGACCATGATGTTCACCACCGATAGCAGCGTTGACCTATCGAGCGTGAAAGCCGGTGACGCGGTGACATTCACTCTTAAGCCGCAAGGCAAGGATGATTACGTTATCAATAGCTTGAAGAAAAAATAACCGTGTATCTGCGCCGTGTCAGGGGATGCGGCGCAGACCCACATAAACCAAAAGGATTTTCTATGAAAAAATTTCTCGCATTCGTGCTTATCGCGCTCATTGGTGGATTTTCGCTAAGTGCCCAGGCCAATACCACGCTTAAGAAAGTGGAACCGCAATATGTCTGCATGATTAACAACAAGCTGTTCGACAAGGCGCAAATTCCTGTGACCGTGAATGGCAAGACCTATTACGGCTGCTGCCCGATGTGTAAGGAAAAACTGGAGAAAAGCGCAGAGGCTAGAAACGCTGTTGACCCGGTAAGCAAAAAGTCGGTTGATAAAGCGACGGCCACCATAGGCGCGGCTCCGGATGGAACTGTCTATTACTTTGAAAACGAAGCAAACCTTAAAAAATATGGTTCTGTAAAATAGTGCCTTGACCTTGGAGTATGCTCCAAGGTGTATAATAAGAAAAAGTGAGCAGCTTATGAATCAATTGACCATCGGAAAATTGGCAGAAATGACCGGTACAACGGCGGATACGTTGCGTTATTACGAGAAGATGAAACTGATTAAAGCGTCTTCGCGTTCTCGCGCTGGCTATCGGCTGTATGAGGATAACGCAGTGAATGTCATTCGCTTTATTCGCGGTGCCAAGGCACTAAATTTTACGCTGGTTGAGATCCGCCAGCTGCTCACCTTAAGCACCTCCGATCAAGCCAGCTGCGCGGAAGTATTGAAGCAGACTGAGGGCAAAATCATGGAAGCAGAAGCCAAAATACTTGAGCTTAAAGAAATCAAAAAGGTGCTTTCCCAACTGGTGAAAAATTGTCCCGGCGATAGCACCAGTGCAAAAGCCTGTCCGATACTCGATCACATACAGAAAAAGGTAAAGTCGCTGGCGGTGCTGGCGCTTGTAGCTGTGGTGGCGGGTTTATCGGCCGACCCAGCGGAAGCCAAGCCTATTTCCTATGTCGATGGCTTCATGGTGATGCAGGAAAATGACGAAACCGGCAAAACGCTTTCATTAGATTATACCATCAACCCAAAAGTCGCGGTCGGGCTGTATGCAAAGAAGGAAAGCGGCGACATGGATTTTACCACTGTAGGGCCGCAGGTGAATTACCTTATCAAGCGGTGGAACTTTCCCGGAGCGCAGGGCAATATTTTTAGCATGACCGGGGCGGGCGTGTCGCGCTTTAAGGGCGATGATGAATTTTCGGCATGGACGGGGATTCTTGCCGATTACGAAACACGCCGCATTTTCACCTCTTACGAAATTCGCGGCATGTATGCGGGTGATATTGAAAAATCCGTATGGCAGCGGGCGCGTGTAGGCTTTGCGCCCTATCTTGCCAATTATGAGGACTTAAATACTTGGCTGATGGTGCAAGTCGATCATCACCCATCCAAGGAAGATAACGTGGTGGTCACGCCGCTGGTGCGCTTCTTCTACAAAACCACGTTGGTTGAGGCTGGTTACAGCAGCAACGATCACGTCATGTTCAACTGGGTATTACAATTCTAAGGAGGAAATTATGAGAAAACTTTTACTTACCGCCGCTGTATTTTCGATGATGGCAAGCGCTGCCAGCGCCGAAACTATCAAGGCAACCGTCAACGGCTTGGTTTGCTCTTTCTGCGCCACCGGCATTGAAAAGACTTTTAGGGCGGAATCCGCCGTGGAGGACGTGAAGGTTGATTTAGACCATCAGCTGGTCACTGTTCATACGAAAGCTGATCAAAATATGGATGACGCAACCGTAACGAAGTTGCTTACGGATTCCGGCTATACCGTTACTAACATTGCGAGAGAAAAATAATGCACACGGAAAAACGCGCAGCATCCGGCTTGGTTTCTACCATCGCCTTGTTCGGTTCTTTCGGCACGCTGTTTTGCTGTGCGTTACCGGCCTTACTGGTTTCTATCGGCGCGGGCGCGGCGGTGATCGGACTGGTTAGCACTTTTCCTCAGCTGATATGGCTTTCCGAGCATAAGGTGGGTTTGTTTATCTTTGCTGGTATCATGCTCACGGTTTCCGGCGTCATGCGCTATATCACACGCAATGCGCCATGCCCTGCCGACCCACTGAAAGCCAAGGTTTGCACGCGCATGCGCCGCTTTAGCTTGGGTATCTTTTTGTTCTCCCTTATTATGTATTTATTAGGCTTCTATTTCGCCTTTATCGCTCATCGTTTAATGTAAAAATATATGAAACACGATCATCACACCCATCACCAAGCCCCCGCCGCCGATACCGTGAAAGACCCGGTATGCGGAATGAATGTTGACCCGGCGAAAACGCCGCATCACTACCAGTTGGGCGATATTGAATATCATTTTTGCGGCAAAAGTTGCTTAGAGAAATTCAAGGCGAACCCCAGCGAATATACTAATCCTGCAAAGCCAAAAGCCAGTTGTTGCGGTGGCCATAGCAAGCCCATAACCGTCACTCAGCCCCCTACCGGCAAGGACATTATCTACACTTGCCCGATGCATCCCGAAGTGCGGCAGGTTGGCCCCGGCACTTGCCCAAAATGCGGCATGGCGTTGGAGCCGGAAAACATCGCGGAATATGATGGCGCTGACCCTGAATTAAAAGATATGACCCGCCGGTTTTGGATAGCGGCGGCACTTTCGATTCCGTTGCTGTTTTTAGGAATGGGAGCGCATCTAACAACAGGCGGCTTGCATGAATTTATCATGAGCCGCACGGCGATTTGGCTGCAGCTGGTTTTATCTACGCCGGTGGTGCTGTGGTGCGGCTGGCCGTTTTACGTTCGTTTTTGGCAGTCCCTCAAGCATAAAAGCCCGAATATGTTTACGCTTATTGGCCTTGGCGTGGGTGTTGCCTATATTTATAGCGTCATTGTCACGCTTGCGCCGCAACTGCTAGCAGGAATGCTGGGGGATATGGAATCGCCAGCGGTTTATTTTGAACCAGCAGCAATTATTACTGCGCTAGTATTGCTGGGGCAAGTGCTGGAACTGAAAGCTCGCGCTCAAACTTCAAGCGCAATGCGGGCGCTTATGAATCTCGCACCGGCAACAGCGCGGGTGATTCGCGCAGACGGTACGGAAGAAGATATCCCGCTTGCCGATGTGCATAAAGGTGATGTGCTGCGGGTGCGCCCTGGCGATAAAGTGCCGGTTGATGGCGTAGTGCTGGAAGGCAATAGCTCTGTTGACCAATCCATGATTACCGGCGAATCAATGCCAGTGGAAAAATCTCCGGGCGATAAAGTCACCGGAGCCACCATTAACGGTACGGGCAGTTTTACCATGCGGGCCGAGCGTGTAGGCAGTGAAACCATGCTGGCACAAATTGTCGATATGGTGAGCAAGGCGCAGCGTACCCGCGCACCGATTCAACGGCTTGCCGATACGGTAGCTGGTTATTTTGTGCCAGCGGTTATTTTAGTGGCGATCATCGCCGCTGTCATATGGGGAATTTACGGGCCGGAACCACGCTTAGGCTATGCCATCCTCAATGCGGTAGCGGTGCTGATTATTGCTTGCCCTTGCGCCTTGGGCCTTGCCACACCTATGTCGATCATGGCCGGAACCGGCAGGGGCGCTAAAGCCGGTGTGCTGATTAAAAACGCCGAAGCGCTCGAAGCTTTTGAAAAAGTAGATACGCTGATTGTCGATAAAACTGGCACATTGACCGAGGGAAAACCTAAGCTCATGAATGTGGTGCCAGCGGAAGGCTTTGACGAACTCACCGTGCTTTCTTTAGCCGCAAGTTTGGAACGCGGCAGCGAACATCCTTTAGCTGCTGCTATTGTGGAAGGCGCGGAAGCAAAAGGCGCGAAGCTGGTTAAGGCCGATGATTTCCAATCCATCACCGGCAAGGGTGTGACAGGCACGATTGACGGAAAAAAAGTAGGCTTGGGAAATCTGGCGTTGCTGGAATCGCTCAAGGTGGATTCCACAGGGGTTAAAACCCAAGCCGACGCTTATAGGGCGCAAGGTCATACCGCGATGTTTTTAGCAATAGATGGTAAAGCCGCTGGCATTATCACGGTGGCCGACCCGATCAAGGCCACTACGATAGAAGCCATCAAGCTGCTCAAGGCCGATGGCTTGCGTATAGTCATGATTACCGGCGATAACAAAACCACGGCAATGGCGGTAGCAAAAAAAGTGGGAATTGACGAAGTGGAAGCCGATGTACTGCCCGACCAAAAAAATGCGGCGGTTCGAAAATTACAGGAGCAAGGCCGCAAAGTTGGAATGGCGGGCGACGGGATAAATGACGCTCCCGCACTGGCGCAAGCCGAAGTAGGCATTGCAATGGGAACCGGCGCGGATGTGGCGATGGAAAGCGCTGGCATTACGTTGGTAAAAGGTGATTTGATGGGGATTGTTCGGGCAAGGCATCTAAGTCGCGCCACCATGAGGAATATCCGGCAAAACCTGTTTTTCGCTTTTGTCTATAACGCACTGGGCGTGCCGGTGGCAGCAGGTATTCTCTATCCTGTATTTGGGATTCTCTTAAGCCCGATCATCGCCAGCGCTGCAATGGCGTTAAGCTCTGTATCAGTGATCGTTAACAGCTTACGGCTTAGAAATGTGAAGCTTTAGAGGCGTTTTAACATGCTTTCCATCTGGTCGATTTCGCGCTGCTGACCGTCGATAATTTCTTTGCACAAGCCGCTAATTTCCTGATCGGTAATATCGGCCTCGCGGCACATCAGAATTGCGCCAGAATGATGCGGAATCATAGCACGAAGAAATTGCTTATCGCCTACGCCCGTTTGCGCCCGGATAGCGCCATAAGAGCCAATAGTAAGTAGCAAAAATATAATGCCGATGATAATATTTAGCTTCCGATTCGGGTACATGTGCCGCATGGAAACAAGCATGAATAACGTCACCGGCGCGGCCATCAGCACCGCCATATAAAGCATGTTGGTGTTGTTGTAAAAATAAGCGCCGCGATTAATCATCGCAAACATTGCCACATACATGATGACGAGATGCACCACCGTCATCACCACCAGCTGCTTATATGGTGATTTCATGGAATGGTGTTGATGCTCGTTGTGGGAATGCTTCATTTCATCCTCTTAAGCATCTCCTGCATGTCGGAAATTTCACTTTTTTGCTTATCGTGGATTTGCTGCGCTTTGACTTTTACATCATCACGTTTTGCTTTCGCCATCGCGTCATCTGACATTTTTACAGCGCCGCCGTGATGCTTAATCATGGTTTGCAGAAAATGCTTATCAAAGTCGCTACCGGCAGCTGCTTCCAGTTTCGCCATATCCTGTTCCATTTTCGCTTTCGGCATCATGCCCGGAAGCTTTATATTAACAGCTTCGGGCGCATTCGCATTACGCATGGATTTTAGCTCGTCAATTTCCTTGGTTTGGTCATCAATGCCTTTTTGCGCCATTTGTTTAATTTCGGCGCTTTGCGCTTTATCCACCGCCAGCTCCATCATCTTAATGCCATCGCGGTGATGCTCGCTCATCGTATCAAGAAATTGCACATCATAAGGTGCTTTAGCGGCCTGAGTGGTTTTGGAAGCGCTGCTTGCATCGTTTGCGGCATATGCAACGGGGGAAAGTGCTAGGGTTAAAGCCAGTGCGGATACGGTGAGAAGTTGTTTCATATTAAGCCGCCTTTTTGTTTTTAGTTTTTGACATTTCACGGCAGCTTTCCGCACAGCGGCGGCAAATTTCTGCACAGCGTTTCATTTCCTCGCCGCCAATCCGCTCGCAGGATTCAGCGCATGCATCGCATACATCGGCGCAGGCTTCGCAGGTAGAAGCGTGTAGCTGAGAATCACGCGTCATAAAATCGGCAGCGGTTTGGCAAGCCTGAATACAATCAGCCATCAGCTTCACATGCTCTTTTTCAACATGCTTGCCGCCCCTCTCTAGGCAGTGGCTAAAAAGCATTTCCTGGCATTCACTCCGGCATTCCCAACAAAGCTGGATACATTCGCGCATTCCTTCACTGATATGATGCATAAATTCCTCCATGTTAGATAGCTAATCATGCAGAAATTAAATAATAATGCAGTTCCATGTTTAAGGGATTTTATAAGAATCACATAAAGCTTTTATGCACACTTAGGAGTTAGCTCTAAACTTACCAGCCGCATACTTTCCGCCCCACCTCGTTATGATCGAGGATTTGCCGCGCTGTGCCATCCGTCAGCGTGTCCTGTTTACTGATGTAAATCGGCCTGCCTACCGCGCAGAAGCTGTCAGTCACGCGACCATTTATCGCGCAGGCGTTCAGCAGCGTCGCCATCAGCAAGAGTGCTGCGGTTTTTGTCTTGGACTTCATGGGATTTTCTCACGTTTTCGGATTGCGTTTCCAGCGCGTCCACTCGCTCGGCATTCCGACCGGCGCGACGAGCCGCCAGCAGAATGCCGAGGAATGAAAGCGCCGCCATGCACCATGCGGCCACGCGCAGCGCATTGGTGGTGAAGAAGGCTTTGACGGCGGCAATCATATTTTGCCTTCCTTCCGGGCTTGGTAACGGCTCCATGCGATGTAAAGCAGCGCCATTGCCAGAACCGCGACGATTGCCCACGGCGCGGCCTGTGCTAGCGTCGTTGCAAGTGGCATGGCAGGCTCCAGCGTTTCGATGGCCTGTGACACCGCGCCAATGCCCACGCTGGCAACGCCGCCGATTTTGGTGGCAACCATCGTATCGGTTTTGCCGATAGGCTTAATCTGGTTCAGTGCATCCTTTGCCGTAGCAGGCGGCTTGGTGTCGATGTCGTTAAAGAATACATGGCCGCTGGTGAAATACACCGGCTTCTTGCCACGCGACCATGCAGGTTTTACCGCAGGCGTGTGGTAGTGCGTGCTGGCAGTCGTCGGGTCAACCAGCTGATGATCGACTGCTTTCATGGCAATCTGCACACATTTATCGAACCATGCGCCATTGGCCTTGAATATCCGCGCCCGGTTCGGGTCGCTGGTGTTCCAGCAGCTGAATTGATACGGCTGAATGCACACAGATTCCACGTCATCCGGCCAGTTGGGAAGCGCCACCCGGTTCATCACCACACAGGCGATGGCGGTCGCATCCTGAATGTCATGGGGTTTGGCCTCGCCATACAGCGTGCGTGCCAGCGTGTCGATATGTTCTGCTTTCGTCGTCATAGGATTCTCCATTGGTTGTGTTATTTCCAAGTCAGGTTGCCAGCCGCAAAGCTGAGGAAGGCCACAAGACCAGTCCAAAGCCCTCCGACGATCAGCAGCGTGCGAAGACTGCCTTTTCCCTGATTTGCTAACGCAGTGAGCGCCTTCACTTCCTCCACCAGCCCATCCACGGTTTTGGTGAGGGTTTGGATTTGCGTGTTCATCACGGCCAGCTGTGCTTGCATGTCTTTCTCTTCGGTGGGCGGCATTTCGTTTTCTCCTTTGCTTCAGGCATAAAAAAACCGCCTTGCGGCGGCTGGGGTTAAGCACTCAGAAGCGCGTACCATTTGCTGGAAGTGGCTGCCCAAAACAGGGCGTTCTTTCCCACCGCCATCGAGAACGCGGCGTTATTCGCCAGCGCGTTGATGCTGTGGCCGGAGGCAGGATAAACATTGAGCGCGTTCGCCCCGGCATTGGCGATAAAGATAAACTCACCCTGTTCTGGCGATGGGAGGATTGCTCCTTGGCTTGCACCGACCGTAGTAAATTGATTGGTCTGCTTTGTGATGACCGTAGCTGTGCCTTGGTTTGAGCCTGCCGCGCTCAGGCCGGAGCCGTTCGCTTTTACCGCCGCACGACCGCTACCGGCCAACATCTTCAGGGAGTCATAGAACGTAGAACCATCCGGCGACACTTTCAGGGTGAAGTTGTCATCCCCCAGCAGCCCGAATTCCGCACGCGCCGACCAGTTGGTTTGAAACAGGAAGCCAGCCTTGTTCCCGGCGGCATTCTTGTTCAGCTTAATCTGAAGGTCGCCGCCAACATGGTTAAAGAGAATGGCTTCACTCGCCACCGCCAGCTTGTTTGTAGAATCCGCCGTGGTGTTCACGCCAAGCATGGACAGGTTTTGCAGCGATGTCGGCGTGGCCACCGATATGCCCCAGTTCGTGCCATCATAGGTGTAAAGTGCATTGGCATCCTTCGCCCATACAGTCAGGCCTTCCCACGGCGTAATGAAGTTCCAGCCGGTGGTGTAGTAAGCCAGCGCCTTTGCTTTGCCTGTCCATGCACCCGTGGGCGATGTGCCGACGATATAGCAATCACCGGCCACGGGTGAACCGGGCGGCGTGTTCACGCTGACACTGACCATCGCGGCCTGAAGCAGCGCATCGAGGATGTCGAGCGAGGCGTTGTGCGTCACTTCTTTTTGGGCTTGGCTTGTGACAATATAAGGCAAGCCCAGACGTGATGTCTGAGGCATAGGATTCTCCGATTAAGTTAGGTTAAACGCTGGCTATTGCCGGGTATCCACGGCCAACCACCGCCGATAACTGATAGACCTTCACGCTCACGCTGCTTTGCGTCGAACCGAAATCCGTCACTTGGTTGGCCGCGCTGTAGGCGACCGTCGGGCTGGTGGCGGTCAGGGTTCGCTTGAGTGTCAGGCCGCTATAGATTTCCACCTCATAGCGTTCTGATTCCTCGCCCAGCGGGATGTCCACCCCGTCGCGCCATTCCGCATCCACGCGGGAGCGACGCAACCAGCTGATGGTCAGGTTGGCAGAGCCATCGCGCACGCCGGTCACATGCGCCGGGGCGAACGGTTTCAGGTTCTTGCCGGTATAGGTGAAGGCAATCTCGTCGGTGTTACCCAGCGAGTTCCCAACGCTGACAGTTTTGTAATACAGTTCCCGCCCGATTAGGTTGTTAGCGATTGCGGTCGTATAAAGCGCCGGAGAAAGCAAAACGAAGCGGTCGCCGGGGTCATGTAACCCCATCGCCCATTCCGTACCCTGCCGCCCCCGCAAAAGCCGGGAAAGGCGGTATGTGTTCTCGCCGATCAGCACGGCATTCTGAAACTGCACCAGTTCCTCGCCGATTAGCGCCGCATTTGCGCCGTTGAAAACGGCCAATTCGCTGACACTGGCAAGGCTGCCGGAACTTAGCAGCACTTCCACCTCGCTGAATTCATCCCACGTTGCGGACACGCCCGTTGCCAAGTCCGTGATGATGGCGCCGAAAGTTGCCGCCCCATCGAGGCCTGCCAGCACGCTAAAGGTGTTGCCGCCATCCTCGCCACCGTCATCGGAGCGATAAATCGCCGCGCCGTTCCAGTTCGGACCATCCGCCGCCACGCCGATACGCAGCAGACCTTGGCTCTGCACTGTGTCCACGGGCAGCGGTGGCGCGTCGATGAATTGCACCAGCGTCCCCGGCACAAGCACGGGCGGCTGGATGTTGCTGCTGGTTTCACCGGGCGGCGTGTAGAAGTCATACGAGCTGATGTCTTCCGCCACCGCGCTCAGTTTCATCATGCCGTTGGCTTCCATATCGGTTTTGACGACACGCATTTCATGCGCCACGCCCGATACGTTCACCGTGATGATGTCCGTTGGCTCAATCCGCACATATTTCGGCGGGAGGCTCAGGGAAAAGCTGATGCGCTCCTTCCATGTGCCGTAAAGCGTAACATCGGCCACTTTCTTCGCCTGCGTCGCGCCCATCACAATCGGCAGGTTCATGGTCACCTGATCGACCGCTTTCACCACCTGACGCTGGGAAGTCTGCGTCACCGGGTCGTAATTGAAAGGCCGGTCGATGTAGGTCACGTTTACGCGCTGCGGCAGCTCTAACTCCTGCGCGTAATTGATTTCCAGCACGCTTTGCGCGTCACCCTTGCCACCGGGGATTAAATCATCCTCCGGCACGTTCTTGATTGAGGCATTGCCACGCGGCACGCATTTCAGGATGCCATCGCTTTCCACCACATCGAAAAAGAACGCGGCTGTAAGTTGCTCAATAGCATTCCGCACCGTGATGGGCTGCTGGACGATATACCCCTCCAGCGTGGCAGTGAGGCGCGTCACATCATAATCCGAGGCTGTCAGGCCTGCGGCTTGGAACAGTTCCGCCACCACCGCACCCAGCGTCGATGCACCCAGCTTGCCGTTTACCCAATGCCCGGTCGCCCAAAGGATGGAATCCTGCCAGACGTTTTCAAGGTCAGGCCAGAACGAGAACGGACGGGCATCCCACGTCCACACAAAGCGGCGCGGCACAAGGTTGGCGTTGCCGGTTTCCAGCCGACGGGCTTCCAGATAATCCAGCGTTGCATCGAGCGCCACGCGCTGTGCCTGAAAATCCACGCGGCCACGGCTGGCACGCGGGAAGAAGCTCTCGCTCGATGTCGGGTCGTAAAACACGTTCGGCTGGTTGGTGCAGCCATCCACGCTTGGGAAACCGAACTCGGTAAACCAGACGGGCTTCATTTTGGAAGTCCATCCGGTCGTTACAGCATTCGGATTGGTGTGGGTATTTTTCCACCAGTATTCGAGGTTTTTCCACGCATAGGCCGCATTGCCGCCATAGCTGGTCTGCCCAGTGCGTGCGACGGAATCGAGGAAGTAATAATCCCAGCCTTCGCCTTTCTCCCAATACTCGGCGATGATTTCTGGCGTGATCTGCACCTGCGGCAGGTCGGGCGTAATCGGGAAATAGCTATCAATCCCCACCACGTCGATATTGGACGATGCCCATAACGGGTCGAGGTTAAACCACCCGCCACGGCTATGATATTCGCTCCAATCAGCGGCATAGGTGATGATGGTTCCCGGCATGGCGGCTTTCACACTGCCTGCTAGCGTCACCAGCTTAGAAACGGCGGGATAGCTTCCCGGCGAATCAGTAAAGCTGGTCATGCCGACCAGTTCCGAGCCGATAACGAACGCATCCACATCGCCACTCAGCAAATTGGCATAGTGCATGATGAACGCATTGTAGCCGTTGGTTTTGGTGAACCAGTTATTTGCATCGGTGGCATTGGCGGGAACGATACGACCGCGCCAAGGTTTCGGTTCCGGCGTGATGGTATCCACGAAAATCATGGGATAGAGCATCACGTTCAGGCCACGGGCTTTCAGCTCCGCGCATATCTGCACCACCGTATGGTCGGAAGGTGTGCCGCCATAAGTCGGTTTCCCATCGCCGAAATTCAGCACCACCGAAGCAGAAGCGCGGCTGATACCGGCCACGCTCCAATCCTGCGGCAACACCTGCGTTGTGCCTTGAAACTCCACTTTGGGAATGATGGTGCAAGCCCCGGCATCAGTGCTGGTGGCGAACCATGTGATAACCACCGCCACCCATTCGAGGTTCGGCAGGTTCTTTATCAGCTGGTCGATAGCCACCAATACATCGGCCTTGCCCTCGTAATTGTGCATGTTGAGGGTTTTCTTTTCGCCGCTCGGCGTGAACGCCCCGCCGAAATAGGCGTAATAGCCATCCTGCTTGGTGGTGTTCTGCGTGCTATAGACGAACTCGCCAGCACCGGGAATTATCACGATGTCTTTAACTTTTTCCTCAACGCTGGGGCTGAATTTCAGCGTGCGGCGAATCTCAAACGTAAAATTAGGAATGCGGTTGCCGTATTCAGCCAGCGGAAAGTCCTCGATCACCACATAGGCGCGGCCACGATAGGCCGGAATGGTTCCCGCAGGCAGATACTTGGCGATGATGTCGTCCACATCCTGCGTTTCATCGCCGAAATGCACGTTGTATTTGCCTTGGGAGGCCGACAGAACGTCTTCCGTCAGCACCTTGCTATCCGCCCATACGCGGATGACTTCATCAATCGGACCCTCGCAAATGGCAATCGCCAGCGTGACGAAATAATTGTAGGTGATCGTGGTCTGGCTCGTGGTGGTTTTTCCGCCGCCACCGCCGCCACCTTTACCGCCACCGCTGGAAGTCTGCGTGCTGGTGGTTTCGGTGCGAACTTCCTTGATGTCCGTTGACCAGATGACGTTTCCGGCCAGCCGCATCGTTCCGAACACTTTGGGAATCATATTGCCGTAGGTGGAAACTTGCGCCCGGAGGTCAGCGAGGCGTGGTCCTTCTTGCGCTGGCAGCTGAACGCGCTGGGTTTTCGGGAAAAACATCCCCGCCGCCATGCCGCCGAGATTCGCGCCGAGGACAGCGCCGGACGGACCACCCAGCACAAAGCCGGTCACGCCGCCAACGACAGGTAGGACTATATCAGCCATGAGGTTGCTCTATTTCAGGGATTGCAGTTGTTTGTTTTTGAAACGGTAGGCATGGGTCAGCATTCGCCGCCATGTGTCGGAAAGCGGCTGCTCAACCACCCGGCCAGCACTGGAATTGCAATGAATCAGGCCAAGACCGCCCGTCGGATAAATGGAAAGCAGCGCCACATGCTGTGGGTCTTTGAACGTGCGAAACAATAGCACGTCGCCTTCGGACATTTTATCGAGCGGTATGGGACGCAGGTATTTCTCGATGCAGCCCACCAGCCGCCCACGCTCCGGGTACATGGAATAATCGGTTTCATCCGCACGCGAGAGCGGATTCCCAGCGCCATCTTGCAAGCCCAGCTCATCGGCCACACCAACAATCAGGCCGATGCAGTCCACACCGCCCGGACCCGCCGCCGATTTCTTAAGCCGCCCTTGATGGTGATACCGCGTGCCAAGCCATGTGCGTGCCTGCACGACGATTTGCGATGATGAAACCCTAGCCATTGCGATTGCCTTTATCCATCGTGCCTGCGGTCATCAGCAGCTGATCGACCCCCGGCACGTCCG
This sequence comes from Alphaproteobacteria bacterium UBA6178, assembly GCA_002422205.1. Classification (GTDB taxonomy): domain Bacteria; phylum Pseudomonadota; class Alphaproteobacteria; order Rickettsiales; family UBA3002; genus UBA6178. The sequence continues at coordinate 23,481 of DITS01000039.1, forward strand.
GCTCTCCCCGGAAATTAAGAATGTTGCTGAACTTGGTGCGGCAGGTTTCGCGGGTTTTGTCGCACCCGGCGATTACCTTGGACCCATCACCGACTTGGATGGATTTCCCCATCGGCAGCGCCAGCACCAGCTGCCCGGAGGCGAATTCCTTCACCTCCATGCGCCGCCCGTCGTTATTGCCGCTCGTCCATTCGACTTCGCCGCCCGTGAAATACCCTGCCGCCTGCGTGAGCGCCGAGGAGGTGAAAGTCTGGTTACTGGTGACCGCCGTGACGGTCGTGGTGATGGTGAAGCCAGTGAGCGATTTCTTGCACCGTGCATCCCCCAGCACGGCGCGGCAGGATGGTGAATACACTTCGCCGATGGTCTGGCTTAAGTGCTGAGTCAGGCCGCGTACCTCAGCAGTGAAAAGCTGTTGGTTGAGCGTCACTTCGCCCAGCCGCCCACGCTTCACCACCAGTTTTCCTTCGCTCAGGTCTTCATAATTGACCGTGAAAATCTCAATCTCGGCATAGTCATACATCCCGGCCAGCAGGTCGGATTCTGTAATTTTGGAGGGGAATGTCTGGCCTTCGACCTCCAAATTATCCACGCTCATGTTGGATTTGCTCTCCACCGTGGTCGGTGTGAACCCAGCGATGGAATCGTAATCCAGCCCATCAACGGTCAATACCTGGTCGTGATCGGTAAAGCCCAATTCCTCGCCATCCAGCCGGATAATCTTCCAGCAAGTGGCAAGCGTGGTCATGTCACTGGCGAAATGTGCCTCAAGCTGCGGTGAAATCACTCTCATACGCGCACCTCGATCAGCGGAATGTTGTTCCAGCTACCCGCATTGAAGCTATCCATCGAAAGCCCCAGCTCGTCCGTATCGAAGCGCACCGGCACATCGAATTCAAAATCCACCGTAAGCGTGCCAGTATGGGCGGTGGTGATAATGCCGGTGGCCGTATCCACGCTCCAGCCGCTTACTTGCAGGATGCTGTTTTTGTAGAGCTTCACCGTGCCAGCGACCGGCTTGCTGATAATGCGCTCCGACACCACTGCGCCGCTGACATACCGCTTCACCAGCTGGTATTCGTCATCGCCGAGGGATTGCAGTGGCTGGTTCACCGCCTTGAAGTCGCTCCAATCCTTGAAGCGGAATCCCACCGCCTTGCCACGCCGCGCACGGAAAAAGGCAATCAGCACCTGCCATTGCGTTTCGGTTTTAACGCCCGAGGCGGCATTATACCGCGCACGCGCTTGGCTCCATTTGCTGTTGCGCTGCTCATGCCCGGATACAGTGGTCACCACATCCGTCATAAACATCGGACCACCATTCGCGCCGTAGCTGATGTCGGTGGGGAACTGGGTTTCTACGAAACTCATAGGTTTCTCCTTGCTCGTTCGATTGAACGCGCCATGTCTGCCGCAATCTGGCTTTGGCTTTGCCGGAAGCTGCGAACATCGGGTGTTTGCACGTTCATGTTGACTGTGATGGGCGAACCGCCACCAAGTGCGCTGTTCGGCGTGATATTCAGCGGTGCATTCCCGGCGTATGCGAGTTCGGGACCGCGTTCGCCAACCACGCCAAATTGACCGGGTTTCAGCCTGCCGCCATCAGCGAAGAAGCCGCCGAAGAAATCGCCAATACCGCCAAGGATTCCACCCAAGCCACCACCGCCGCTGCTACCACCGCCACCGAAAATGCCTTTGATCGAGCCAAAAATATCCTCGATGAAGCCACCTTTGCCGGTGATGCCGAGGTCATTCAGCGCCCATTTCAGCAGTGAGCGGTTCAGGTCGGAGAGCATCCCGGTAAAGAAATCGCCGAAGCTATCGAAGCGGCCACTGATGGCATCCAGCGAGTCGGCAATCGTGCCTTCCATGCTTTCGCCAATCTTGTCGAATTCACCTTCAATCGTTTCGCCTGTCTTTTTCGTGGATTTATTCAAGCGTTCCGCTGCTTGTTCGGTCGCACGCCCGAAGGTTTCCTGATTGATGTAGCCTTTCTCCAACAGCTGGTTCAGCTGCGACATTTCCTTATTGTAGTTCTCCAGCGGCGTGCGCGTTGCCTCAATGATGCGCTGCGCCTCCTGCTGGAGCTTATTGAAGGACTTCACTTCCTTGGCCGTTTCTTTGACCTTTTCCGGCTCTTTGGTTTCCTGAAACAGGCTATCGAGCGATTTGTTCTTGGCATTTCGCGCATCCACGATTTTCATGGCCGCATCTTGGATTTGCGCGTCAATGTCAGCGTTGAACTGTTTCGCTTCCGTCAGCGCCTTATCGAAGGCTTGGCTCATGACTTGGCCGAGGCCGGTTTCCAGCGCCTTGCGTGTATTCTCGAAGGAAATACCGCCCAACGGGTTTTCCACGAAGTTCTTTAAGTCCTGTCCCAGCGCCTCAAAGCGGTTTGAGATAGCGTCGCCGAATGCGGTAAACGCATCGCCCACGCCTTTGAATACGGCAATGAACAGGTTGCCGAACTTTATCACCTCCGCAATGAAAGCCTTAAAGCCTAGCCCGAACGGTTCGATGGAATCCGTAATCACCTGCGCCAGCCAGCGCACCTTATCGGCAATGAAAATCAGGATGTCAGTCAGGCCTGCATCGCCAATGGCTTTTACCAGCTTGGCGAAGGAATCACCCATGTTGGAGAGTGCCACATTGAGCGTGCCTGCTTGCTGATCCATCGCCCCGGCAAACTGCACATCGCCGATGGAACGCAAGTAACCTTCAATTTCCTTGGCATTTTTGCCGACGGTTGTGTTGACCCCTTGGAAGGTGAACGTCACCTGTTCGCCTTGCACGCGAGATCTAATGCCGAATTCCTTCAGGCGCTCGAATTCGCCCGTAGTCGCATCCGCCACCGCTTCAATCATCTGGTTGAGGGATTTCCCCATCGCCGTTGCGGTGTTGCCGTAAGACGTGAGGGCATCCTCAGACGGAGTAAGCCCCAGCGCCTTCAGCTTGATGAAAGCATCGACGACTTCCTCCAACTGGAACGGAGTTTCCGCCGCGAACTTTTCAATGAAGCCAAAAGCTACACTGGCATTATCCGCCGAGCCAGTAACCGTTCGCAAGCTGGCTTCCAGTTTTTCAAACTTGGTGATGGTATCGGTGAACTGCTTGCCCACGAAAGCCGTGGCCATCAGCCCACCAATGCGGTTCAAGCCACCGCTAAGGCGCTTGAACCGCTTATCCATGTCATTCACGCCAGAATTAATCTGCGCGAACGTCTGCT
>DITS01000030.1:0-50234 GCA_002422205.1 Alphaproteobacteria bacterium UBA6178
CCCATCACATTGGTCGGGTTGACGGCTTTGTCAGTCGAAATCTGCACCATCAGCGCCACCTTGGCATAGACGCAGGCATCGCAGACATGGCGCGTGCCGATGATATTGGTGAGGATGGCTTCTTCGGCATTACTCTCCGATAGCGGCACATGTTTAAGCGCCGCCGCATGAAACACCAAATCCGGCTGCTCTACCGCAAATATCATGCGGGTTTGTTCTTCATTGCGCACATCGGCGATGATGGCTTTGCGTGGCAAATCGGGGAAATGCTCGGCCAATTCGCGATCAATCGCGTATAAATTATATTCGCCCAGCTCAAACAAAATAATCCGCTGCGGGGCGAAGCTGGCAATCTGGCGCACCAGCTCCGAGCCGATCGAGCCGCCCGCGCCGGTTATCAGCACGGCCTTACCCGCAATCATGCCACGCATCGCCTGACAATCGAGCGCATTTTGCGGGCGGCCTAAAATATCCTCCACCGCAATCGGCTGAATATCAAATTTGCTTTTATCGCCTCGCGTGAGGTCTGAAATTTGCGGCATGCGTGCTAAGGGAATCGCCTCGTCTTCGGCCACTTGTAGCAAATGGCGAATTTGCGCGCCTTCCAAATGCGGGTCGGCAATAATCATCCGTTGCGGGGGAATATCCTTGCGGCGCAATTTGCGCAAAACGGTGCTGATTTCCTCGAGCTGCCCATAGACGCGCACATGGTGAATGCTGCGGCCAATCGTGGTCGGGTCCACGCCCACCAGCCCCACGACCCGATAGGCGAAAGACGGGCTGCGCATCGATTCGCGGATAAATAATTCGGCATCCGGCGTCGCGCCGATCAGCAGCACCGGCACCTGTTGGCCGCGTGGCAATTGCAGGCGGCGCTCATGCAATGCGCGATAGGCAAAACGCGGCGCACAGAGCAGCGCTAGCAATACCAACCACTGAATCACCGGTACCGAGCGCGGCAGCATTTCCAGCCGCGTGGTCATAAATAAGATGACATAAAATAATATGATCGTGAGGGTTGCGATTTTGGTGACATCGGTAATATCGCGCAGCGACACATAGCGCCAAAGCCCGCGATAGCTGCGGCTGATAAGGGTGAGTATCAGCATCATCAGCGCACAGAGTATCATACCGTGCAGCCAGAAATCCTGCGCATGCCGCCACATGGCGTCGCCCCAGCGCAAATGCAGCGCCAGAATAAAGCTGAACGCAGCCATCACCGTATCATGCAGCACGGCAATCGGATTGCGTAAGACTCTAGGCGGCTTCAACATGAGCGACCTGCGGCGTGCCGCACAGGCGGGCAAAATAAATCAGCAATCCCGCCGTGGCCGCATAGGCTATGCCCAGCGCGATCAACGCATAAATCCCCTGCGTCACGCTGATGAACGCCAGCGCAATCAGAAACACATTCAGCGTTAGGATTTTGCGGCTCACAAAGCGGTGCGAATAACCCGCACGCACCACGCGCTGGTAATAATGCTGCGAATGCGCCTGCCAGATTTTTTCGCGCCGCAGCAGGCGCTTGCCCAACACCAATGTCGCATCCATCAGGTAATAGGCGGGTAAAATCAGCGCCGCCTGCCAATGGCCGCTGGCGGCCAGCTTAAAGAGTAAATAGCCCATTAGCAGCCCCAGTGTCACGCTGCCCGCATCGCCCATAAAGGCATGCGCCGGATGGCGGTTAAGCGGCCAGAAAGCTGCAATCGCCGCCAGAATAATCACCGCGTCGATGGCGATATGGCGCGGCACATCAGGGATCAGCATGCCCAGCAGCATCAGGCCCATGCCGATAGAGCCGGTCTCCGTGAGGGTGAGCTCATCAATCCCGTCCATAAAATTATACAGATTGATAAACCACAACCACAATAAGCCCGTCACCAGTTGATCCAGCCAGAAGGGAAGCAAGCCCTGAAAGACCGGCGCATGAATGCTATCAACGGCGATAATCACCGCGATCATTTGAAAGCCGAAGCGTTTTAGCGCCGGCACCTCGCGGATATCATCGATAAATGATACAATCAGCAAGCCGAAGGCTGGCCATAATATCGCGCCCGGCGCATTGGATACCAGCAAAAAGCCCAGCGCCATCAGCATAAAGGCAAAGCCGAATCCGGTCGGGATGGGGCTGGCATGATTGCTGCGCGCATTGGGATTGTCCAAAATGGCGTAGCGCTTTTGCACCTGCCACATAATGGTGAGCGCCAGCGCTGAGAAGAGGAAGCTGGAGAAAGCTAAAATAATGTAATAGGCAGTATGCATGCGCGCACTATAGCGACTTATCCACGGCGGCCAAACAATTTTTCGATATCGGCACGTTTCAGCTCCACATAGGTGGGGCGGCCATGGTTGCACTGGCCCGAATGCGGCGTGGCCTCCATCTGACGCAACAGCGCGTTCATTTCATCGGCATTCAGCCTGCGACCCGCGCGCACACTGCCATGGCAGGCCATGGTCCCGCACACATGCTCCAGCTTATCGCGCAAGCTCAGCGCATCGCCGAATTCTTCGATATCATCGGCTAAATCACGTAACAGCCCCTGCACATCGACCTCACCCAGCAAAGCGGGCGTTTCGCGCACCAGTAATGCGCCGTCACCAAAGGCTTCAATCACCAGCCCCAGCTCGGCCAGTTCGGCCTCTCGCGCCAACAGCTGCGCGGCAGACTCTGCATCAAGTTCCACCACTTCGGGCATCAGCAGCGCCTGACGGGTGAGGCCGTGGGTGGCAATTTGCGCTTTCATACGCTCATAGACCAATCGCTCATGGGCTGCATGTTGATCGACAATCACCACCCCGTCGCGCGTTTGCGCCACAATATAGGTTTCATGCAGCTGCGCGCAGGCGGCACCGAGCGGGTAACTTGTCTGCGGCTGCGCTGCCGTTTCCGTCTCCGTGCGCGGAATCGGCGCAAATAATGCCGAGGCGCTTTCGGCAAATTGCGCCGCTGTGGCGCCGCCATGGCTGTAATGCGACGGATAAAAAGCCGAGGGGGCCGAGGGCAAAAAGGCCGTCTGTTCGCTGCGCATCGCGCCCAGCGCATCGAGCGCGACCGTGGTGCTGGCACGGTGTCCGGCTTCGGCCAGTGCGTGTTTCAGCGCGCCTAAAATCAGCCCGCGTACCATGCCGCTATCGCGGAAGCGCACTTCGGCTTTGGCGGGGTGCACATTGACATCGACCAGCTCGCTGGGCACATCCAGAAATAACACCACCACCGGATGACGGTCCCGCGCCAGAAAATCCTGATAGGCGGCGCGCACCACCCCCATCAGCAAACGGTCGCGCACGGGGCGGTTATTGACGAATAAATATTGCGCCGACGAGGTGCCACGGCTGAAAGTCGGCACCGCCGCAAAGCCGCGCAACACAATCCCCTCGCGCTCACCCGCCACGGCCAGCGCATTATCGGCAAAAGCCTGCCCCATGATTTGTGCCTGCCTGCGTTGCGAGCATTCTGCGTCACTGCCTTGTTGCGCACTCACCTGCAATAATTTGCGCCCATCGCTGTATAAGCTGAAGCCCACCTGCGGCCATGCCATGGCGAGCCGTTCCACCACTTCCTTGATGGCGCTGGTTTCGCTGCGGTCAGATTTCAAAAATTTCAGCCGCGCTGGGGTGGCAAAAAACACATCGCGCACTTCGACGGTGGTGCCTTGCTCGCCTGCGGCGGGCGTCAACTCGCTCACCTGCCCGCCTTCCACATTGATTTGCCATGCGTGGCTTTCCTCGGCGCTGCGGCTGGTGATGCTGAGGCGGCTGATCGAGCCGATCGATGGTAGCGCCTCACCGCGAAAGCCAAAGCTATGAATGCGCAGCAAATCATCATCAGGCAATTTCGAAGTGGCATGGCGCTGAATCGCCAGTTGCAATTCGTGGCGGTTCATGCCTTTGCCATTATCGCGAATTTGTATCAGAGTTTTGCCCGCTTGTTGCAGGCTGATTTCGATATGCGTCGCGCCCGCATCAATCGCGTTTTCGGCAAGCTCCTTGATCACCGAAGCGGGGCGCTCGATCACCTCGCCCGCTGCAATCTGATTGACCAGATTGGGCGGTAAAATCCGAATCATGCCGCCTCGCCCTGCAACAAGTAATCGCGTGCGAGTTGCTTGCCTTGTTCGACCGCCGGTTGGTCAAACGCATCCACGCCAATCAGCCGCGCACAGAGCATGGTTTCAATCATATAATGCATCAGCAGCGCGCCCAGCGTGTGCTCGTCGAGACGTTGCAATTCGAGAATGCGCAAGGGCAGTTTATGGCGCGTGAGCGTTTCGATGGTGCCATGTTGCAGCGAGGCCATCACCTCGCCGGAGCGGCGGCCATGCAAATACTCAAACCCCGCCATGCCGCGCGTGTCGATGCGCGGGCCGTGGCCCGCATGCGGCAGGGTAATGAGGGTAAATATTTTGTCTTTCGGCCCATCCAGATACAGTTGCAACTGGCTATGCTGATCGGTTGCGCCCACGGCACGGATCGGGGTGGAGCCTTTGCCCTGCTTGCCGAGGCTCTCTGCCCAGAGCTGGCGATACCATGCGCCCAACACACTCAGCCGGTCGCAATAGGGCATCAGCACTGATAACGGATGCGTGCTCATATACGCCGCCTGCCATAACGCTCCGCCCAGCGGCGCGGGGCTGGCATCATGTAAACAGGATTGCATCACCTCACCGGCACCGGCGCGCAAGGCGGCAATATCCAGCCCCGCTACCGCCGCAGGCAACAGCCCCACGGCTGAGAGCACCGAATAACGCCCGCCTAAATTCGGCTCATGATCGAGCACGCTGATACCATATTGCTGCGCCAGTGTGCGCAAGGGGCGTTCACCCGGTTCGGTTATCACATGCACGCGCTGCGCCATGCCATCTACGCCCCATGCGCTTTCCAGCACGCTTAAACATAATAATAGCTGCGTGATGGTTTCCACCGTGGTACCCGACTTGCTGATTGCCAGCACATGCCATTGCGCGCAATCCTCGCGCTGTAAAAATTGCTCCAGCGTGTGCGGGTCCATATTATCGCAAAAGCAAATCGGAAAAGGATCGTTCGACAGTGCGCACAGCGTTTGCGCACCCAGACTCGAGCCACCGGTTCCCAGCACCAGCAAGCCTTTCGACTGGCGGCGGATATCGCGGGCGATCTGCTCAATCTGGTCGATATCCTTTCGTTGCGCGGGCAGCTGTAACACCGGCAAATGCGTCGCTGCATCGCGCAGCCAGCCCAGCGCGCCTGTTGCTTCGCTGGCGCTACCATCGGGTGCCGTGCCGCCCCGCCAATGCTGATGATAGCGCATGTTACTCGCCTTCATCGGCGCTTATCCCGCCCAGCTTCACCACTTTCAGCTGATTGGTATCAAGCAGTCGCGCCGCGACTTTATTGATTTGTTCCACCGTGACGGCCTCAAAATAGCTGTTGCGCTTATCCAGATAATCGCGGCCCAGCTCATAGCGTTGCATGGCCATCAGATAGGCAGCAATCGAGCTGCTATCATCCATATTCAGTGGGAATGAGCCGGTGATATAACCAATCGCCGCATCACGCTCCGCCTCACTCACCCCGTCTTTGGCCATGGTGGCAAGGGATTCGTTGAAGGCGCTTAATGATTCTTTCACCTGCTCGCTGCGGGTGGCAAACACCGCCTGCCAGCTTTGCGCATAGTTGGAAACATTCAGCTCGCTTCCGGCATAATAAGCCAGCCCGCGACGGTCACGAATCGCATCGCTGAGTCGCGAGGTCAGGCCACTACCACCGAGAATATGATTCATCACATAAGCAGCATAATAATCGGGGTCGTCGCGCTTAATGCCTTGCGTAGCCACCATCACAATCGATTGCGGAATATCCATCGTCACTTCCCGCCACTGGCCTTTGCTATCAATCACAATATCATCCAGTGCGGGCTGGTGCGTAGCCTCTTTCGGCAAACTATCGAGCAGTTGGTTCAGCTCGCGTTTCAGCGTGCGTTTGTCGAGTGCACCCACTGCGCTGATGATCACACGGTCCTGTGTCAGCGCGGCTTTCAGATAGTCGTGTAAATCCTCGGCGGTGATTGCTTGCACACTCTCGGCTGTGCCAAAGGATGTGCGGGCGTAAGGATGATCGCCATAGAGCATTTGCGCCAGCTCGCGCGAGGCGACATATTCGGGCGATTCCTGCGCACGGCGCAGCGACGCCAATTGCCGTGCTTTGGCCTCGCTCAGGCTGGCCTCGCTGAGTTGCGGATTCGATAGCGCCTCGCGCAGTAATGCAAATGCCTCGGCGCTATGTTCGCTCAGGCTGTAAATACCGATGACAAAATCATCGCGTTGCGCGTCCATGCTAATGCTGATCGCTTTTTCTTCGAGCGCCTGATGAAACTGCAATGCATTGCGGTCGCCTGCGCCTTCCATCAGCATGGCTGCCAGCAGGCTGGCGCGGCCTTGCGCATCGGTGCTATCGCCCGCCCAACCGGCCTGTTTAAATGCCAGCGTTACCTGCAAAACCGGCACGCTGTCATCGGCGACAAACCATGCCTTCGTGTCATTCACCGCTATTTCCTGCACCTCCACCGCTTGCGCGGGCAGGCTCAGCAGGCAGCCGAGTGAGGCGAAAATACTCAGCCATTGTCTCATCGATTTATTCATCGCCTGCCTCCTGCGCTGCGGGTTGTGGCTGCGTCTGGGTGGGCGCGGCATCCTGCGGGGGCAATAAATAGCCAGTGACCGATTGCTCGATCCGCAGCACATGGCGTGCTGCGTCCTGCACTTGCTCAGCCGTGATCGCATCCACCAGCTGCGGCCATTTGGTGAAATAGCTCACATCGGCACCGATGATGCGTAAATAGCCCACATATTGCGCAATCGGTTGCAGCCCGTCCCGCGCATAAATCGCGCTGGCTTTCAGCAGGGTTTTCGCCCGTTCCAAGGTGTGGTTATCAATCGGCTGGGCGGCGATGTCTTGCAGCAGCGCATCGACGGCTTGCGTAATCTGCGGCATGCTCACCCCCGGTGCGGGGGTAATGGCGATGGAAAAATCGCTCGGCCCACGGCTGAGGCCCGCATAATACGCGCTCGCCGAGGTGGCAATTTTTTGCTCCACCACCAGCGCCTGATAGAGGCGACTGGTTTTGCCATCGCCCAGCCAATAAGACAATGCCTGCAGCGGCATAGCGTGGCGGGTATCACCATTAACAAGGCTCGGCGCACTATAGATACGGCGCCATTGCGGTTGTTGTACCAGCGCATGACGCAAGGTTACTTCACGCGCGGCAATCGCTTGCGGTTCGCTCAGCCAGTTGCGTTTGGCCGGTTTGCGTGCGGGGATTACGCCGTAATATTGCTGCGCCAGCGGCTCCAGCTCGGCACGGGTAATATCCCCCGCGACGACCAAAAGCATATTGCCGGGATGGTAATAATACTCATAAAATTTGCGCGCATCCTCCAGGCTTAGCGCTTCCATTTCATGTTTCCAGCCGATCACGGGGATGCGGTAGGGATGGTGCAAAAATAACGTCGCCTGCATTTGTTCGCCAAGCATTGCAGCAGGGCGGTTATCAATCCGGCTGCGGCGCTCCTCGATAATCACTTCGCGCTCTTTTTCCCATTCATCGGCAGGAATGCTTAAATGCTGAAAGCGATCCGCTTCCATTTCCATCACCGTGGCCAGATGTTCGCGCGCAATATTGACGTAATAGCCGGTAAAATCACGGCCCGTAAACGCATTGTGATTACCGCCGAGTTTTTCGATTTTACGCGAGAATTCACCGCTGGGCAGGTTCGGCGTGCCCTTAAACATCAGATGTTCGAGATAATGCGCAAGGCCGGATTTGCCGCGCGGGTCATCGGCGGCGCCAATATTCAGCCACAGCGTATGGCTAATCGCGGGCACGCGGTGATTAGGCACCAGCACCACTTCCATGCCGTTGCTCAGGCGGAAGCTTTCAATGTCGGGGCCACTATATTCTTTGTCCGATTCGCTTTTGGTTGTGCCAAGCCAACCTTGCTGCGCAGCCCATAGCGCGGCTGCCGCCAGCACGCCGACAATCAGCAATCCTATCAGTAATTTACGCATGATGTTCCCCTACTATTTCCGGTGCGCCGTGTCTTAGAATAACCGGTCCAGCACGCTTTCTTTTTTGGTGTCGATGGTTTTCACCTCGCCCTCATTGACGGGCTTGCCCTCATCCTTGTTTTTGCGGATGCGCTCGGCTTCGGCTTTTGCATCGACAACCGGTTCGGTCGCGCCCAACCCCAGCCATTCTTCCAACGGCGAGACTTCTTCCTGCACTTGTGGGCCCGCTGCATTTTCTTCATAGAGTAGCGAGCGGATTTTCGGATCGGCTTTTTCCGTGCCGATATTGGAAAGGAATTTGGATTCCGCCGCGCTTTCCAACTCACTGCTCGATACCGGATCAATCGCCGTATCCACCGATAAAGACGGCGCACGCAGCGACGTCAGGCCCTGGTCATCACCATCCGACTCGCCATCATCTTTCAGCAATAGAAACCGTGCCTGACTGGCAGCAGAAGGCCCAGCCAGCGGCTCTTCACCGGGGGTTGGCGGTGCCAGGCTGAAATCCGGCGGCACGCTCAGCGGTGGGCGCGAGACCACTTTAAATTCATCCGGCGCGGCGCGGTTCAGCCCCAGCGTATCGCGCACATTACCACTGGTGCACGCCGTCACCATTAACAGAGTCAAAATCAGCACATATCGTGTCATCTTCATAGATATATCCTGTGGGTTTAATTATGCAAGTGCTTGTCGTTTTTGGGTTTAGCACGGATCAGCCCATCCCACAACAGAATCACCACGCCGATAAAAATCGCACTATCGGCAATATTGAAAGCAGGCCAGTGCCAGCCCATCAGATGCACATCAAAAAAATCGGCCACCGCACCGAAACGAAAGCGGTCAATCACATTGCCCAACGCACCGCCGATCACCAGCCCGATGGCCAGTGCAATCACGCGGTCGCGGCATTGCCACAACCACACCACCATCACCCCCACAATCACCAGTGCCACCGCAATCAGAAAATAGGGCACCAGGCTACCCGGATGCGCCAGCATGCCAAAGCTCACGCCATAATTCCACACCATCACCAAATTAAAAAAGGGCGTCACCTCTATCGGCGGACGGTTGGCAATATCCAGCCCATCCAATATCGCCCATTTTACCAATTGATCGATGAGTATCGCCAGCACCGCAATGCCAAGCCCCAGACGCATACAATATTTGCGGCTCACGCCGGCTGCAATATCGCTTTCGCTGTCTGACAATCTTTTGTGATTTGCTGTATTAATGCGTCAACTCCTGCGAAGCGCTGTTCGGGGCGGATGAATGCGGCGAATTCTACACATAAACGCGCATCATACAAATCTATTTTACGATCGAGCAGATGCACTTCCAGCCGCGTGTGCGTGCCGTCGATTGTAGGGCGCGTGCCAAGATTGGCCACACCCGCCATGCGTTTGTTCATCCCCTCCATGCTGCACCATACCGCATAGACACCGAAACGCGGCACTAATACCGGTGGCGGCAGCATATTGGCGGTGGGAAATCCCAGCTCGCGGCCCTTCGCACGCCCGTGAATCACCTGCCGCGTCCAGTGGTACGTGCGCCCTAAAATGCTGGCGACGCGCTCCATATCGCCTTCCCGTAGCGCCGCGCGCACATCGCTGGAGGAGAATTTACGTATCCCCTCGCCCATCGGTGTCACCGCGTCATAGGTAAAATGCTCCGATTGCGCAGCCAGCATCGCGCTGTTGCCGCCGCGTTTATAGCCAAACACAAAATCGGCGCCGGTCACCACATGGCGCACCTGCAAGGACTGCACCAATATGTTGGCAATAAAATTGTCGGCTGTCATCGTCGCTAATGCCGGATTAAAGCGCAGCACATAGGCCTGCTCGATGCCCATCATTTCCGCCATGGCCAGCTTGTCACTTAAGGTCAGCAAGCGGTCGCAGGGCGCATCGGGTTTGAAATAACAGCGCGGGTGCGGCTCGAATGTCATCAGCGCGGGGCGCAGGCCTTGCGCTTTTGCATGGGCTTTCATGCGTGCTATCACCGCCTGATGCCCGCGATGCAGCCCGTCAAAATTACCAATGGCCAATGCCAGTTTGGATGATGCCGGTTTGGTGCGTAAGGCCAGCGAGTTGACATCGCGAATGACGCGTAGCATAAGCGCCCGCTTACGCCGTCACTTCATCTTGCTTTTTCTGGTTACGAAGGCCCAGATACAGCAATATGGGTGCCGAGATATAAATCGACGAATAGGTGCCGACCACCACCCCAAATGCCAGGGCATAGCTGAATCCGCGAATGACCTCGCCACCAAAAATCGCCAGCACCAACGCAGCGAGAATGGTGGTCACGCCCGTTACCACGGTGCGTGAAAGCGTTTCATTCAGGCTTTTGTTGATCAATTCATCGACCGGCATTTTTTTGTATTTGCGCATATTCTCACGAATACGGTCATAAATTACCACCGAGTCATTGATCGAATAGCCGATCACCGTGAGAATCGCCGCGATCGAGGTCAGGCCAAAATCAAACCGTGTCAGCGCGAAAAAACCTATCAGTAGCGTGGCATCATGAATCAGCGCCATAATCCCGCCGACGCCGAACTGCCATTCGAAGCGGAACCAGATATATAGCATCATCGCACCCATCGCCAAAATCAGCGACCACATGCCGGATTGGATCAATTCGCGCCCCACCGTCGGGCCGACATAATCAATCTGGCGGTATTCAATATCATCAGCCACGGTGGCCAGCAGGGTTTTGGTATGCTCGACCAGCTCCGCCTGTTCTTCGTCACCCGCCTGAATACGAATCAGCACTTCGCGCGCATCGCCAAAGGTTTGCAGCGACACTTCGCCCAGTTCGGGACGATTCAGCACATTGCGCATCGCCGCCAGATCGGCATCCTGCGTGGTGCGGATATCCATCATAATCCCACCGGCAAAATCGATACCCAGATTCAGGCCGCGATCAGCAATCAGCCAGATGGTCAACGCTACCGCAATCACCGACAAAATAAAGCCGATTTTACGGGTGCCGACAAAATCAATATTGGTGTTATCGGGAACGAGTTTCAGTGGAAAAAGTTGCATGACTTATCCTATCGGGCTGACTTGTGTGTATTGATAAAAAATGTAGCAGACAAAGGCGAGGCACATAAAGCCTCCCTCCACGCGTGAAACGCGCTTGCTTGATAACATCAACGGAATCAGCAAAGCGGATGCGAACAGCATCACCCATACGTCAAAGACCATAAAGCTATCGGCCACAGGGACCGGCACAATCACCGCAGTGACACCCAGCACACCCGCAATATTAAAGAAGTTACTGCCAATCACATTGCCAATGGCAATATCGGAATGTTTGCGCAACGCCGCCACCACCGAGGTCACCAGCTCTGGGGCAGACGTGCCAATGGCTACAATGGTTACCCCGATTACCGCCTCGGTAATGCCGAAAGACCGCGCCAATGTCGATGCGCCTTCCACCAGCATATCCGCGCCCCATACCAGCATGGCAATGCCACCGGTGAGCAATAAAATAGAGGGGAATACGGGATAATTAAATTGGGTTTCTTCCTGGAATTCTTCTACCAGCGTCGGATCGGGTGTGCGGCGCGAGCGGACGACCATATTAACCATATAGGCCACCAGAATCGCCAATAGAATCATCCCTTCCGTGCGCGATATCACCTCGGCATGGGTAAAAATAATCAGGATCACGGTAGCCAGCACCATTAATATACCGTCACGTTTGATCATATCAGGATTGGTTGCGATGGGATAAATGACTGCCGATGCACCCAGCACCAGTAAAATATTGCTAATATTGCTGCCAATCACATTGCCCATGGCAATATCGGGATGGCCGTTCCATGCGGAAAAAACGCTCACCACCATCTCGGGCATGGAGGTGCCGATGGATACAATCGTCAGTCCGACAATCATCGGGGGAATGCCCATGCGGTTTGCCAGCGATACGGCGCTGCGCACCAGCGCTTCGCCACCCAATACCAGCATCAGCAGCCCACCTATTATATATATCGCAACGTCCATGTTTTAACTTTCCTTTGCAGCGTTATGGGATAGAGTGCGCGTTGCTCAATGTCAACGAAATCGCACGAAATGCGCCCTTATGTCGCTCGTTAAATCCACGGCTATTATCGCCAGTATGACACTATTGTCGCGTATCAGCGGCTTTGTGCGCGATGTGCTGGTCGCTAATATTATCGGCGCCAGCTGGTTGTCAGATGCCTTTTTTGTTGCGTTTAAATTACCCAATTTTTTCCGTCGTTTATTTGCGGAAGGGGCGTTTAACGCGGCCTTTGTGCCGCAATTTTCGCGTAATCTGAGCGAGGGGCGCGAGCAGGCAATCCGTTTTGCCTCCGAGGCATTATCGGTGTTACTGGTGGCGTTGCTGTTACTCAATGGCGTATTTTTGGTTTTCATGCCGGTGTTGTTGCAGCTTTTTGCCCCCGGTTTCGCCGACGAGCCGGAAAAATATGATCTGGCAGTGAGCCTTGCACGCATTTGTTTTCCCTATATTTTATTTGTATCCGTGGTGTCGCTGATCGGGGGGATGCTCAATAGTCTGGGTAAATTCGCGGCGGTGGCGGTGGCACCCGTTTTACTCAATCTGTCGCTCATCGCCGCCATTCTAATTTTGCCCCCCTACACCAGCACAGCGGCGCATGCCTTGTCTTTCGGGGTGTTTGTTGCAGGGATTGTGCAATTGTTATGGCTGCTCGGGGCGGCGCACCGCGCCGATGCGTTGCCGTCGCTGCTGGTGCCGCGCCTTACCGCGCGGGTGCGCACGCTGTTTCGCGTCATGGCCCCTGCCGCGCTGGGTGCCGGTGTCGCGCAGGTGAATCTGCTCGTCGATGTGGTGCTTGCCTCGACGATGCCCGAGGCGGTGTCCTATTTATATTATGCTGACCGCATCAACGAGCTGCCCATCGGCGTGATTGGCGTGGCGGTGGGCACGGCGTTGTTGCCGATGTTGTCGCGTCAACTGCGCGAGGGCCAGCTGGATGCCGCGCGCCATGGCATGAACCGCGCCATCGAGCTGGTATTATTATTCGGCCTGCCTGCCGCCACCGCGATGCTGCTCATTCCACAGCCGATTATTCAGACTCTCTATGAGCATGGGCAGTTCACCGCCGGTGACACGCTGGCCACCTACAGCGCCATGATGGCCTATGCCGCCGGTCTGCCCGCTTTTGTATTAATCAAAGTGTTAGCGCCCGGCTTTTTTGCCAATCAGGATACCAAAACGCCTTTCATTATCGCGAGTATTTGTGTGGTGGTGAATCTGTGCCTCAATTTACTGCTGATGCAATATTATGCGCATGTGGGGCTGGCTGCCGCCACCTCGATCGCCGGTTGGCTCAATGCCGGATTGATGGCGCTGGTGCTCTATCGTCGCTCTATCTGGCGGCCCGATGCGGCGTTGCTGTTGCATCTGCCGCGCATGTTACTGGCCTGCGCAGTGATGGGCGTTGTGCTGGTGGGGCTGTATCAGCTATTGGGGGATACGCCCGCGCATTTGTGGGGGCGGGTGCTGGCACTGGCGGCATTGGTGGTGGCGGGTATGCTTAGCTATGGTGTATGTGTGGTCGCGTTCAAGGCCGTTGATCGTCAGCAAATCCGCGCCAGTTTACGTCGCAAGCAACAGCGTTAGCATCACGCCGCCCAACAGCATGCGGTAATAGGCAAAGGGTGTAAAGCCATGGCGCGCGATAAAACGAATCGCCCAGCGAACCATGATCATTGCCGCCACAAATGCCGCGATAAATCCCACCGCAATAACCCCCCAGCCATCGAGCGTCAGATGCTCAATATTTTTGGATAAATCATAGACGGTCGCGCCGAGCATGGTGGGAATCGCCAGAAAAAATGAATATTCTGTTGCGGCTTTGCGCTCCACCCGCAACAGCAATGCGCCCATAATCGTTGCACCCGAGCGCGAGGTACCGGGTATCATCGCCAGTGCCTGACAGAAACCGATTTTGAGCGCCAGTTTCCAGCTGAATGCTTCGATTTCCTGATATAGGGGTTCGGGCTTATAACGCTCCACCAGCAGGATAATCACCCCGCCGACAATCAGCATCACCGACACCACCCAGGGGTTAAACAACAGGGTTTTAATATATTCATGCAGCAGCGCGCCGATGATCGCGGCAGGCAGAAATCCGATCAGGATATTGGCGATAAAGCGTTGCTTGCCTTTGTCTTTGGGAGCGCCGATGGCCGCGTCCCACAAGCGCACGCGATAGACCCAGCAAATCGCAAGGATTGCACCCAGCTGAATCACCACTTCAAACACGTGGCCCTTGGGCCCCTCAAAATGCAGCAGCTCGATCAGCAAAATCAAATGGCCGGTGGAGGAAACCGGCAGAAATTCAGTCAGCCCCTCAACGATGCCGAGCAACGCAGCCTGAAAGAGAGTATTAACATCCATGATATCACATCCTTTTGGCAGGCATGATTTCTGCGGTCTTTATGGCTGCCGCTATCGCCGCATTGCCACGCCGTGCCTGTCTTTAGCACCCGGTCTATCGAAAACTCAAACCCCGTTAGGCGACGGGGTGCAGCACGACCTTAGTGCAGGTCAGCCCATACGCGTTTTTTGGCGATGTAGAATAAAATAGTGAAGACAAACAAAAACAGCATCACCTTGATGCCCATGCGTTTGCGTTCCTGCATTTCCGGCTCAGCGGCCCATTGCAAAAAGCTCACTACATCGCGTGCCATCTGGTCCATGCTGGCTTTAGTGCCATCCTGATATTCCACCATATCATCCATCAGCGGCGGTGCCATTGAGAGCAAGCCACCGGGAAAATACGGGTTGTAATACTGGCCGTCACCCACGGGCGTATCGCCCGCATCCTTATAGCCGGTGAGCAACGAATAGACATAATTCGCGCCATCGGGGCGTGCTTTCACCATCAGGCTGAGATCGGGCGGATAGGCACCGTTATTGATAGAGCGAGCGGCATTTTCATTGGCGTAAGGTGCAGGGAATTTATCCGATGCGCGGCCCGGACGCTCAAACATATCGCCATCATCATTGGGGCCATCGGTGAAGGTGTAATCGGATGCGAGTTTGGCTACTTCATTTTCAGAGAACCCCACTTTGGTCAGCTCACGAAAGGCCACGCGCGTCAGCCCATGGCAGGATGCGCACACCTGCTTATAGACCTGCAAACCGCGTTGAATGGCCTGCTCATCGAAAGTGCCGAACACCCCGTCAAACTCCCATTTCAGCTGGCGCGGATGCTCCTGATGTGCCGATGCGGCCAAGGCTTGCGCGCCCAAGAGTGTGGCACAAATCAGCGTGATGCATGCGAGGTGCAATTTCATCAGTGGGACTCCTTCTTCAGTACCGATTCGCTGATGCTGGCCGGTTGCGGCAACGGCTTTTCAAATCGGCTAACCAGCGGCATGACCAATAGAAAATGAGCAAAATATAATGCCGTGAAGATTCGCGAGAGAATCACGTAAATCCCTTCGGCTGGCATCGCGCCCAGATAGCCCAACGCGACGCAGGTAATGCAAAACAACCAGAAAAACCATTTATACATCGGGCGGTAATTGGTGCTGCGCACTTTGGAATGATCAAGCCACGGAATCACGAATAATACCAAAATCGCGGCAAACATGGCCAGCACGCCACCCAGCTTGTCGGGGATGGCGCGCAAAATGGCATAGAAGGGCAGGAAATACCATTCCGGCACAATATGCGCAGGGGTTACCAGCGGATTCGCTTCGATATAATTATCGGGATGGCCCAGATAATTCGGCGCGAAAAACAGGAATCCGGCAAAGATAATAAAGAAAATACCAAAGCCAAAGAAATCCTTGACCGTATAATAAGGATGGAACGGAATCGTATCCTGCGGGCCTTTCACATCAATACCGGTCGGGTTGTTTGAGCCATAGGCGTTCAGCGCCAGAATATGCAACGCTACCACACCGATGATCAGGAAGGGCATCAGGAAATGCAGCGCGAAGAAACGGTTTAGCGTGGGATTATCAACCGAGAAACCACCCCATAACCAATTCACGATGGATTCACCCACCAGCGGGAATGCCGAAAACAAGTTGGTGATCACCGTCGCGCCCCAGAAGCTCATCTGGCCCCATGGCANNTAGCCCATGAAGGCGGTGGCCATCATCAGCAGGAAAATAATAATACCCAGCCACCACAACACTTCGCGCGGCTGTTTGTACGAGCCGTAATACAGCCCACGGAATATATGGATATAGACGACGATAAAGAACATCGACGCGCCGACCGCATGCATATAGCGGATCAGCCAACCAAAATTGACGTCGCGCATGATATGTTCGACCGAATCAAACGCCATATCGACATGCGGGGTGTAATGCATGGCGAGAAAAATGCCGGTGAGGATTTGCACCACAAGGCACAAGCCTGCGAGCGAGCCAAAATTCCAAAAATAATTCAGGTTTTTGGGCGTGGGATGTTTGGTGCCCACCACCTTATCGATCGCAAATAAAACCGGCAGGCGGTTATCAAACCAGCCGACCACGCCTTTATAGGGTGACTTATAATGCAGTGCCATGTCGTTATCCTATTTTAATGCTGGTATCGCTGGTGAACTCATAGTCGGGCACCAGCAGGTTGGTGGGGGCGGGGCCACGGCGAATGCGGCCCGCCGTATCATAATGCGAGCCATGACAGGGGCAGAACCAGCCTTCATAGTCACCGGCATGGTTGCCCAACGGCACGCAACCCAAATGCGTGCAAACACCCACCATCACCAGCCATTGTTCTTTGCCTTCTTTCACCCGTTCGGCATCTTCCTGCGGATCGGGCAGATCATCCAGCGACACGGCGCGCGCTTCTTCGATATCCTTAGCGGTGCGGTGGCGGATAAAGACCGGCTTGCCGCGCCACATCACTTTAATTTCCTGCCCTTGCGCAATCGGCGCTAAATTCACTTCGGTCGAGGCGAGTGCCAATACATCGGCGGAGGGGTTCATGCTGCTGACAAACGGCCAGATGCAGGCCGCGCCGCCCACTGCCGCCATGGCCGAAGCCGACAACACGATGAAATCGCGGCGGGTGCCTTGTGTGGCATGCGCATCAGAGGGGGACGTGGCTGAACTCATAACTGTGTATCCGAACTCATTTGTTATCTTGGTATTGTCTGTTGTTTTAGCATTATTCCAATAAATCGGGTACCCTACTATTAGGATTAGCATGGCGGATTGTGAAGCAAAAAACGCATAGACCATGCAACTCTTATTGCTATGGTGTCGTGAAGAACACACTTTGGAAAATCACACCGATGGTACAGCTGGTTTTATATCAACCCGATATTGCGCAGAATCTGGGGGCTTTGTTACGGCTTGCCGCCTGTACCGGTTTGCCATTACATGTCATCGAGCCGTGCGGCTTTCCACTGGATGACGCACGCATGCGGCGCGCGGGCATGGATTATATTGATTTAGCCGACTGGCATCGCCATCGCAGCTTTGATGCGTTCGAGCAGTGGCGCGCGCAGCAGGGCGGCAGGCTGGTGATTCTCAGCACCAAGGCCAGTATCCCCTATACGCAACATGCCTTTGCCGCCAGTGACTGCCTGTTATTCGGACAAGAAAGCGCCGGACTGCCCGCCGCCATCCATGCGCTGGCCGATGTGCGGCTGATTATCCCGATGCAGGCCGGTGCCCGCTCGCTCAATCTGGGCATGAGTGCCGCCATGGTCGCAGGTGAGGCGCTAAGGCAGGCGGGCTAGCCTAATGCCCTGCCTTCTTTAACGGGTGGTGGGGGCAGGGATGCGTGCTTGTCAAAGATTACGTCATCCATGCGCTGCTTCAGTGATTGCAGCACGTCTCTCAATTCATCAATAGTGGTTTGCGTTAGTGCGCCATGCACTTCGGGACGCTGTAGCGTGGTCGCCAGATTTTCCCATGCGTTTTTGATTTTATCCGGTGTTATCGCATTTATCATACCTGATTGATCTTTTTCGGTTCCATTAAGGACGATCGAAATATCTTCATTAATGGCTTTTAAGATCGTCATATCGTTATCGGCGCTATATTTCACCTTTCCCAAGGCTTGCATATCGGCCCTGCCTAACATTTTATTAATATTATCGACTAATGTGGGTGTTGTACGTAAAGATTGGTGCATCTCGGTGACAGCCTGCTCCAACCCCGATTCGAATTTCATGATACGGTCTAAATTATCACGTTGGGATTTTAGCGTCTCCATCAGTGCGGGTTTAAAAATAGCATCATATTTCTTTATCACTTGATCACTGTGGGCTTTAACATCCGCAATCGACAGCTTATCATCCTGTGCCCATTGCTCCATCATCGCGAATGCTGACGCGATATCATCTCTTGCCTGTATCAGAAAGCCTTCGGGCAAATCCTTCGCATCGATGTCATCTTTTAAAAAAGTTACCACGCCGGAATTTATAATATAGGTGTGGCTATCATCAGCTCCCTTACGAATACTCGCCAGGCTCCCCTTTTTAGCTTCCAGCGCCGCCGGAAAATCTCGGCCATATTCATAATATTTTTTATCTGTCATGCTATGCTCCCTCTTGTAATCCTATTGTTAACAAATATTAACCATTTATGGTGTGACAAATTGATGAAGTTTCGTAGCTGAGGCGATTGATTATCATCAAGGAATTGCTATGGTACCATGCTATAGGAGAGGTTATGGCGCAGTTACAATCCACCGTTCAGTCCGCACCCGCCGCATTAGCGGATAAGCAGCACATGGCAGAGCAATGGTTCCGCGCTTTGCGTGATCATATTTGCGCGTCCTATGAAACGCTCGAAGACAGCCTCGGCGGCGAGTGTGAAGCTGGGTCTTTCACCCGCACCCCCTGGGCGCGCGAGGCGGGCGGCGGCGGCGAAATGTCGCTGATGAAGGGCCGCGTGTTTGAAAAAGTCGGCGTCAATATTTCCACCGTGCATGGCGAATTCGACGCCAAATTCCGCCATGAAATCCCCGGCGCGGCAGATGATCCGCGTTTTTGGGCGAGTGGTATTTCGCTGGTCGCGCATCCGCGCTCACCTCTGGTGCCCGCCGCGCATTTCAATACCCGTATGATTGTGGTGGGCGATGGCGCGCGGCTATGGTTCGGTGGTGGTGGCGATTTGAACCCGATGTTCGAGGTAAAACAAGATATTGCCGATTTTCACAGCGCGTTTCAGGCCGCTTGCGATCCGTTCTCGGCGCAGTTTTACCCCGCTTTCAAAGGCTGGTGCGATGAGTATTTCTTCATTCCCCACCGCGGTATTGCGCGCGGGGCGGGCGGCATTTTTTACGATTATCTGGGCCTCAATCATCTGGGCACTGACAAGTCACCGGTCGAATCGGGCCGCTTCGGTAAAGGCGGTGAAAATAAGGAGTTGACTCGCGCGGGCATGGATGTTGCCGCCAATGCTGCGTTGGATTTTGAGCAAGGCTTTGCCTTCACCCAGCGCGTCGGCGAGGCTTTCCGCGACATCTACCCGCAGCTGGTGCAGCGCCATATACATGACAAATGGACGCCCGAGCAGCGCGAATGGCAGCTCACCAAGCGCGGCTGGTATGCCGAATATAACCTGCTTTATGATCGCGGCACGCGCTTCGGCCTGATGACCGGCGGCAACACCGAAGCTATTCTCATGAGCCTGCCGCCCGAGGCGAAATGGCCCTAAAGGTAGGG
This sequence comes from Alphaproteobacteria bacterium UBA6178, assembly GCA_002422205.1. Classification (GTDB taxonomy): domain Bacteria; phylum Pseudomonadota; class Alphaproteobacteria; order Rickettsiales; family UBA3002; genus UBA6178. The sequence goes on from DITS01000030.1 coordinate 19,700, forward strand.
GAGAGGGATTAGAGGCTAGAGGCTAGGGNNCCCTAGCCTCTAGCCTCTAATCCCTAAAAATCGATCTCCCCCGCAAACTCATTATAGTTGCAGGTAATCTCTTCACCCACCGCAATATCGGCGGTGGCGATACCGTGGCTGGCGAAGGTAAAGTCGGTATTGGGCGTGTCAGCATGGTTCATGAAACGGCCCGAATCGCCATCGAGTATGCGCACATTCTTTTTAGCCGGATGCGGATAGGTATAGCGTTGCAGATACTCCTGTCCGATCGGGGCAAGGGCGGCAATCTGCGGGTTGGTAAACTCCACATCAAACCCCTCAACGAATTCCCAGATAATCTGGCCTTTTTTAATAGGTTCAGCGGCAAAAATACCGTTGCCCTCGATTGCACTTGATTGAATCATCGTTTGCACAAGCATCATATAAGCTCTCAAAAATAGTGGAACTTTTTCTGCGATACCTGTTTTTGAGGGCCGCTGCTATCGGGATTTTTGCTGCAATATGAAATATTTATGTTGCAATTAATTTTTTCCTATACAGGACCATCAATGTGATGACGGGCAAAATGCCCAAGCCCGCAGACATGGCAAACATCACCGTCCAGCCATGTGCGTCGGCAATAAATCCGGCGGAGCCGGCAATCGTCTTGCTCGCCAGCGAGGCCAGTGAGCTGAGCAGCGCATATTGCGTGGCAGTATAGGCCAGATTGCACAGGCTCATCATATAGGCTATCGCTACCGCCGTGACCATGCCGCCCGATAGATTATCGATGCTGATCGCAAACATCAGGTAATAGCTGTTCGGCCCGATGATGCTGAGACCGGTATAGGTGAGATTAGCGATAATCTGAAACAGCAAAAACGCCATCAGGCATTTGCGCACGCCGAGCCTCGCAATCAAGCCGCCACCGATAAACATGCCCAGCAATGTCGCGCCAAATCCATACAGCTTCGCAATCGCCGCCACCTCGCTTTTTTCAAAGCCGATATCGAGAAAAAACGGGGTGGTGATAAAGCCGATAAAGCCATCTGGCAGGCGATAAAATAAAATTAGCAACAAAATCAGCCACCAGCCTTTATGGCGTTGCATAAAATCTTTAAAAGGCATCACCACGGCACGATAGAGCCACGCACCCAGCGCCACGGGCGCATCACTTTGCGGTAACGATCCATCCTGCGGCTCACTTGCCAGCAGCGTAGTGAACAGCCCCACCACCATCGCTGCTGCCATCACTAGATAGGCAATATGCCACACATAAGCATCGGCCAGCGCCAGCGCCCCCGCGCCCGCTGCCATCATGCCGATACGATAACCAAACACTGCCATCGCTGCGCCCTGCCCATATTGGGTTTTATCCAGATATTCGGCGCGAAATGCATCAATCACCACATCCTGCGACGCCGATAAAAACGCCACCAGCACCGCCATCGCCGCCACTAGCATCAGATCATCGAGCGGGTCGGTATAGGCAAAGGCGGCAATCGCACCTAGCAGCAGCGTTTGAATCAGCAGCATCCAGCCACGCCGCCGCCCAAAACGCTTGGTGAGATAGGGCAGTTTCAGCTGATCAATAAAGGGTGCCCATAAAAAATTGAACGAGTAAGGCAAGGCCACCAGCGCAAATAAACCTATGGTGCTGCGGCTGAGGCCGTTATCCTGCAGCCATGCGCCCAGCGTGCCGCCGACAAGCAAAATCGGTAAGCCGCTGGAGAACCCCAGGCACATCACCACCAATAATTTGCGGTGGGTGTAGGCGTTAAAAAAGGCGGCTATCGCCTTCATGCCACTAATTCGCCCAACGGTTTGAGCGAACGCGCGCCAATATGCTGGATGATTTCCGCCGCGCAGGCACTGCCTAAATCGCCGCATTGTTGCAGGCTCATATTATGGGTGTAGCCATGCAAAAATCCGGCAGCGTATAAATCGCCCGCGCCGGTGGTATCGACCACATCTTTCACCGGCACCGCCGAAATGGTAATGCGTTGCTCGCCACTCAGAATCAAGGAGCCGCGCGCGCCACGTGTCAAAATCACCACATCGGCTTTGCCCTGTATGATTCCAATAATTTCATCAAAACTTTTACCCGGATAGAGCGCTTTGGCTTCTTCTTCATTGGCGAATAAAATATCGAAATGCGCATCAAGCAGTTGCAAGAATTCCTCGCGGTTGGCTTCAACGCAAAACACATCCGATAAGGTAAAACAAACTTTGCCGCCATTGGCTTTGGCGATGTTGAAGGCTTTCAGCATCGCAGCTTTGGTGTGCGGGGCGCTCCATTGATAGCCCTCGCCATAGACCAGCCGTGTATTGGCCAGTAATGCCTCGTCGATATCCTCTTCATAGATATCGCCACCGGCACCCAAATAGGTGTTCATGGTGCGCTCGGCATCGGGGGTGACTAAAATATAGCTGCAACCGGTGGGTTTGCCGGTGGTGCTGGGCGTGCTGTTAAAATCCACGCCCACCGCTGCCAGATCATGACGGTAAATCCGGCCCAGCTGGTCGTCGCAGACCTTGCCGATAAAGGCGGCTTTTGATCCCAGCGCCGCCATGCCTGCCAGCGTATTGGCCGCAGAGCCGCCCGAAATTTCCTGCGTTTGCGCCATTTTGTCATACAGCTCCGATGCGCGCTGCTCATCGATCAGCATCATCGTGCCTTTTTGCATGCCATGTTTTTGCAAAAACGCATCATCGGTCATGCCCAATACATCCAAAATCGCATTGCCGATTCCCACCACATCATAGCGCTTATTTTTGTCTAGCCCGTACATAACAGCTTTCTCGCTTTCTCTAAATCCTCGGGCGTATCGACACCTAAGGGATTGGTTTTCACGACACATACCTCAATTCGCATGCCCAGTTCAAGCGCGCGTAGCTGTTCCAGCTTCTCACGCAGCTCAAGCGGGCTGGGTGTTGCGCAAACGAAACGCTCCAGCGCCGCGCGGCGATAGGCATATATGCCGATATGGTGATAGAGCGGGCCGTCGCCATGCGGTGCGGTGGCGCGGGTAAAATACAAGGCGCGCCCCTGATGCTCGCTGGTAAAATGTATCACCGGCTTGACCACCGAGGGGTTGGTTTTATCGCGCTCATCATCAATCAATGCCGCCAGCGTGGTCATATCCACTGCTGATTGCGCAAAAGGCGGCAGTAATGCCTGCAATAAATCGGGCGCAAGCGTTGGCAAATCGCCCTGCATGTTAATGATAATATCATGCGCGCCCTGTGGGTCAATCTGGACCAGCGCTTCCCAGATGCGGTCCGAGCCGCTGGGGTGATCGGGGCGGGTCATCACCGCCTCGCCGCCTGCCGCTTCGATGGCCCGAAAAATCTCTGCATCATCGCATGCCACTACCACACGGCCCGCCTCTGCTTCCACCGCCCGCCGCCAGACCTGCACGATCATCGGCGCATCACCGATCATCGCTAACGGTTTGTCGGGCAGCCTTGTCGAAGCACGGCGCGCCGGAATTAAAATCAACGGGTTATAAAGAGGCTGTGGCATAATTGAACTGATCTAGCCTGTACGCACATGATCTAGCAAGAAAATTGATGGTTCTGGATTGACTTTCGTGATGATTCGGGCTTGTTAGGAGCATTAGTTAGACTAACCTGCACAGTAAAATTAGGGACGAATATGGAACTGAATAAAATTGCCGCTGCCATCTTGCTGGCCGGATTGATCGGGATGATAACCGGTAAAGTATCGACGATTCTGTATTATGGCGGTGATCATCACCCGGGCGCCGAATCGCATGCCGAGCGCGGCTACACCGTCGAGGGTGCCGATGAGATGGTCGAAGGCGGCGCGGCACCGGCAGAAGCCAAACTCGCCAGCATTATCCCATTGCTACACAGCGCCGATGCGGCAGCAGGGGAAGATTTTTTCAATAAGCGCTGCACCGTATGCCATGGCGCCAGCAAAGGCGGTGCCAACAGCACCGGCCCGAACCTGTGGAATGTCGTCGGCGCCGATAAAGGCACGCATGCTGGCTTCAATTATTCCAAAGCCATGCAGGCCTCTGAAGGCTCATGGGATTTTGAATCGCTGAATGCGTTTTTACTGCGCCCCAACAAATATATCCCCGGCACCATTATGGCCTATGCGGGTATCGCCAAAGAGCAGGACCGTGCGAATCTGATCGCCTATCTGCGTCAGCAGCATGATTCGCCACCAGCCATTCCTGCGGCACCTGCCGAAGAGCCGAAAGCAGAAGAAACGCTGGATGAAACCGCAGAACCACCCGCCGCGAGCAGCGCGGACTAATCACGGCTACAGGGGAGTTTACGCCTATGTTCGGATTATCGGTTGCAGTAACATGGTTGCTGGCAGGGGCATTGCTGATGGCGCTGGAAGCCTTTGGTATCCCCGGTGTCGGCATGTTGTTTGCCGGTCTGGCCGCTATTTTGGTTGGTATATTGGTGCAAGTCGGGCTGGTCGGCGAAGACGCGCTGATTGTGCAATTTGGATTATTTTGCGCCCTCACCGCTATTTGTGCTGCGGTATTATGGGGGGCGCTCAAACGTTGGCGCACCAGCCCCGATACCGCCGATAGTTACCATAATATGATCGGCGATCGTGCCGTGGTGGGTGCAGGCGGATTGCGCATGGGTGCCCGTTCGCAGGTCACCTGGTCGGGCACGCTCATGGAAGCCGAGCTTGATCCGACATCAGCTATCAGCGAATTGCCACCCGAAACATTAGTAGAAATTACCGCCGTTAAAGGCAACCGCCTTATTGTGAAACCGATCTAACACGGGAGCGTCTCATGGAATTTGTATTTGCGATTATCGGCTTTATTGCGCTGCTGACCATCTGGAAGGGTGTCAAAATCGTGCCGCAGCAAAGCGCGTGGATTATCGAAAAGCTGGGCCGCTTTGACCGCAAGCTTGAGCCGGGCCTTAATATTCTGATTCCGTTTATCGAACGCGTCGCCTATCGCCATTCGCTCAAGGAATATGCCTTCGATGTGCAGGAGCAAACCGCCATCACCCGCGACAACGTCACGCTGCTGATGGATGGCGTAATCTATGTGCGCATCATCGATCCGGTGCAAGCGTCGTATGGCGTGTCCGATCCGGTCTATGCCGTCACGCAGCTGGCACAAACCACTATGCGTTCCGAAATCGGTAAGCTGGCGCTCGATGAATCCTTTGAGGAGCGCGAGCGGCTCAATGCCAATATCGTCAACGCCATCAATCAGGCGTCGCAAACCTGGGGTATCCAGTGCATGCGCTATGAAATCAAAAACATCACGCCCCCCACCACCGTGCTTAAAGCGATGGAATTGCAGGTAGCCGCCGAGCGGCAAAAACGCGCCGAGATTTTACAATCGGAGGGGCTGCGCCAATCGAAAATCAATATGGCGGAAGGTGAAAAACAAGAAGTGGTGCTCGAATCGGAAGCGGCGATGACCGACCAGATCAACCGCGCCAAAGGCGAAGCCGAAGCGATCCGCGAAGTGGCACACGCCACCGCGCAAGGCATCGAGCTGGTGGCCGCCGCCATTCAAAAATCCGGTGGCGAGCAAGCGGTCGCGCTCAAAATCGCGCAGCAATATGTGGAAGCCTTCAGCAAACTCGCGAAAGAATCCACCACTTTGCTGCTACCCGCCAATACCGGTGACGCCGGTGCCATGGTGGCGCAAGCGCTGGGCGTGTTTAACACCATCCAGCACTCCAGCGGCGATCACGCGGGCGGCCCATGGGGCAGCAGCAAAAAAAGCTAGGAGCGTTTTGTATTCGTTCCCGCTGCGGTCTACGGGTTTCTTTCTTTATCCCCCGTCATTCCCACCCCGTGACAAGCACGGGGTAAACTCCAGCGGGAATCCAGCCTTTCTTATGACACAGCCGGACATTGTCACCCCGTCGCATGACGGGGTCTGGCCTTAGTCCTATGCTTATCGCGGTTAGTTTTATGATTGTGCATAAGCAGCATCAAAAAACCTCTAACCATTGCGCAATGCGGTTGTAACGGTTACAAGTATCGCATGAGAAACCGCGCGTGTATCATGATAATGTGGGGGCTGCTGGCGATGACAGCCAGCGCGGTGCAGGCCGCCCCGTCGCATGGCATCACACCCTTTGGCGAGCTCAAATATAACCGTTGGTTCCCGCATTTTGACTATGTAAATCCCAAAGCTCCGACCGGTGGCAACATCAAGCTCAATTACTCCCTCGCTTTTGATAATCTCAACCCGTTTATACTCAAGGGGGTCTCCGCACCGGGTATGACCTATGTGTTCGAATCGCTGATGAAGCCTTCGCTTGACGAGCCGCAATCCTATTACGGGTTGATCGCGCAAAGCATTGATCTGGCCGCCGATAAAAGCTATGCCGATTTTACCCTGCGGCGCGCCGCGCGCTGGCATGACGGCAAAGCCATCACCGCCGATGATGTGGTGTGGAGCTTTCACACCCTCAAAGAGGAAGGCCACCCCACTTACCGCATCATGTATGCCTCGATCGATAAGGTCGAAAAACTCTCCAGCCACCAGGTGCGCTTTCACTTCACCGATCCGACCAATCGTGAATTGCCGATTCTGGCGGCCAGCATGAATGTATTGCCCAAACATTATTATGCCGAGCATGAGTTTAACAAAACCACGCTGATCCCCCCTTTGGGCAGCGGCCCCTACCGCGTCGATCAGGTGAATCAGGGGCGCAGCATCCGCTTTGCGCGGGTGGAAGATTATTGGGCGCGTGATTTGCCGGTCAATCGCGGCCAGTATAATTTTGACCGCATTCAGTTTGATGTATTCCGTGATGAAATCGTGGGCGTTGAGGCGATCAAATCCGGCCAGTATGATTTTCGTCAGGAATATATCGCGCGTATCTGGGCCAATGCCTATGACACGCCCGCTGTGCGCGACGGGCGGCTGATCAAACGCACCATCGATAATAAAATCCCCAGCGGCATGCAGGCGTTTATTTTCAATACGCGCAAACATAAATTCAGTGATCCCCGCGTGCGTGAAGCGATTGGCCTGACGATGGATTTCGAATGGATGAATGAAACGCTGTTTTACGGTGCCTATGCACGCAGCCAAAGCTATTTCCAGAACACCGATTTCATGGCCACCGGCGTGCCCGAAGGCGACGAGCTGGCCCTTCTCGAGCCTTACCGCGACCAGTTGCCGAAAAAATTATTCTACGCCCCCTTCGAAATGCCGCTCACCGATGGCAGCGGCTCGGCACGCGAGAATTTATTGCAGGCGCAGCGCTTGCTGAATCAGGCGGGCTGGGTGATGCGCGACGGGGTGCGCGTGCATCAAGATACCGGCGAAGCGCTCAGCGTCGAATTTATGATGAACCAACGCACCTTCGAGAAAATTATCAGCTCGGTTGGGCGCAATCTCAAACGGCTGGGTATCGATTCCAACTTCCGCTATGTCGATGATTCACAATATCAGAAACGGATTGATCAGCGCGATTTTGATATTGTATCGATCTGGTGGAATTACGGGCTGCATTTTCCCGGCATTGAGCAAATGGGCTTTTGGCACTCCTCGCAAGCCGATGTGCCGGGCGGCAAAAATTACAGCGGGCTCAAAGACCCCGTGGTGGATGCGTTGATTGGAAATCTACTCACCGCCACCACGCTCGACGAGCTGACCACCGCCGCCCACGCCTTTGACCGCACCCTGCTTTGGAAGCATCTGGTGATACCGCATTGGCATCTGGGCGCGTGGCGGTTGCTGTACTGGGATAAATTCGGCATTCCCGAAGAGTGGCCGGCTTATGGTTTGTCGGTGGATCATTGGTGGAGCAAGGAAGCGGAGAAGGCCCCATGACCAGCTATATCCTACGCCGCTTATTGCTGATTATACCTACCATTTTTGGCATTTTATTGCTTAATTTTGCGATTGTGCAGGTGGCACCCGGCGGGCCGGTGGAAAAACTGGTGCTGCAACTCACCAGCGACGCCGCCGATGCGGCCAGTCGCATATCGGGCGCGCGCTCCGATATGGGCGGCGCACAACAGGCGCAGCAATTCCAGATGCAGCCGCAGCAATATCAGGGTGCGCGCGGGCTGGACCCTGAGCTCATCGAAGATATCAAAAAAATGTATGGCTTCGATAAGCCCGCGCATGAGCGGTTTTTTGATATGTTATGGGGCTATCTGCGTTTTGATTTTGGCAATAGTTTTTTTCGTGACGAACCGGTCATCGATTTGATTCTCGACAAGCTGCCGGTGTCAATTTCACTGGGCTTATGGACCACCCTTCTCATCTATCTCATCTCGATTCCGCTGGGCATTAAAAAGGCAGTGCGCGACGGTTCGCGCTTCGATATGTGGAGCAGCGTGGTGGTCATTATCGGCCAATCGATTCCCAGCTTTCTTTTCGCCATTTTGCTGATTATTTTATTTGCCGGTGGTAGCTATTTCCAGTGGTTCCCCCTGCGCGGGCTGGTATCCGAAAATTGGGAACAGATGAGTAATTTCGCGAAAGTGAAAGATTATTTCTGGCATCTGGCATTGCCGGTCACCGCGATGGTGATCAGCGGGTTTGCCAGCCTCACGCTGCTTACCAAAAATTCCTTCATCGAAGAAATCAGTAAACAATATGTGATGACGGCGCGCGCCAAGGGGCTGAGCGAGCATCGTGTGCTGTATGGCCATGTGTTTCGCAATGCGATGCTGATTATTATCGCCGGTCTGCCCGCCGCGCTGGTGGGGGTGTTGTTCACCTCTGCCTTGCTGATCGAGGTGATCTTTTCGCTCGACGGGTTGGGGTTGCTGGGCTTCGAAGCGGCGCTCAACCGTGACTATCCCGTCATGTTTGGCACCTTGTTTATTTTCACTCTGCTGGGTTTGCTGGTGAATTTGATCGGCGATATCGTCTATATGCTGGTCGATCCGCGCATTGATTTCGAGCGGAGGGATGTGTGAACATACTTATGGCAAATCTGAAAAATAAAATACCCCGGCCGCGTGCAAAGCATAGACGGTACCGGGGCTTACTCTTCAAATATCCCCTATTATGTGAAATTTGTCAAGTCATATTGGGAGTGCAAACCAATGTTAGTGATTGATTTGCAACATATTTTATCATCAGGCCGTTATGCCCGATATAGCAACTGGGCTGGCGACAGTCCTGAATACGCTGCTTGGCTGTATCAGTGTAATGTGTTGTTATCAGAACGAAAATACACATCCTTGCATATATTGGAAATTGTGTTGCGTAACCGGATTGATGAGGTGTTATCGCGTCATTTTTCAAATGAATGGTACAATGATTTTACGCTTATTAAAGACTACAGGCAGAAAGAGAATATCATCAAAGCAAAAGAGATTTTAAATAAGACCAAGAGAGATTTTAACAAAGGGCATATGATTGCCGAACTGACACTGGGTTTTTGGACATCATTTTTTAATAAAAGCTATGAAAATCTGTGGCAGCAATATTTACATGATATTGCTCGTACGGCGGATGGCAAAAAAATGGAGCGCAAGTTTTTTTCCTCTCGATTGGATCGCATCAGAAGCCTTCGTAACCGTATTGCTCATCACGAGCCTATTTTGCATCTTGATCTTCATGCTATCCATCACGATACATTAACCCTTATTCATGCCATGTCTCCTGCGGCGCATGCTTGGACGATGCAACACTCCACTTTCATCCCTGCGTTACATGATCATGGTTACAGTTTGGTCGGGGGCGTGGCATGAAACTCTCGCCGATGATGCAGCGCCGTATCGCTATTTTCCGCAGTAACCGTCGTGGGCTGTGGTCATTGCGCATCTTTTTGGTGCTGTTTTGTCTGAGCATGTGCGCCGAGCTGATCGCCAATGACAAGCCGATTGTCGCCTATTATAAAGGCCAATTGCTCTTCCCCGTTTTTAAAACATATATTGAAAAAGACACGTTCGGCGGCGAGTTTGAAACCGAGGCGGATTACAGCGACCCCTGGGTAGCGCGGGAGATCGAGCGACATGGCTGGATGATTTTGCCATTGATTCCTTATCATTATACCAGCGTCAATTATGATATTTTGCGCGCCCCCTCGCCACCCACTTCGCATAATCTGCTCGGCACCGACGATCAAAGCCGCGATGTGCTGGCACGGGTGATTTATGGTTTTCGCATTTCAATATTATTCGCACTGATTCTCACTTTCTGCGCCAGCATTATTGGTATTGCCATGGGCGCAGTACAAGGCTATTTCGGCGGCAAGACCGATTTGATTTTGCAGCGTTTCATCGAAATCTGGCAAGGCATGCCAGTGTTGTTCATGCTGATTATTCTGGCCAGTGTGGTGAAGCCCAGCTTCTGGTGGCTGCTGGGATTGATGCTGTTGTTTTCATGGATGACGTTGGTGAATCTGGTGCGCGCCGAATTTTTGCGTGCGCGCAATTTTGATTATGTGCGCGCGGCCAAAGCCCTTGGGGTGCGCGAGCCGGTGATCATCTGGCGGCATGTGTTGCCCAATGCGTTGGTGTCGGTTTTCACCTATGTGCCGTTTATTTTATGCGGCTCAGTCACCACCCTCACCTCGCTCGATTTTCTGGGCTTCGGGTTGCCCATCGGTTCGCCCAGCCTGGGTGAGTTGCTGGCGCAGGGTAAAAATAATCCGCAAGCCGTATGGCTGGGCCTGACCGGCTTTTTTGTGCTCGCGATCATGCTGTCGCTGCTGATTTTTATCGGCGAAGCAGTGCGTGACGCTTTCAACCCGCGCAAGACCATCGCCCACCGCGAGGAGGCAGTATGAGCCGCTCACACAGCTCGTCATCCTGCAGGGCACGCAGTGTCAGCGCAGGATCTGATGCCGCATCGCGAGATACTGCGCTGCTGCTTTGCAGCCCGCAGCATGACTATGGCCATAGGGAGGCGCTATGAGCGAGTTACTACGTATCGACAATCTAAGCGTCGCCTTTGGTGCCAGCAGCGTGGTGAAGGATTCGTCGCTGAGTATCCGGCGTGGTGAATTGCTGGCGCTGGTGGGTGAAAGCGGCTCCGGCAAATCGATCACCGCCCATGCGATCATGCGGCTATTGCCCGATAATGCGCTCATGCAAGGCCAGCTCCATTTTGACGGGATTGATTTGATGGCGCAAAGCGAGGCGGAGATGCAGCGCATTCGTGGCAAGCGCATCGGCATGATTTTTCAGGAGCCGATGAGCGCGCTCAACCCGTTGCATAGCATCGGCAAACAAATCGCCGAGATGGTACAGCTGCACCAGCCTTTAAGCAAATCCGCCACGCGTGAGCGGGTAATCGAGCTGCTCAATCTGGTGGATATGGGCGATTTCGCGCAACGGCTGCACACCTATCCGCATCAGCTTTCCGGCGGCCAGCGTCAGCGTATCATGATTGCGATGGCGATGGCCAATAACCCTGATTTACTGATCGCCGATGAGCCCACCACGGCGCTCGATGTCACCTTACAAACGCAAATATTAGGCTTGCTCAAAGACCTGCAAAAAAGCCACGGCATGGCGATTTTGTTGATCACCCATGATCTCACCATTGTGCGACGCCTGTCCGATCGTGTCGCGATTATGCAGCAAGGTGACATTGTCGAACAGGGCGATACCGCGAAAGTCTTCGCGCAGCCGCAGCATCGCTACACGCAAATGCTGCTCGCCTCCGAGCCGAAGGGTCGCGCCCTTCCCCTGCCCGCCGATGCGCAAACGCTATTGTCCTGCGATAATCTGAAAGTGCATTTCCCGATCAAGCGCGGGCTGCTCGCACGCACGGTTGCGCATGTCAAGGCGGTCGATGGCATTTCGCTGTCGCTGCAATCGGGTGAAACCATCGGCATTGTTGGCGAGAGCGGCTCAGGCAAAACCACGCTGGGTTTTGCGTTGCTGCGTTTGCTGCGCAGTCAGGGGCCGATTGTCTATTTGGGCCAGCGCATCGATCCGTTGAATATGAAAGCGATGCGTCCTTTGCGTGAGGATTTGCAGTTAGTGTTCCAAGACCCCTATGCCAGTCTCAATCCGCGTATGAATGTGGGCGATGTCATTGCCGAAGGGTTGCAGGTGCATCAGCCCGAGCTGAGCGCGGCGCAACGTCATGAAAAAGTCGGCGCGATTCTCGAGCAGGTCGGCCTGTCACGCGAGATGATGAGCCGTTATCCGCATGCCTTTTCCGGCGGTCAGCGCCAACGCATCAGCATTGCGCGGGCGATGATTTTGCGACCCAAACTGGTGGTGCTCGACGAGCCGACTTCGGCGCTGGATTTATCGGTGCAGTCACAAATTATCGATTTGCTCAAAGGCTTCCAAGAGCAGGAAAAACTCGCCTATTTATTCATCAGCCATGATCTGCGCGTCATCCGCGCTATCAGCCACCGCGTCATTGTGTTGCGGCAGGGACAGGTGATCGAGGCCAACGAAACTGAATCGCTCTTTTCCTCTCCGCAAAGTGATTACACCAAACGCCTCATTTCCGCCGCGTTTGATGTGGTGTAATTTTTTCCACTTTGTCATTTCTTCCACCCGTCCCATCCGTCATTCCTAAAGTAGATCCCCGGGCTCGGCTACGCCGCCCCGAGGATGACGAGTACAGAGAAGCTGTCACCCCGTCGCATGACGGGGTCCAGCCTGCAGGAATGGCAGTGGTGTGCGCGGAGAAAGATGCTGCGGTCAAGCCCCAGCATGACACAATCCCTTACCGTCATACTGGCGCTCGACGCCAGCATCTTTTGCGTCCATCGCCCACTCTGGAAGACGGCGCGCCTCATGCCTCGGTATAAAATATCGTCGCGCCCGAGGTTTTGCGGGCTTCTAAATCGGCATGGGCTTTGGCGGCGTCTTTGAGGTAATAGCTTTGCTTGATATTGATTTTGAGTTTGCCCTCATTCACCAATTGTAGCATCGCGGTACAGCCGACAATATATTCGGCATGGTCAGAGATATAATGCTCTAGACTTGGGCGGGTTAAAAACAACGACCCGCGCTTTTGCAATTCACTGATATCGAGTGGCGGCACCACACCAGAGGCCTGTCCGTAACTCACCATCAGGCCAAAGGGCATCAGGCAATCGAGCGAGCCCATAAAGGTATTGTGCCCCACCGAATCATAGACGACATTACAGCCGCGCCCTTCGGTGATTTCGCGCACCGTGCCGACAAAATCCTGTGTGTTATAATTGATCACATGGTCGCAGCCATTCTCGCGCGCGGTCTGTGCTTTTTCTTCACTGCCTACGGTGCCGATTACTTTCGCGCCCAGAATTTTACCCCATTGGCACAGCAACAGCCCCACGCCACCTGCCGCAGCCTGCACCAGCATCGTGGTGTTATTATCGACAAAAAATGTCCGGCGCAGCAGATAATGCGCGGTGAGTCCTTTCACCATAATCCCTGCCGCCAGCTCAGGCGTGATATTATCGGGAATGCCAACAATATTGCGCTCAGGAATGGTGCGGTATTGCGCATAAGCACCCACCGGCCCGCCTGCATAACAGACACGCTGCCCCACCTGAAAACCAAACTCGCAATTGGGGCCGACTTTTTCAATCACCCCTGCCCCTTCCAGCCCGATAATCGCCGGATAGTTTTTTAACGGGTATAAGCCAGTGCGGTGATACACATCGATATAATTCAGCCCCACCGCTTGTTGCCGGATCAGCACCTCTTTGGCCTGCGGCTCGGGGATGTTGCTATCACGCCATTGCAGCACTTCTGGCCCGCCGGGCTGGTCGATAAAAATTGCTTTTGCCATGGGTTCCGTTACATATCGGGTGAATTGACGTGCGGAAGTCTAGGGACATTCATGCAAAATACAAATCCTAATTTAATATCATCAGCGGACGCCACGATTTTTGCGTGGGCCACCGCCGCCGGACGCGCGGGCGTAGCGGTGCTGCGTATTTCCGGTGCGCAAGCCTTTGCGGCGCTCGACTATCTGGGCGTGGCAATGCTGCCCCCTGCCCGCCATGCAACATTGGTGAGTCTGAAGCACCCGCTCACCGGCGCGGTGGTCGATCGCTGCCTGGCACTGATATTCCCTGCGCCGCATAGTTTTACTGGCGAAAATGTGGTCGAGCTGCATTGCCATGGCAGCCGCGCCATCATGGCGCAGCTCACCGAAATATTATGCTCGATGCCGAAGGCACGGTTAGCCGAAGCGGGCGAATTTTCACGGCGTGCATTTTATAACCAAAAAATGGATTTGGTCGAAGCCGAAGGCCTCGCCGATTTGATTGATGCCGAGACAACCGCTCAGCATATACAAGCCCTGCGTCAGATGGAAGGCCATATCGGCGCGCAATATCATGACTTCCGCAAACGCATCATTCATGCGTTAGCTTTGATGGAAGCCTATATCGATTTTCCCGATGAGGAAATCCCCGATCATGTCACGCGTGAGGCACGAGATGAGATCACCGCGCTCAAAGCAGAAATCGACACGGCGCTCGATGATCATGGCGTGGGTGAGAAAATTCGCGATGGCTTATCGGTGGTGATTATCGGCGCACCGAATGCCGGTAAGTCATCGTTACTCAATGCGCTCGCCAAACGCGATGTGGCGATTGTCTCCGATCAGGCCGGCACCACCCGTGATCTGATCGATGTGCATCTGACGATTGATGGCTATGCCCTCACCCTCACCGATACGGCGGGCTTGCGTGAGACGGTCGAATCCATCGAAGGCGAAGGCATTCGTCGCGCCACGGTTCGGGCGTCGCAAGCGGACCTGAAGATTGCCTTGTTTGATATTGTTTCATATCCGAAACTCGATAGTCAAACACTGGCATTAATTGATACGTCTTCATGTGTTGCATTAAGCAAATGTGATACGCATTCAGTGTCCGATATTGCCCCTATTCAAGGGCATAAACCGCTCCTTTTATCCGCTCAAACGGGTCAGGGAATAGATCAGTTAATCGAATGGATGAAGTCAAAAATCCATTCCCAGATGACCGGAGCGCATACACCGATCATTACCCGCGCCCGTCATCGGGTGGCGTTGCAACTGGCATCGGAATCCTTGGGCCGGTTTTTGACGGGCAGCGATTTAGAATTAATGACCGAAGATTTGCGGATGGCGGCGCAATCCATCGCGAAAATCACTGGCCAAATTCACGTTGATGATGTACTAGACGTCGTTTTCAGTAGTTTCTGTATCGGTAAATAATAGCGAGGATGTTTCACGTGAAACAATTTGATGTCATTGTCATCGGTGGTGGCCATGCGGGGACAGAAGCCGCCGCCGCTGCCGCACGCTTGGGCGCACGCACATTGCTACTCACCCATAAGCTGGCTACGGTGGGCGAAATGTCCTGCAATCCCGCCATTGGCGGTGTTGCTAAAGGCACATTGGTGCGCGAAATTGACGCGCTGGATGGCGTGATGGGTCGCGCCATAGACCGCGCTGGCATTCACTATCGCGTACTTAATCAAAGCAAGGGCCCTGCTGTTCGCGGGCCCCGCGCGCAGGCGGACCGCAAGCTATACCGTCAAGCCGTGCAATCGATTTTAGCCGAATATGACAATCTTACCATCATCGAAGACAGTGCGGAAGATATCACCTTAGATAAAGGTCGCGTTACCGCCGTGATCGGCGCAACGGGTAGCGAATATCAAACCGGTAGCGTGGTGCTCACCACCGGCACCTTCCTCAAAGGCATTATCCATATCGGCGAATTCCAACAATCCGCCGGACGTGTCGGTGAAAAGCCCTCTATTGCTTTGTCAGACACGCTTTATGGGCTGGGGCTTACCATGGGTCGCCTCAAAACCGGCACGCCGCCGCGTCTGGATGGCAAAACGATTAACTGGACGATTCTTACACCACAACCCGGGGATAATCCACCACAACCCTTTTCCTACCTCACAGATGCGATTACCCTGCCCCAGATTACCTGTTACATTACCCATACTACCGAAGTCGGTCATGCATTGATCCGTGAGAATTTGCATCGTGCGCCGATGTATTCGGGGCAAATTGCATCGACTGGTCCACGCTATTGCCCGTCGATTGAGGATAAAGTGGTGCGTTTTGCCGATCGTGAGCGCCATCAAATCTTTCTAGAGCCGGAAGGATTGGATGATGATACGGTCTATCCCAATGGTATTTCCACTTCGCTCCCGCAAGACGTTCAGCTAGGATTACTCAAGGCTATTCCGGGTCTGGAACAGGCAAGGATGATTCGTCCGGGCTATGCGATTGAGTATGATTATGTCGATCCGCGTGAATTAAAGGCTACCTTAGAAACCAAAAAGGTTTCGGGCCTGTTTCTAGCCGGTCAAATCAATGGAACCACCGGTTACGAAGAAGCTGGCGCGCAAGGTTTGATCGCCGGACTCAATGCAGCACTTAAAGCATCGGATGCGGAGACGATTGGTTTTACTATTGACCGTGCAGATGCGTATATTGGCGTGATGATCGATGATTTGATCACGCTTGGTACCAAGGAACCGTATCGTATGTTTACCTCACGGTCAGAGTATCGGTTGAGTTTGCGGCCTGATAATGCGGATTTGCGTTTGACGGCTAAAGGTATCCAGATTGGCTGTGTAGGTGCTCAACGACAGGCGGCGTATGAGGCGAAATGTGCGGAGCTATTACGCGCTAAATCGACCTTGCAGCAACTGACATTAACGCCTTCCAAGGCGACAACGCATGGGTTACAACTCAATCAGGATGGCGTAAAACGGACGGCTATGGAACTACTCGCCTACCCCAATATTGGCTATTCTGACCTGATTTTGATATGGCCTCAGCTGCAGGATTTCTGCCAAAAAGTGGCTGAGCAGTGTGAAATTGAAGCGACCTATCACAGCTACCTTGAACGGCAGGCTTCGGACATCTTATCTTTCAAAAAAGATGAAGGATTACGCATTCCGGATGGTATTGATTATGATGCGGTAGCGTCGCTTTCGAATGAGGTGAAAGCCAAATTGAAAGCCTCGCAACCGATGACGGTGGGGGCGGCAAGTCGTATTCCGGGAATGACACCAGCCGCCATTACCGCCGTGCTTGCCTATATGCGTCGTCACTGATGCATTACGAAGCCTTTACCAAACATATCGATGTTTCACGTGAAACATTCGCGCGGCTGGAAATCTATGTTACGCATTTACTCAAATGGCAACAACGTATCAATCTGATCAGCCCTACGACTATCCATGAGGTATGGCATCGGCATATTCTCGACTCGGCACAATTCGCCTTCCGGCTTGACCGGAAGTCAGATAGAATTATGGATTTAGGTAGCGGCGCGGGTTTACCCGGATTGATCTTGTCTATCTTAGGGTTTCAACAAGTGCATTTAGTGGAAAGCGATCAACGCAAAGCTGTTTTTTTGCAAGAGGCGGTGCGATTAACCAGCTGTAATGCCATTATTCATGATACACGCATTGAGTCTATCACATTAAAAAATATAGATATTATCACAGCTCGTGCTTGTGCGCCGCTGGGTCAATTGCTTGCCTGGTGTTATCCACTGATAGGTGAAAATACGATTTGTCTCTTTGCAAAAGGGAAAAATTGCGCTAAAGAAATAGACGATGCGCGCGTGGGTTGGAGCTTTGATTGCACTCAACACATCAGCATTACCGATCCTGAAAGCGTACTTCTCCAATTGCAACATCTTACACCGAGGATTTCATGACACGAATAATTTCTGTGGTAAATCAGAAGGGTGGGGTGGGGAAAACGACAACCGCCGTCAATATGGCGACTGCATTAGCCGCGATAGGCAAAAATGTCCTGCTTATCGATCTTGACCCGCAAGGCAATGCTAGCACTGGCTTAGGCATTGATCAGGCAATGCGAAAAGTTACATCATACAATTTATTGATTGAGGGCGCACGCGCGAGTGAAGCGGCGATTCAAACCTTGATTCCGCGCTTATGGATTGTGCCGTCGAACATTGATTTATCCGGTGCTGAGATTGAGCTGGTGAATATGGAACGCCGCGAATATAAGCTGAAAGCCTGTCTGAGAGCCGATCAGCTGGATTATGATTATGTGATTATTGATTGCCCGCCATCGTTGGGCCTGACCACGCTGAATGCCCTAACCGCCTCGGATTGCGTGCTTATTCCGCTTCAATGTGAATTTTATGCACTAGAAGGCCTCAGCCATCTGCTCAAAACCATCCGGTTGATTCAGGGCAAACTCAATCCTGAGCTGACGATTCACGGCATTATTCTGACGATGTATGACCGCCGCAACAAATTAACGGAGCATATCGAAAATGATGTGCGTAGTTTTTTAGGTGACGATGTGTATCAGACCGTAATTCCACGCAATGTGCGGATTTCGGAAGCGCCGTCGCATGGTAAGCCTGCGATTGTCTATGATATGAAATGCAGCGGGTCGCAAGCCTATTTAAAAATGGCCCGTGAATTGATTCGCCGTGAGAAGAAATTTCAAAAAGATATTGAAGCAGCATAAATAATAGGAGAGCAAGCATGAATGCAGCAACCGCCAAAAAAGGCCTCGGCAAAGGCTTATCGGCCCTGATGGGCGAAGAGTATAGCCAGATTTCAGAAAGTGACAGTACGCATCTGACATTGAATGTACCAACGAGTCTGCCATTGACGTCCATTCACTCGGGGAAATTTCAGCCTAGGAATCGGTTCACGGAAGAATATTTGCATGAATTGGCCGATTCTATCGAGAAAAATGGCATTATGCAGCCGATTATTGTGCGTCCTTCGCCTGAGAAGGCCGGACAATTCGAAATTATTGCCGGTGAAAGGCGCTGGAGAGCGTCTAAGCTGGCTAAACTATCCGAAATTCCCGTTATCATCCGCGATATTGATGATCAACTGGCGCTTGAGCTGGCGTTAGTTGAGAATATTCAGCGGCAGGATTTGACGCCTTTGGAAGAAGGCGCAGGTTATCAGCGGCTGATGGATGAGTTTAATTATACGCAGGAAGAGCTTGCACGCACGGTAGGCAAATCTCGCAGCCATATCGCTAACCTATTGCGATTATTGACTTTGCCTGAGGCTATTAAAGTGCATCTGGATAAGGATGAGTTGAGCATGGGCCATGCGCGTGCGCTACTGAGCGCCGATAATCCGGTGAAGCTGGCGCAGGAGGTAGTGCGACATGGGCTGAATGTGCGCCAGACCGAACATTTAGTACGGACCGGCGAAATTGAGAGTTTTAAGCCTGCTGCAGCGGCACCGACGAAAGGCAAGGGGAATGGCAATGGGTCTTCCGGTGGTGGGCAATCGCGGCCTAAAGATGCGGATATTATGGCGCTGGAAGAAACATTGTCGGCCAATCTGGGGCTGAATGTGAGCATTAATGCCACCAGCAGCCAGCAAGGGGTGATTCATTTGCGCTATGAGTCATTGAGCCAGCTGGATGATATTTTGCGGCGGCTGAGTGATGGGCTTTAAGTAGGGGCTGGTGGCTAGTGACTCGTTATAAGGCCAGACCCCGTCATGCGACGAGGTGACAGTTAAAGTGGTTCTGAGGTGACTGATAACTGAAGTCTGATAACAAAATAACTGAAAGGCCGGACCCCGTCATGCGACGAGGTGACCATTAAGCAGCGCGGACTACTCGGAGCAGGTATTGGTGACAGATGGTGTCACCTAAATCGCCGCCGAGTTTGCTGTCTTTCTCGGCTTGAACCATTAAATGCAGGACATGATCGATCTTTTTTTGGCTCCAGCGGTCGGCATGTTGGCGCAGGATGGGTTTTTGACGGAAAAAGACGGGGGGGCGCAAGGCATTGACCGCTTGCTCGGTGGACTGACCTTTGGCGCGCAGGGCGTGAATATCGGCCAGCCGCGCATAATAGCGGGAAATGGCGCGGATGATGGCGACGGAATGTACACCTTCGAGCGCCAAACGATCAAGCGCGCGGCACATGGCGACGGTTTGACCGCTGGCCAAGGCATTGCAGATATCATCAAAAGATTTTTCGCTGCTGTCATCCATCACATGGCGCAGTTCGTCGAGGCTGATGCTGCTGTTTTCACCAAAATAAAGCGCGATTTTTTCCAGTTCGCTGAGAATCATCAGGCGATCACCGCGCAGGTGGAAGCTAAGATATTCCAGAGCGTCGGGGGCAATCTGGATGCGCGCATCGCGGCAATAGTCGCGTATGAGCTGTTGCAGGTCGCGGCCCTCGTCTTTGTAGCAGGGCAGAGCGGCAAGGGCGCTGTTGCCTTCAAATAACAGCCTTAGCGAGGAGCGCGCGCCCAGCTCGTCGGCGCAGACGATGAGGTAGTTATTGTCATTGAGCGCGCCGGTGAGCGGTTCGAGTAATTTGGTGGCTTTGTCGGTGGCGTCGCGCATGACAATGACACGGCGGCCACCCATCATACTGTAGGATGCCAGTTCGTCGCTTAAGCGGGCGGGGTCCTCAAGCATCTGATCCTGCGTCAGGTCGGTGCGGTTGAAGGGATCATTGGGATCGGGCAGAAGCGTGGCAATGATGGCCTGCATGCGCTGCATCATCAGCCCGTGATCGGGCCCGTAGATGAGGGCGGCGCGGGCTTTGAGCGGCTGTTTGACAAAGCTGTCGATGTCTTTGCCGGCGAGTTTCATGTGCGCGGCAGAAGGCTGGCGCTGATGCGCATTTTGATATCATCCGCCAGCTCAATAACGGCGCGTTGCTGCGCGTCATATTGCGAGGTGTAGGTGGCGTAATCGTCGGATTCGGAGACGTTGTAGCTAACGGAGCGCTTCACACGGCCCTGGGTGATGATTTTGTTATCGGCCAGACGGGTGAGGGTGAAAGGCGCGGTATAGGTGACGGTGTAGCGTGACGCGGTGCCGTCGGGCTCGATGATGAAGGGTTGTGACTGGCTGCGCAGATCGATGCGCAGGGTATAATCAATCGCAGTGTAGCTGGCGGTGGGGTTGAGATGGTCTTCGACCTCGGCCTTGAGCAGTTCGCCCATGCGGCCTGCGGGGGTTTGCACCGCGATGGCGGCCATTTGTGTGACCGTATCATGCGCGCCGCGTGTGGCATAAACCGGCTGAAAGCCGCAGGCAGCAAGGCTTAGCAAGGATAAGAGGGTTAAGTTACGCAGCCACCACATTGACAATTTTCCCCGCTACGACGATGATTTTACGAATTTCTTTGCCTTCGATGGCGTGTTGCACGGTGGGCAGCGCCAGTGCTGCCGCTTCGGCATCGGCTTGCGGCGCGTTGGCTACCAGCTCGATGGTACCGCGCATTTTGCCATTCACCTGCACGCCGATGGTGATGGTATCATCTACCAGAAAATCGGGATTGGCAACCGGCCATGCACGCATACAGAGCAGATCGCTATGGCCGAGCTGTTGCCAGAGCTCCTCCGCTAGATGCGGCATCATCGGGTTGATCAGGTGCAGCACCGCTTCCATGCCTTCTTTGTAGACGGCTTTTTCCTGTGGGGTGGTAAGAGCGAGGGTGGCGAGGGCGTTGGTGAGCTCACGGATGCGGGCGACCGCTTTGTTGTAGCGGAAGGCCTCGATATCGGCGGTCACACCGGCGATGGTTTTGTGCGTGGTGCGGCGGATATCGATCAGCGCGGCGTCGGTGATGGTATCGAGCGCGGGGAGGGCTTCGTCGAAAAGCGCGCGCTCTTCCATGATCATGCGCCAGAGGCGGCTGACATAGCGCCATGCGCCATCGACGCCGGATTCCGTCCATTCGAGGTCGCGCTCGGGCGGGGAATCGGACAGCATGAACAGGCGCGCGGTGTCGGCACCATAGGCGGTGATGATGTGGTGCGGATCGACGGTGTTGCGTTTTGATTTGCTCATTTTTTCGGAGCGGCCAAGGATGATGGGTTTTTGGGTGTCGACATGCACCCACAGGCCATCGGCGTTTTTGGTGACGTCTTCGGGGTAGAGCCATTTGCCGTCAGCGTCCTGATAGGTTTGATGGCAGACCATGCCTTGGGTCATCAGACCTTTAAACGGTTCGGCATGCTGTGCCAATCCACAATGTTGCAATGCACGCATAAAAAATCGCGAATAGAGCAGGTGCAGCACCGCGTGCTCCACACCCCCTATGTATTGATCGACTGGCATCCATTTCGCCATTTCTGAGGCTTCTATGCCCTGTTTGGAATGGGGGGAGCAGAAGCGGGCGAAATACCATGAGGATTCGAAGAAAGTGTCGAAGGTGTCGGTTTCGCGCGTGGCGGGCTTGTGACAGGTGGGGCAATGAACATGTTTCCATGTGGGATGATGGGCGAGCGGGTTGCCGGGTTTGTCGAAGCTGACATCGTCGGGCAGTGTCACGGGTAATTGATTGTCGGGCACGGGGACGGCGCCGCAGGTATCGCAATAGATGATCGGGATGGGGCAGCCCCAATAGCGTTGGCGCGAGACGCCCCAGTCGCGCAGGCGGTAATTGATTTTGCGCGTGCCGATGGATTGAGCTTCGAGCGTCTGGATCATTTTTTCCTTCGCTTGCGCTACCGGCATGCCGTTGAGGAAGTCGGAATTGATCATGACGCCGTCGCCTGAGTAGGGCAGTGGTTCGTGATTCGTGATTCGTGATTCGGTGTCTTTTTCCCTCACAACTTCCACAATCTCCAACCCATATTTCACGGCAAATTCATAGTCGCGCGGGTCGTGGGCGGGGCAGCCGAAGACGGCGCCGGTGCCGTAATCCATCAGGACGAAGTTGGCGACATAGACGGGTTTGGCCTCGCCGGTAAACGGATGAATCGCTTTGAGGCCGGTGTCATAGCCTTTCTTTTCGGCTTTTTCGATGGCTTCTTCGGAGGTGCCGAGCTGTTCGCATTCTTTAATGAACTCTGCAAGTTCAGGGATGAGGGATGAGAGGCTAGCGGCTAGGGGGTGGTTGGGGGAGATAGCGAGAAAGGACATGCCGAAGAGGGTGTCGGGGCGGGTGGTGTAGACTTCGATGGTTTTTTGTTCGCCGAGGGGTTGACCCTGACCCCGACCCTCTCCCTGAGGGAGAGGGAGATTGTTATTTCCCTGAACTCTGGACTCTGGACTCTGGACTCTGAATGAAACAATCGCCCCGCTCGATTTGCCGATCCATTTTTCCTGCATCAGGCGGACTTTGTCGGGCCATTGCTCGAGGGTTTTTAATCCTTCGAGCAGGTCTTCGGCGAAGGCAGTGATTTTGAGGAACCATTGCGAGAGTTTGCGGCGCTCGACAATTGCGCCGGAGCGCCAACCACGCCCATCGACGACTTGCTCGTTGGCAAGCACAGTGTGATCGACGGGGTCCCAGTTGACGTGGGATTCTTTGCGGTACGCCAAGCCTTCTTTCAGCATGCGCAAAAAGAAGCGTTGTTCATGCTGGTAATAATCGGGGTCGCAGGTGGCGAGCTCGCGGCTCCAGTCATAGGAAAAGCCGATGGATTGTAATTGCTCGCGCATGGAGGCCATATTTTCATAGGTCCAGCCTGACGGATGCACCCCGCGTTCGATCGCGGCGTTTTCTGCCGGAAGGCCGAATGCGTCCCAGCCCATCGGGTGCAGCACCGCATGACCGGTGGCCATTTTATAGCGTGCCAGCACATCGCCCAGCGTGTAGTTGCGGACATGGCCCATGTGAATTTTGCCCGAAGGATAGGGGAACATTTCCAGCACGTAAAATTTCGGTTTGTCGCTTGCCTGCGGCGTGGTGAAACAACCCTGCTCTGACCAGATTTGTTGCCATTTCATTTCGGTTTCGCGGTGGTTATAGCGGACAGGGGACGCAGGCGCGTGCATTGGGTTATCCTTATCGGTTATGCGAATTAGCGCGCGTTATTGACGCGTAATTGACGGGCGCGGGTGAGGATGGTGTCTTCCATCTGGCGGGCGAGTTTGTCTTCGACCTTGGTATCGGTCCAGCCACGATCATCGGAGCGGATTTGCTTGAACAGCGAGACTTTTACCCCGTCGGAGCGTAGCTGACGATCAAGAATGAGGACGTTGACTTTGAATCGCTCGCCTTGCGCATTGGGGTCTTCGTACCAATCGGTGATGATGACGCCGCCAAACGGATCGGCGGAGGCCAATGGCATGAAGGCCAGTGTGTCGAGGGTGGCGCGCCACAGAAAGCTATTCACGCCCAGCGGATTATTGCCAGCGTCTTCGCCTTTGGAGCTGCCACCGAGGGTGAGGCCGTCGCCGGTGAGTTTGCCGCGCGCTTCATTGCGTTTCAGCTCTTTGCGCTGCGGATAGCTGGAGGAGTCTTTTTCCAAACCGTCGCATGCAGCAAGAACGAACGGGCTGAGCAACAAAGGAAGGATGGCGTATATCGGCTTCATAATAAATCCTGTTCTGTAAATAAAAAAAGGCGACGCTAAGTTAGCGCCGCCTCTTTTATTTCGCAAGGCTTTCTGATTAGAATGCCAGCTGGGTACCAACGAGGAACACAGTGCCTTCGTTGTCTAACGCCGCACCAGCAGTATCGAAGTCATAGAAGCTCAATTCTGCGTATGGGGTCAGACCAGGTGCCAGTTTGTAGTCAGCACCAAGCACGAGGTTGTCAAAATCGTTGTCACCACCACCTGCGATGCCCGAACCGTAATCCGAGGTTATGTAGGTAGCGGATACACCGAATGGGCCACCGTTGTAAGCAACACCGAGAGTCCAGTAATCGGAATCATCGTTGGTGCCACCGTTAGCGCGGAGGCTGTCATTCCAGTCACCATAAGAAGCAGCTACGCTGAAGCCCATGTAACCCAATTGGGCACCGAGGTTCCAGGCGCTGATGTCTTCGGTGCCGGTGTCACCGTCACCCCAGGTGCCGGTAGCAGCAACGCCCAGAGACAAAGCATCCCAGGTGTGTTGATAGTTCAGACCGAGATCGATTACGTCACCAGCAGAAGCGCCAACATCCGTACGTGTCACAACTTGACCTTTATCGGTGAAGTCAGGAGCGTAGCTCACACCCACTTGGAAACCCGAGAAACGCGGGGAGTAGTAAGTGATTTTGTTGTTGTTGTCTGTGGTTTCGCCACCCAGAGCGAAGGGCGAACCATGCTCACCTGGCAGTTCCGGTGTTGACAGGAACGGCAGGCCAGTTGGGTTAGCGAAATAGGTCCATGCACCGTTGATACCACCGGTAGCAACAGCAATGTTGTCAGCGTCGATAGCCATAGTAGCAGCTGCGCCCTGGTTTGAACCCAGTTCGAAGCGGCCCCAACCACCATCTAAATAGATGTAGGTGCGTGAAGCGTTCAGGCCTTCACCGTCTACGTCAGCGGAAACGTCAGCTTCCAGATCAATTACAGCACCATAACCCAGGCCGCTGTCTGACTTACCGTCAACGCGGATGGACACTTCGCTGTCATTGCGGAAACCTTGGCTGCGCTGAGCAGCATCCAGATCGTCGCTCGTAAAACCGGCTTGGAAGTCAATAAAACCACCAACGGTCACTTTAGGAGTCTCAGCGGAAGCAGACGCTGCGAGCAGAGCTGCGCCGACAAGACCAGTTGTACCAAGAAGAATTTTTTTCATAATCAAAGTCCTTTTAGTTTCAAGCACTAATTAACTTAAGTTAAACAAGGTGCACATTGCATAGCGCTGTGCTCCAAGGGGTTTCTATCACGACAGGGGGGTGTCTGCGCAAGCGATACCAAGGAATAAAAACCGAAAGGGCAGCTTTTAGACCCCGCTGTTGCGCAAAAGACACAAGCGTTTGGCTCTCACTTTGGGTTACGCTGCGCCGGAAATAGGTGTATAAGTAGCTGAGCTACCACACAAAACAAAAGGAATTCGTTAGCATGGCCTATCCACCGTCTGTGGCAGAATCACTACAAACCATTGAATTGGAACTGCTTTTGGCAGCAAAGGCTGAGGGTAGCGCCCCAAAAGCCCCGCAAATCATTGCGGTTAGCAAGATGCAGAGCGCGACGCAGATTGAAGAAGCTTTAGCGGCGGGGCATCGGCATTTTGGTGAAAACCGCGTGCAGGAGGCGGCAGGCAAATGGCCTGCACTACGGCTGGCCTATCCGGATGTGGTATTGCATCTGATCGGGCCGCTGCAATCGAACAAGGCGGCGGAGGCAGTGACGTTGTTTGACTGGATTCATAGCATTGACCGGCCCAAAATTGCGCAAGCAGTGCGTGATGCCTGTGCGGCGCAGGGCAAAGATATCCGCTGTCTGATTCAGGTGAATACGGGCGAAGAACCCCAGAAAGCGGGCGTTGCGCCGCCACAGCTGGCAGCATTTGCCGAGGAATGCAAGGCGTTGGGTTTATGCATTGAGGGGCTAATGTGTATTCCGCCGGTGGATGCGAATCCGGCGCCGCATTTTGCGTTGCTGGCTAAGCTGGCGGGGCGGCATGGGCTGGCGCAGCTAAGTATGGGTATGAGCGGTGATTACCGGATTGCGGCATCACTGGGGGCTAGTTTTGTGCGTATCGGGTCGGCGATTTTTGGGGCGCGGCCTTAAGCTTAGGCGCGCATGTCGCGGGCGATCTGACTGGTGTAGCTAAGCATTTGTGATCGCTTATATATGTCGCTGACATCGGACATTTTCTGGCTGAAGAGATCGAGGATGGCGTCATGCTTGCCTTCATCGGCACCGGTGGGTGCGGGCAGGGGAGTGGGTTTGGCGGCTTCGATGTCGCTTACGTCCAGCGCATCAAGCTGTGGCGGGGCGGGGGGCTGTGGCACAAAGGCGGCTGGTGTCGCGAGTGCCTGCCGGGCGACTTGCGAAGAAGTTGTGTGATTCGGGGTTGCGGCGGCGGCTGCGAATTGCTGCTTTGCTGGTTGGTTCTGATCTTCGCCGCTGAGTAATTCTGCGATATGGGTTTCAACGGTTTTACCGGTGCCCTCTTCGAATATTTCGGTGATGCCGGCGGCGACAAAGCCGATCACACCGCCAAATAATGCGCCGCCCGCCATGCGGGCACCGGTGGAAATCTCGTCGCCGGTGATGGCGCGATAAATATTCCCTACAATCGGAATATGCTGCAGTGGATTGATGAAATCGAGTATATCGGCAAACTCAATGTTGCCTTCATATTGCACGGTTTCTTTTTGGATTTGTTTGCTGCGCATCGGCGCATAGCTACCGTCCTTCGCCCGTGGCTCGGGGTGAATGTCGATGCGCGTGGGCGCAGATGTGGGCGTCAATGACATATCCACAGCTTCGCAATTGTCATGCCAGCAGGTTATTTATGAATTATTTTATTGTTTTTCAACTGGTTAAATGATCATCAGGTAGGGGAGAGCCTATAGGAGCGGCAGAAAATGCCTTATGCTCCGATGATTATTTACCAGTCAACGCACTGAGTAATGCTTCGGCGGCGGTGAGCTGGCGGGTGGCGTAGGATTTGGCCACTTCGTCTTGTGCTTGTGCCAGTGCGGCTTTGGCTTCTTCAATTTCGTTGCGCACGGTGTCGGCATCGAGGGTGAGCAGGTCGCGGAATTGTTCGGCCAGCACCACGCAGCCTTCGGGGTTGACCTCGGCATAACCGGCGGGGATGAAGAAGCGTTTGATCACATCGTTGCTTTCATGCACGGTGAGCACGCCGGGGCGTATCATGGACATGAAGGGGGCATGGCCGGGGAGCACGCCAAAATCACCCAGCTCGCCGGGGACTTCCACCATCGCCACGGCACCGCTATAGGCAATGCGCATGGGGGTGACGAGTTCAAACTGGAGCGTGTCGGCCATTGGTTATGCCGCTTCCGCTGCGAGTTTTTTGGCCTTGTCGACGGCTTCGTCGATGGAGCCGACCATGTAGAAGGCGGAT
Source organism: Alphaproteobacteria bacterium UBA6178 (assembly GCA_002422205.1). Classification (GTDB taxonomy): domain Bacteria; phylum Pseudomonadota; class Alphaproteobacteria; order Rickettsiales; family UBA3002; genus UBA6178. Next base: position 47,299 of record DITS01000030.1, read on the forward strand.
TCCGGCAGATGGTCATACTGACCCGCTACAATCGCTTTGAAGCCCGCAATGGTATCGGCCAGCGACACTAGTTTGCCGGGTTGGCCGGTAAAGACCTCGGCGACGTGGAAAGGCTGCGACAGGAAGCGCTGGATTTTACGGGCGCGGGCCACGGTGAGCTTGTCTTCTTCCGACAGCTCGTCCANNGGAAACGCTGGATTTTCCGTGCGCGCGAAACCGCCAGCTTGTCTTCCGGTGACAGTTCGTCCATCCCCAGAATCGCGATGATGTCTTGCAGCGATTTGTAGGTTTGCAGGACTTTTTGTACATCACGCGCGACGGTGTAATGCTCTTCACCCACAATGCGTGGGTCCAGCATGCGCGACGTGGAATCGAGCGGATCGACCGCGGGGAAAATCGCCATCTCGGCAATCGAACGCGACAATACGGTGGTGGCATCCAAGTGGGCAAAGGATGTTGCCGGTGCCGGATCGGTCAAATCATCCGCCGGAACATAGACGGCCTGCACCGAGGTGATCGAGCCTTTTTTGGTCGAGGTGATACGCTCTTGCAGCGCGCCCATGTCGGTGGCGAGCGTCGGCTGATAGCCNNAAGCGGAAGATGTTGTCGATGAAGAACAATACATCTTGGCCTTCTTGGTCACGGAAATATTCGGCTTGCGTCAGACCCGTCAGCGCCACGCGGGCACGGGCGCCCGGGGGCTCGTTCATCTGGCCATAGACCAGTGCGATTTTGGATTTATTCAGATCATCGACATTGATGACTTTCGATTCGATCATCTCGTGATAGAGGTCATTGCCTTCGCGGGTACGCTCGCCGACACCGGCGAAAACGGATACACCACCATGCGCTTTGGCCACGTTGTTGATGAGTTCCATGATGGTTACGGTTTTACCCACACCCGCACCACCGAACAGACCAATTTTACCGCCTTTAGCGTAAGGGGCGAGCAAATCGATGACTTTGATGCCTGTGACGAGGATTTCGTCTTCAGTCGATTGATCGACGAAGGCTGGCGCCTGCGCGTGGATGGGTGCACTTAGCTTGGCGTTCACGGGGCCTTTTTCATCAATCGGCTCGCCGATCACATTCATGATGCGACCCAATGTTTCGGGGCCCACGGGGACGGTGATCGCGGTGCCGGTATCGCGCACGGCTTGGCCGCGCGTCATGCCGTCGGTCGAATCCATCGCAATGGTGCGCACGGTGTTTTCACCCAGATGCTGCGCCACTTCGAGCACAAGGCGCTTGCCATCCACTTCGGTTTCCAGCGCGTTGAGAATCGCGGGCAGATTGCCATCGTCGAATTTCACATCCACCACCGCGGAAATGACCTGCGTCACTTTACCGGTTGCGCCTTCTGCTGATTTTTTCGCTGACATTTCTTTCTCCTGCTGTCTTACACGGCCTCTGCGCCGCTGATGATTTCGATGAGTTCTTTCGTAATCGCCGCCTGTCTAGTGCGGTTATATTGCAATGTCAATTTCTTGATCATTTCGCCCGCATTGCGGGTGGCGTTGTCCATCGCGCTCATGCGTGCGCCTTGTTCACTGGCGGCGTTTTCGAGCAGTGCTTTAAAAATCTGCATGTTCAAATTGCGCGGCAATAAATCGGCTAAAATCGCTTCTTCGTCTGGCTCATATTCATAGAGCGACGGCGCGGCATTGGGGTCAATTTCGGATTCAATCGTTAGCGGAATCAGTTGTTGCCATGTGACGATTTGCGAAATGGCGGAGGCGAATTTATTATAGACAATCCATGCCACATCATAGCTGTCGGTTTCGTATAGCGACAGCACCTGCTGACCGACGCGCTCGGCGACATCGTAGCCGACGGTTTTTTTAGCAATCTCGGTGATTTTGCCGATGGTGATGGATTTATATTCGAGTTGCAGCGCTTCGTAGCCTTTGCGGCCCACGAAAAACAAGCGTACTTCTTTGCCTTGTGCTTGCAGCTCGCGCACTTTCAGCTTCACCGAGCGGGTGATGGTGCTGTTGAAGCCGCCGCACAAGCCACGATCCGCCGTGGCAACCACAATCAGATGTTTGTTGGATTTGCCGGTGCCTGACATGAGCAACGGGGCAGAGTCGGTGCCTGACACACCGCGCGCCAAGGCTTGCACCATGCCTTCCATGCGCTCGGCATAGGGGCGCGAGGCCTCCGCCGCTTCACGCGCACGGCGCAGCTTGCTCGCCGCCACCATTTTCATGGCTTTGGTGATCTTCTGCGTCGACTTTACGGAGCCAATGCGGACTTTAAGATCCTTTAAGGAGGCCATGGTTATTTAATCGCTTTTTTCACGGTTTCGATGGCGGCTTTGATGCGGATTTCGATGTCATCGGTCAGCACGGCTTTTTCGCGGATGGTTTTGAGCATATCGGCCTGATTAGTGCGCAACTCGCGCAGCAATGAGGTTTCAAATGCACCGATTTTGCTGACATCCATATTGTCGAGATAGCCTTTCACACCGGCATAAATCACGCAGACTTGTTCTTCCATTTGCAGCGGGGAATATTGCGGTTGTTTGAGCAGCTCGGTCAGGCGCTGGCCGCGTGCGAGCAGCTTTTGCGTGGCCGCGTCAAGGTCAGAGCCGAACTGGGCAAAGGCTTCCATTTCGCGGTATTGCGCCAGTTCCATTTTGATCGTACCTGCCACTTGCTTCATCGCTTTTTTCTGCGCGGCAGAGCCCACGCGCGATACGGACAGACCCACATTCACCGCAGGGCGCACGCCTTTGTAGAACAGATCGGTTTCAAGGAAGATCTGGCCGTCGGTAATCGAAATCACGTTGGTGGGAATATAGGCCGATACGTCACCCGCTTGGGTTTCGATGACGGGCAATGCGGTGAGCGAGCCAGCGCCCTGATCATCCGACATTTTTGCCGCACGCTCGAGCAGGCGTGAGTGAATGTAGAATACGTCGCCCGGATAGGCTT
>DITS01000030.1:50354-69574 GCA_002422205.1 Alphaproteobacteria bacterium UBA6178
GCCACGGTCGAACGCTTCTGACCGATACACACATAGATGCAATAAATTTTGTCATTTTCATTGGTGCCAGCGTGGGCTTGCTTTTGGTTTAAGATCGCATCAATCGCAATCGCGGTTTTACCGGTCTGACGGTNNCCGATGATCAGCTCGCGCTGGCCACGGCCAATCGGAATCAGCGCATCAACCGATTTAATCCCCGTTTGCACCGGCTCATGCACCGATTTACGGTATACAATACCCGGCGCTTTCACCTCAACGCGGCTACGCGCGCTGGCTTTGATCGGGCCTTTGCCGTCGATCGGGTTGCCAAGCGCATCGACCACACGGCCCAGCAGCTCATTGCCCACGGGCACGTCCACAATCGCGCCGGTCCGCTTGACGGTGTCGCCTTCTTTGACGCTGCGGTCATCGCCGAAAATTACTACGCCGACATTGTCGGTGGCGAGGTTCAGCGCCATACCGCGCAAGCCTTCAGAGAATTCGACCATTTCGCCGGCCTGAATATTTTCGAGGCCGTAAATGGTGGCCACGCCATCGCTCACCGATACGACCTGACCGATTTCAGCCAGCGCCGCCTCATCGGCATAGCCGGTGATTTGCTGTTTGATGATGTCCGAAATTTCCGAAGGACGAATTTGCATGCTTGACTCCTTGTTATGTTCTCACGCGGCTTGTGACACGAGCTGTGTCTTTAGCCGCTGTAATTTTCCTGCTACTGAATGATCGAGCATTTTGCTGCCCATTTTGACGATCAGCCCGCCCATGATGGATGCATCGACGCGTAAACTCACATTCACCGGCTGGCCTGCGGATTTGCTCAACTCGGCAATGATGGCCTTGTGTTGCGCATCGGATAAAGGCGTGGCGGTGATGACTTCGGCGCTCAGCTCGCCTTTATGCGCGACCAGTTTTTCGCTGTAAAGCTGTGCCACATCGAGCAACACTTCGGCACGCTTATGGCCGATGATGAAATTGACCGATTGAATGGTTTGGGCATCGGCGCCGAGTTTTTTTAAGATGGTTTCGAAGATGGCAGCTTTATCCGCATCATCAGCCATCGGGTTGCGAATGAGTTTTTGCAGCTCGGTGCTGCCTGCGATCACTTCTTGCAGCGCGGACAGGTCTTTGCCCACCACATCCTGCTTTTTATGGGTGAGCGCAACGGCAAATAACGCCTCGACATAACGGGCGGCTATTTGTCTTGATTCTGAACGGTTTAGGGCCATTTTGCTGCTTTGCGAGGGTTGCTAAATCGTGCGGCAATCTAACAAAAGATGGTGAAATGACAACCGTTTTTTAGGTAATTCGTGCAAAGTGGCTGTGAGTGGTTAATACGCTTGTCATGCCGTCTTCATGACGGCATCCGGCTTGGCAGACCAGACCCCGTCATGCGACGGGGTGACATTCTCTATTCATGCATTACACAAAATTATAGGGGTCGATGTCGATTTTGAGGCGGACGGTGGTGGGTAGGGGGGTAGTGCTCAGCCAGTTATGCAAATAGTGATGCAGGGAGGCGTTGCGGGTGGTTTTGAGCAGCAGACGGTAGCGGTATTGGTTGCGCAGACGAGACAAGGGTGCCGGGGCCGGGCCGAGCACACGGAAGCCCTCTGCTTGCGGTGCTGCGCGGGCTAGGGCGCGGGCGGCTTGCATCACGGCTTGTTCGTTGGGGCCGTCGAGCAAAAGCGCGGCGAGGCGGCCAAAAGGGGGCCAGCCCGCTTCTTCGCGGGCGCGCATCTCGGCGTCGATGAAGCCGTCGCGATCGTCGGTTTTCATGGCTTGCAAGACCGGATGCTCGGGCATGGTGCTTTGCAGATAGACATGACCGGCAACGGCGGCGCGTCCGGCGCGGCCTGCGAGTTGGTGCAGCAATTGGTAGGTACGTTCAGACGCGCGCAAATCGCCACCGGCGAGGCCTAAATCGGCATCGACCACGCCCACTAAGGCGAGTTGTGGGAAATGATGGCCTTTGGCGACGAGCTGGGTGCCGATGATGATATCGACCTCGCCGCGCGTGATGGATTGCATACCGTGGGCAATGTCTTTTTCGTCGCTGGTAAGGGAGAGGATGCGCGCTTGCGGGAAGAGGCCGCGCACTTCTTCTTCGATACGCTCGACGCCGGGGCCGCAGGGCACCAGCTGATCGGCATCGGCATGACATTGCGGGCATTCGGGCGGGACCGGCATGCGCGTATCGCAATGGTGGCATTGCAGGCGGGTGGGTTTGTGGTGCAGCACCATCCATGCGCTGCAATGGGCGCATTCGAAGCGGTGGCCGCAGCTTCGACACAGCAGCAACGGCGCGTAGCCACGGCGGTTGAGAAAGAGCATGGATTGATGGCCCGCCTCTAACGTGGCGAGTAATTGCGCGCGCAAGGTGGGCGACAGAAACGCGCCACGCTCTGGCTTATCCTGTCGCAAATCTATCAGTGTCACGGTGGGAAAACCGGAGACGCCATGGCGGTCATGCAGGCGGATTTCGTGGTATTTTCCCTGACGGATATTGGCGACGGTTTCAAGCGAGGGGGTGGCGGAGACAAGCAGGATGGGGATGTTTTCTTGTCGCGCACGCGCAACGGCCATGTCGCGGGCATGATAGAGTGCGCCGTCTTCTTGTTTGTAGGAGGCTTCATGTTCTTCGTCGATGAGGATGAGGCGCAGATCATGATAGGGCAGGTATAACGCCGAGCGGGCACCGACAACCAGCCGCGCTGCACCAGTGGTAATGGCTTGCCATGCCGCTTTGCGTTTGGCCAGCGATACGCTGGAATGCCAGAGCACCGGATCGGCACCGAAGCGTTGTTTGAAGCGCGCCAGCCATTGATGGGTGAGGGCGATTTCGGGCAGTAGCACCAGTATTTGCCCTTCGGCCTTGCTCAGGCATTGTTCGATTAATTCGAAATAGACTTCGGTTTTGCCGGAGCCGGTGACACCGTCGAGTACATTGGCGCTGAAGCCGGAATCGAGCCGGGCGCGAAGGGCGGCAGCGGCTTGTGCTTGTTCGGTACGTAAGGCGGGGGGGTTGCCGAGGGTGAAGGTGGTGGAGGTTGGCTGGAGGTTGCGTTGCTGCGTGATAAGCTGTTGCGCATTGAGCATGGATTTGATGAGGGCGGCGCTGGCATGGGTTTTGAGCTGGGTGGCGGTGCGTGGCTCGGACTGCGGCCAGTTTTCAATTAATTTGCGGCGTGCGGGGGTAAGCAGTGACGCATCGGTGATGGCGGGTAGATAAATGGTTTCCACTGGCGGTTCGGTGATGGCTTTGGGCAGCGGAATGGTCATTTTTAATACGGTGCCCAGATCGGCCATATTGTAGCGTGCGCTCCAGCTGATAAATTCGCGCATGGCAGCCGATAGCGGCGGCCAGTGGGCATGATGGGCGGTGATGGGTTTGCATTTACCGGCGGGCACATCGCCGCGCGCGGCGCCCCAGACCACACCCACCAATTGCTGGCGGCCAAAGGGAACGGAGACATAATCCCCCGCTTGCAAATGCATGCCTGTGGGCACGGTATAATCAAAGCCGTGGCCAAATGGGCGCGGTAGGAGGGCTTCGACGCGAGAGGCAGACTCCGTCATCCTGAGCGCTTGCGAAGGATCTTCAGACGATGACGTCATACAAATCCTTCCATTGTGGATTCATCGATTCTATCAGGGTGATTTTTTTATTCCGCAACCAACCCTTGATTTGTTTTTCGCGCGTGATCGCCTGTAGCATCGTTGCATGCAACTCGTAGTAAACCAGTCGATTGCAATTGTATTTTGAGGAAAATCCCTTTACAGCGCCTGACTTATGCTCATAGATACGCTTGGCAAGTGATGCCGTTACGCCCGTATAAAGCGTGCCTTGCGGACGGTTGGTAACGATATAAACGGCGGGTTGTTTCATGCAGACAGGCTAGTCGGGATGATGGGTTAGCGCAAGTGGAGGGAGGTCCTTCGCTATCGCTCAGGATGACGGGAAAATATAATGCGCCGAGGGAAGTCCTTCGCTGCGCTCAAGATGACGAAAGGAACTGAACGATGAAATTTTTTGTGGATACGGCGGAAATTGGGGAAATTCGGGAGTTGGCGGATACGGGCCTGCTGGATGGGGTGACCACCAACCCCACGCTGATTGCCAAATCGGGGCGTGATTTCAAGGAAGTGATTCAAGAAATTTGCGGGGTGGTGGATGGGCCGGTAAGCGCCGAAGTGGCGGCCACCGATTATGATAATATGGTGCGCGAAGGCAAGATTTTATCCAAGATCGCATCGAATGTGACCATTAAAGTGCCGATGACGTGGGACGGGTTGAAAGCGTGCAAATATTTTACCGGCAAGGGTATCATGGTGAATGTGACCTTGTGTTTCTCAGCGGCGCAGGCGTTGCTGGCGGCCAAAGCGGGCGCTACGTTTATTTCGCCTTTTGTGGGGCGGCTGGATGATGTGGGGCAGGACGGGTTGAATCTGATCGAAGAGATTTGCCTGATTTACAGCCAGTATGATTTTGACACGGAAGTGCTGGTGGCGTCGGTACGCAACCCGATTCATATTGTCGAATCGGCCAAGATGGGCGCGCATGTGGCGACGCTACCGCCGAGCGTGCTAAAGCAGCTGGTAAAGCATCCGTTGACGGATAAAGGGTTGGACGCGTTTGTGGCGGATTGGGCGAAAACGGGGCAGGTGATTTGATGTGTGCTTGTATTGTCACCCCGTCGTATGACGGGGTCTGGGAGCGTAAAGAAGGCCGGACCCCGTCATGCGACGGGGTGACAGGTGGGTGGATGACGGGTTGGAATACGACTGGTGGCTGCGTTTTTTAAGATTCCCGCTTTCGCGGGAATGACGGCTTAGGATTGGGAATGATGGTTAAAGGCTGGGAATGACTGTTAAGGCTGGATCAATGAGGATGAGTGGATGATGGCGGAAAAAGACAAACCTATCGGGGCGCTGACGGAGCAGATGGTGCTGGATTATTTGCAGCATAATCCGCAGTTTTTGCAGCGGCATCCTGAGCTGCTCGAAGTGCTGGTGCCGCCCGAGCAACAGATGGGCGAGAATGTACTCGATTTTCAGCATTTCGCGCTGGGTAATCTGCAGGATTCGGTGCGGTCGCTGAAGGATAAATTCAACGGGTTGCTGGTTTCGGCGCGCGATAATATGTCGGTGCAGTCGCAGGTGCAGCAGGCGATTTTGCAATTGTTGCGCGCGCGTGATCTGGAGCAGCTGCTCGAAGTGCTGACCATCGATTATGTGCGCAATTTCGATGTGGATGCGGTGCGGTTGGTGATCGAATCCGATATGGCCGAGCTGTATGAGTCGTATTACAGCGAAGAGAATTATTCGGGCATTAGTTTTGTGCCGCTGCAAATGGTCGATATGGCGATGGGGATGGGCAAGGTATCGCTATTGATTCCCGATACGAATGAGGTGATGCCGTTTGGTTATGACAAAATTTTTGTCGATTGCGCGGCGCTGATTCAATCTTGTGCGCTGCTGCGCATTCATCTGAGCAAAATCGGGCGGGATGGGATTCTGGCTTTCGGCGTGCGCGAAATTAATCGCTTTCAGCCACATCAGGGCGTAGAGTTGTTGCAGTTTTTGGCCGAAGTGGTCGAGATGCGGTTGGATCAATGCCTGAGCGAACACGAGATCGAGCGATTGCTGTAGACAGCCTGCCTATTGATGCGGGATTGCAAGCCATGCTGGCGCAATGGCAGGACTGGCTGGCGCATGTGAAGCGCGCAGCTGACCATACGATTACCGCTTATCAGACCGATATATTCGCGTTTTTATATTTTGTGGCGGCGCATACCGGCGAGCAGGTGAATGTGCACAGTTTACGTGATTTACAGGTGCGTGATTTTCGTAGCTGGCTGGCCAGCCGTCAGCGTGAGTATAGCAAAAGCTCCACGGCGCGGGCAGTATCGTCGGTGCGGCATTTGTATCGCTGGATGGAGCGCGAAGGGCTGATCGAAGAAGCGGCGATTTTTCATTTGCGCATTCCGAAGCTCGATAAGTCGATTCCTAAGGCGCTGGGGATGGAGCAGGCATTGCAGGCGGTGGAGACCATCGGTAGTCTGCACGCCGAGCCGTGGGTGAATGCGCGCGATACGGCGTTGCTGATGCTGATTTATGGCTGCGGGTTGCGTATCAGCGAGGCGCTATCGTTGCAGGTGGGTGATGTGCTGGACGCGCAGGGGGATTTGCGGATTTTAGGGAAAGGCAAGAAGGAGCGATCGGTGCCGCTGTTGCCGGTGGTGAGTGCGCATATAGTCGAGTATTTACGGCTATGCCCGCATCATCAGCGCGGGGCGAAAAAGGCGGCGCTGTTTGTGGGAGTGCGTGGGGGCGAATTGCAACCGGCGATTTTTCAGAAGCAATTGCAACATATCCGCTCATTGCTGGGGCTGCCCGATTCGGCGACACCGCATGCGTTTCGTCATAGTTTTGCCACGCATTTGCTGGCACGCGGCGGCGATTTGCGCGATATTCAGGAGCTGCTGGGGCATGAAAGCCTGTCGACCACGCAGCGCTATACGCATGTGGACACCGCACGGCTGATGGAAGCCTATCGCAGCGCGCATCCACATGGGGAGGAGTAGTGGTTGTGTTCGCTCCTGCTCCGGGCACCTGCCCTTTGCAATGAGCCTAACGCCTGCGGCGACTGAAGGCTCGGTCTCCTGACCTCGATTCACACACCTTGTCATTCCCGCGAAAGCGGGAATCCAGTCTTTCTTACTTAATTCCGTCATGCTGAATTTATTTCAGCATCCAGATGGACCCTGAAACAAGTTCAGCGTGACAAGGGTTGTTGGGTTATGCCGCAGGATGACTAGGGGGCAGCGCGAAGGTTATTCCTTCATCAGCTTCACCAATGTCTCATGCACATTCTGGATATGTTGTTCCGGTTTCATTTTGCCGGTGGAGATGGTGTCGGCGGCGCGTTTGAGGGTGGCGGCATCGGGGGTGAGGGGGACGATGGCATAGCCTTCGGATTCAAGCGCCCTGAGCACGGCTTGCGCCTGCTTGTCGTAATTTTCGAAAAAATAGCTTTTGTCGGCTTTGCGGATGGCGTGGGCGATGATTCTTTTGGTGCTCATGTATACCATGGCTTTCAAAATATGACGTTCACACGTCAAAAGCCTGTTTGCATTAAAAGATAACAGCTGAGGCTAGTATCAGCGACATTATACTCGCTTACATCGGCGCTGGATAAATCAGTAACACATGATGCATTTGTACGAGTGGTACGAATTTTTCCGTATCCGGGTCGGCCATCATCTAGCTTAGTATCGATATTCCACATTTCTTCTGCAGGAAGAATTGGAACCTCAGTAATATCGTTAGTCTCCTGTCCTCCCATAATATAAATATGCCCGTTATCTCCCTTCCAGTAAGGCCCGGTGCCATCACTATATCCACTGTAGTGTATGTAATAACCTATTGTGCTGCCTAGCTTGCTGCGTGGCATATTCGTTCCAACCAGCCCGTAACGAGTAGAAGGTGCAATGGGATTTGTAGTGGGAGCGCCTGAGTAACTCCCTTCGATTAACCCCGCCGCAGCTAAATGCTGCCAGTAACGGAAATTTTCCATACTAACTATTGTAGAGTAAGCGATTAGACCATTACCGTTGCCGTTACATGTGGCTGCATCCGTGCTTATAGTGTAAAAGCAATCAGCGCCGATGCCATCATTACCATCTGCAGCCGTCCAAAACTTTGTTGCATCTTTGAAGTCGCCTGGTAACGACCTGTACTTATCACGGAAACTCAGGGTGGCCGTTATAAAATTCTGATATTCACTAACGACTGAACGTAACTGTGCTGCACGAATTAATGATTGACCGGAGAGTATACCGCCCGTCAACAGGCCTAATATGACCAGAACGATCGATAGTTCAACAAGGGAAAATCCATGGCGCATATATTGTAATCATAACAAAAAAAAATGCAGTTTCCTAGACAAATATGCCAGATTCATTACGTGAAATGCTTAATAAATACCTTGTAAAAAGATAAAAACGCTTAGTGTTTTTGCCCGAAGGGGATGCTGGGGTCACGGCCCAGCATGACGGTGGCTGGTTTGTCATACTGGTGCTCGACAGCAGTATCTCTACCTGCCGATGAAGACTGTAATTAAGCAAGGCTGGATTCCCGCTTTCGCGGGAATGACAGGATGGTGATAGTCAGAGCTTTAATGCAAGGTGGGCGCGTGTGGCGCGTCGGGGGTGAGGCGGGCCTGGTGCTGGATGTCGCTTGTGTGGGTGTCAGGCGAGGGCACAGCGGGGCGGGTTACCTCGATTTCGCTTTGGGCGGCGCGCCATGGGTTTTGCTCCAGCTGAGCCAGCTTGTCGCGCACCGCGGCTTCGATTTCGCTGGCGGTGGATTTCATATCGGGCTGCAACTCCATAAAACCGGCGAATTTTTTGATGCGGTCCTCACGCTCGGCGGCAGGAATGCTGATGAAAATATTGGACGCCATGGTGTAGAGTTCTTCGAGATAGCCGTCTTCTTTGAGCATGCCGCGGCGGTCTTTGGGCGACATGCCATAGAGCCAGTTGGCGATGAGGTTGGGCACCGGCGTCCATTGGTCAAACTGGCGGCCCAGCTTGCGGTTGATTTGCTTTTTATCGAGCTCGGCAAAGCCCGCTTTGGCATCACGCAGCTCGGCAAAGGCTTCCATTTGCGCGGTGCCGCTGAGCCCGTGTATCGCGGCCTCGTCAGCCTGCAATTTGGCTTTGAAGCGCTCGCGCACGCCGCCTTTGTCGAAATAGCGATTGAGATCGGGGCGTTCCATGAGAATGGCACCGGCGCCGACGAGGATATTATTGGCACTGGCGCCGATACCGGTGATACGCAGCGGGCTTTGTTTGATCCAGTCGATAGGGTGATCGAGCGGGTTAATCTTTTTTTCCGGTGGGGTGTGGCCCTGCAAACGATCGAGGAATTGTTGCGATTTTTCTTCTTCGCTCAGGCCCGCTTGTTTGTCTTCGGGGATCAGCATACCGCCCCACATGCCGCTGGCCACGCATATCCCCGCCAGTACCTTGAAATAATTGGGACGGGCGCTGGCAATCAATGGATTATGCGGGTTGATGCTTTTTTGGTTGAGGCCCGCGAGCGTGAGCTGCACGCCGCCCCAGCCTTGCAGGGTGTTGTTGATTTCGACCGGATGCTCGTAGAAAAACTGCAGGGCGCGATTGTAGAAATGATCGGATTTGCCTTTGAGTTTTTCGAGTGTTTGGGCGTGTTCGGGCGTGAGCTCATAGCCCTGCTCGCGGAAATAATCGCCCATTTTGCCATACATGGACTGCATTTGCTGCGCCGGATTGCGATTGCCAAACATCACCAGCATGGCGCTGGTGGCGGACCAGACAAGGCCTTGCTGAATGCCGTTTTTGTCGCCGCGCACATAGCCGGAGCCAAACACCAGCCCGTCGGCCACCAGATAGGAAATGCCCGCCGCCACCATCGAATTATCGGTGACCCATTGTTTCAGACCGGCGACGCCACCGGGCTTATGTTTGGCGAGATCATGCCGGATGTGATCGGGCGGGTTGGGCAGCATTTTGGTGCGCTGTAAATCCTGCATTAATTCGGCATCGGTCTCAAACCCCTGCACGCGCAGGGCGGGGCGGCCCTCATGCGTGTCGGCAAAGGTTTGCAGGCCGAATGCCTGCAGGTTGCTGAGTAGCTCGTGATATTCTTCGCGGCGGCAATCGGGCGCGGCCTCAATGAAGGCATTGGGGTATTTGCGGCCATGCTCGACCACTACCCGCTTAATAGTGCCATTATTCCATTGATATTCCGTCACATTTCCTCGACTAAGCTTTGTCCACTTTTCAGTGTAACCTTCAATTGTTACAATATGATGTCGGTTTTCAGGTTATTTTTGTTTATTTACAGTGTGTTTTTGTGAATTGTTCACATGAGGTGCGGGGTGAGGTGCTGGCTTTTGCACTTGGCAGGGGGCGGCGCGGTGGGCTAGGTTGCGTGCGTGTTTTTGATACGTCCCCGTAGCTCAGCAGGATAGAGCGACAGATTCCTAATCTGTAGGCCGTTGGTTCGAATCCAATCGGGGACGCCAGAGTAATCTATTTTATACAGCCGTAATGGGATTCTCGCAGACTAACGTACACGCCCATCGGTTATTTTTAAGGCACCACTAACCACGCTTCCAAGGACATTTTCTGATAATTTGTCAATTATGGTCTGCGCTTGTTGGTCGTTATCAGCCTGCACACTAATGCGTATATGAGGCCGCATATATTCTCCCTGTGCATAGCCCGGAATTTGATAAATACTATTTTTAACCACAACCTGCTCCCCAGAATCTTCAAGAATATCACAAATCTTAGTTGCGATCCCTTGCATGGCATACCATTTTTGATTTCCATCCAGTGCATCGAGCTTTCGCTCATCGACAAAAATCACGATTTCACATACATCTTCATGCCCCCATTTGCGAATTTTCTCACCATTAGGTCCGGTGCGAATAGCAAGGAAGGTTTCATAATTAGGTGTGGATTGAGGGGACGTTTCTATTAATGTTTCTCCGGCAATTGGGGTCGATGGGGTATATTCCCCCCGTAAAATCATATCTATTTTTTCTGGGTCATAGGAATTGTTTTCACAGATATTCGCTAAGGTCGGAGCTATCTCAATTAGTTTTTTAATTACTGATTCTGATGCAAATTCAGGGTCCATATAGAGGGTGTTTCTATCATAGGCAATTGAATCATCGGGTCTAACTCTTCCACCTTTTTCGGTGGTAAAGGCACTGCCATCTGGATTAATTCCTAAGGGATAGCATAAATTTGCATCATGTTCTCTACCCTTCACTAATGGTTTAATTTCTTTTATAATTTGCTTGCCAACATCGGTGTGATCATTCAGCCAGAGCAAGAACCCTTCATCCCATTTCGGCTTAAAACAAACCTTACCCGTAATTTCTGACAGAATCGCTCCTACCATTGCATGGGGGAGCTTTTGTTCATTGCCTTGAGATGTGGGTTTTACATAAGAGAATTGGCTTATTTGAGCTGATGGGGCGCTTGGAAGCCCTTCAGCTTGGGAGGGCGCTATCGTAATATCAGACGCTTTTGCGGGTGTAAGATCATTAGTCATTCATATTGCTCCTGTAGGGCCTCTATTTTATTATTTAAATTACAGTAGGAGGGTTAAGTTTTTGTTAAGAGCTAAGAAGGCCGGACTCGTCATGCGAAGGGGTCACAGGAATATGAGTGGTGTAGTGGGGAGGGGGAGGTCCTTCGCTTTGCTCAGGATGACGAAGGTTCTTAACCCCGCTTAATCTTTTGTATTGCGGCATCTAGTGCTTGGAGGAATTGGGAGCGGTCGCGGGGGGTGAAGGTGGGGTTAGTGGTGGTGCCGCCGAGTTCGCGTAGGTGGGCACCGAGGGCGCGGCCTGCGATGGCGTTGCCGATATTATCGGCGGTGAAGGCTTTGCCCTGCGGGCTGATGACGGTGGCTTGATTGGCGAGGCAGCGGCCTGCCAGCAGGATATCGGCAGTAATGGCGATATCGCCCGCGCCGGCACGCTGCGCGATCCAGTCATCGGCGATGTCGGGACCGGATGCGACGATAATCAAATGAATATTGGGATTGGGGCTGGGGCGCAAGCCGCCATTGCTCACCAGATAGACCTGCAGGCCATAACGCTCGGCGACGCGGATGATTTCGGCTTTGACCGGACAGGCATCGCCATCGACATAGATATCGAGCATGGCGCGCTCAGTAATGCGGAGGTGGGGTTTCGTCTTGAGGGTCGCGCATGGTGCCGTCGCTGGCGGCGGCGCGCTGGCGGGCGGCGAGTAGCTGCAATTGCTGGCGCAAAATGGTGATTTCGCGCTGCTGCTTATAAAGCTCGTCGCTTAGATGCGTGATATCCTGCGCCTGATGGGCGACGGTTTCCTGCAATCGTGTGATGTCATCCTGCATGCGAGCCTTGTAGCAGTGATGGGGGCGTACATCAAGCAGCGGGTTGATCCGCTGGTTTGACGCGGATTTTACTGCCGCCGATTTTTTTGCCATGCAGGGCGGTGATGGCGGCTTGCGCGGCATCGGCGTCGCGGAAGGTGACGAAGCCGAAGCCTTTGGACAGGCCGCTTTTAGGGTCCATCACCAAATCACAAGACGCGATGGCACCATGCGGTTTGCACAGGGCAATCAGCTCCTGACGGGTGAAGCTTTTGGGGAGGTTGAGGACGCGCAGTTCCATACTCATGCCTTCAGTGCCGTGTCACAATCGGCGATTAAATCATCGAGGTCTTCGATGCCGACGGACAGGCGGATGAGGCCGTCATCGATGCCGATGGATTTTCGCACATCGGGCGGAATCGAGGCGTGGGTCATGATGGCGGGGTGCTCGATCAGGCTTTCGATGCCGCCGAGGCTTTCGGCGAGTGTAAACACCTGTACTTTGTTGAGCATGGCTTTGGCCGCTGGCTCGCCACCCTTTACGATAGCCGAGATCATGCCGCCGTAGCCGCCTTGCATTTGTGCATTCGCGAGGGCGTGTTGTGGGTGGCTGGGCAGGCCCGGATAGATGACGCGCTCGATGGCGGGGTGGGACTCGAGCCACTTTGCGAGGGCGAGGGCGTTTTCGTTATGGCGTTGCATGCGCAGGCCCAACGTTTTGAGGCCGCGATGGGCGAGGAAACTGTCGAATGGGCCTGCAATCGCGCCAACGGCATTCTGGATGAAACCGATTTGCTCGGCATGTTTGCCGTTTGCGACCACCATGCCGCCGATAATGTCGGAATGGCCATTGATGTATTTGGTGGCGGAATGCAACACGATGTCGATGCCGAATGCCAGCGGGCGCTGAATGGCGGGGGTGGCGAAGGTGTTGTCGGCGACGCTGATAAGCTTGTGCTTTCTTGCGAGTGTGGCGATGGCTTTTAAGTCTACCAATTTGAGCAGCGGGTTGGTGGGGGTTTCGACCCAGACCATTTGGGTGTTGGGCTGAATCGCCGCTTCGAGTGCTGAGGCGTCGGTGAGATCGACATAGGTGAAGGACAGATTGGCGGAGGCTTTGCGCACGCGTTCAAACAGGCGGTAGGTGCCGCCATACAAATCATTCATGGCGATGATGTGTGAACCGGCGGGCAGCAGCTCGAGCACAGCAGCAGCAGCGGCGAGGCCGGAGGCGAAAGCGAAGCCGGATTCGCCACCCTCGAGATTCGCTACCGCGCGCTCATAGGCGAAGCGGGTGGGGTTGTGGCTGCGCGCATAATCAAAGCCCAAATGTTCACCCGGTGCGATTTGCGCATAGGTGGAGGTGGCGTATATGGGGGTGATGACGGCGCCGGTTGCCGGATCGAAATGCTGATCGGCATGGATAGCACGGGTGTTGAAATGCCAGTTATCATTGCGGCGGTTTTTGGGTTGGTTGTTGCTCATGCTTGTCCTGTTCGTTTGCGGAGATATTGCAGTAAATCGATGGGGGTGATGAGGCCCTGAAACTCGTCGCCATCCATCACAATCGCAACCATACCCGATTCGAAGATGGGGAGCAAATCGGTGTAGGGCTGGTGCATCTGAATGGTGGTCAGCTCTTGCACCATCGCGTTGGATACGGTGATGCTGAAGCCGGAGGGGTTGCCCTGAACGGCGAGCAGAATATCGGTTTCGTTGAGAATGCCGATGAGTTTGCCGCGCGCCATGACGGGCAGTTGCGACACATCATACATTTTCATTTTGCGGTAGGCGGCGGCGAGCGTGTCTTCGGGTTTAATGATGACCGCGCCTTTTTTGGTGTGGGGGCGCGAGATGAGATCACGCAGATCATTGCTTTGCTCGCGCAGCACTAAATTATGATCGTCGAGCCAATGTTCGTTATAGATTTTGGAGAGGTATTTATTGCCCGAATCGCACACCAATGAAACCACACGTTTGGGTGTGGTTTGCGCGCGGCAATAGCGCAAGGCGGCTGCCAGCAAGGTGCCGCTGGAGCTGCCGCACATGATGCCTTCGGATTTTAACAGCTCGCGCGCACAGGCGATGCTTTCGCTGTCCGAGATCGTGTAAGCGTGTGAGACCAGATCGAGGTCGCAGACATCGGGGATGAAATCTTCGCCGATGCCTTCGATCAGCCAGCTGCCCGGCTCGATCATGATGCCGTCATTGATGAGCGGGGCGAGAATGGAGCCTTTGGGATCGGCCAAAATCATTTCGACATTGGGGGCGTGTTTGCTGAAATAGCGGCCCATCCCGGTGAGGGTGCCGCCACTGCCCACTCCCACCACAACCGCGTCGATGCGGCCATCCATTTGTTGCAGGATTTCGGGGCCGGTGGATTGCTCATGCGTGAGCGGGTTATTGGGGTTGGTAAACTGGCTGACATAGAAGCCGCCATTTTCGCGCGCGATGCGCTGCGCCATATCCTGATAATATTCGGGGTGGCCTTTGCCGACGTCGGAGCGGGTGAGGATGACATCGGCACCCATGGCGCGTAAGTGAAATATTTTTTCCTGACTCATTTTGTCGGGGATGACGAGGGTGAGTTTGTAGCCCTTCTGGCTGGCCACCAGTGCAAGGCCAAGGCCGGTATTGCCTGCGGTGGCTTCGACCAGCATGCCGCCTGCTTTCAGCTCGCCGGATTGTTCTGCCGCTTCAATCATCGTAAGTGCGATGCGGTCTTTGATCGAGCCGCCGGGATTCTGGCTTTCGAGTTTAAAAAATAATTCGCAAGGCCCGGTATCGAGATGCTGCGCTTTGACCATCGGGGTGTTGCCGATTAATGCTAAAATATTGTGCGGCATAGTATCCTTTTTTTTGTGCTTGTTCTGTCATAGACCATTTATACGCAGGATGCCAATTTTCTGTGCATATATCACAGCTTATGTGTGTGTTTTGCGCTGCAATATATTGTTTTGTTTTGATTCATAGGCGGCATCATTTGTGTTAAATGCCTGCAAAATGCTGCGCCGCATATTGCACCTTGGGTTGATTGCTCTTATACTGAAAATGCATTCACACTCACACGCAACCCTTCAAGGTTTTTATGGCAAAAATAAAAGTAGATACTCCGGTCGTCGAGCTTGATGGTGATGAAATGACGCGCATCATCTGGGCCAAAATCAAAGAGCAGCTTATTCTGCCTTATCTCGATATTGATCTGCAATATTTTGACCTGTCGATTCAGATGCGCGACGAAACCGATGACCGTGTGACAATTCAGGCCGCCGATGCGATTCGCCAATATGGGGTGGGCATTAAATGCGCCACCATCACGCCCGATGAAGGGCGGATGAAGGAATTTGATTTAAAAGAAATGTGGAAATCGCCCAATGGCACCATCCGCAATATTTTAGGCGGCACGATTTTCCGCGCGCCGATTGTGTGCAAAAATATTCCGCGCTATGTGCCGGGATGGGAAAAGCCGATTATTGTGGGCCGTCACGCGTTTGGCGACCAGTATCGCGCCACCGACATGGTGATTGACCGACCCGGCAGCCTGAGCATGGTGTTTGCACCCAGCGATGGCAGCGAGCCGATTGTGCATAAAATTTATGATTTCGCCGATAGTGGTATTGCGATGGGGATGTATAACCTCGATAGCTCAATCGAGGGTTTTGCGCGCGCCTGTTTTAATTATGGTTTGAGCGTTGGGTATCCGGTGTTGCTATCAACCAAAAACACCATTTTGAAAAAATATGACGGGCGCTTTAAAGATATTTTCCAGCGCGTGTATGCAGCCGAGTTTCAGGCCGATTTTGAAGCGGCGGGTTTGTATTATGAGCATCGTTTGATCGATGATTTGGTGGCCTATGCGATTAAGTCCGAAGGTGGCTTTGTGTGGGCATGCAAAAATTATGATGGTGACGTGCAATCCGATGTGGTGGCGCAGGGCTTCGGCTCGCTGGGGCTGATGACATCGGTATTGCTGACACCGGATGGTAAAACAGTCGAAACCGAAGCGGCACACGGCACTGTTACCCGGCATTACCGCCAGTGGCAGAAGGGCGAGGAAACCTCGACCAACCCGATCGCTTCGATTTTCGCATGGACATGTGGCCTTCGCTATCGCGGCCAATTCGACGGGAATGCCGAGTTGATAGCGTTTGCCGATACGTTAGAGCGAGTCGTTGTTGAAACCGTTGAGGCAGGCCACATGACCAAAGACCTCGCGCTGCTGGTGGGCAAAAAGCAGAAATGGTTGACTACTGACCAGTTTATGGATGTGCTGGCGGCCAATTTGCAGAAAGCGGTTGACCCGATTCTGGCACGGCTGGCGGGGTAGGAGAGTTATTTATATTTGTTCCTAGGCCTGCGGCCTAGTTTTTGTGCTTGTTCCCGCTCCGGCCTACTGGCCTACGCGATGAACCTAACGCTTACGCGACTAAAGCCTCGGTCTCCTGACCTCGATATAAATTTTCGTCATGCTGCGGGACGTGGAGCGTCAGCGCAGTATCTTGTGCCATTCACTCCACCTCCTGAGATCCTGCGCTCTCGCGTTGCGAGCCGCAGGATGACGGGGTGGGGCGACGGATGACGGGGTGTGGGGTGAGCCGCAGGATGATGGGGTTGCTCATACGCATAAAAAAACGCCCTCTGTTTTAGGGAGGGCGTTTAGGCGCATCGCTGCCGATGCGCGCGTCATAAGGTTGGTTCAACCTTTAGGCGGTGTGAACCTGCTTCATCATAATCGGGAAGACGTGATAGAAGGTTGAAACCGTCACCATGATATAGACCAGCGTGGTTAAGACGCCAGTGCCAAATAATGTGGTTACGAGGTTCAAATCTACCAGCCCAATCAGCCCCCAGTTAAGGCCGCCAAGGATGACGAGAAACAGGGTGATAAAGTGGATAAACTTCATTGAAAACTCCATAGTGGTTTAACAGTCTTTATTATACCATGTCTGTGGGTATATACTCTAAAAATCGCAGTTTTCTGCGGGTTACAGCGGGTTATTGCTGCAGTGCGAGGGTGCATTGCAGCGGGCGGATTTGATAAGCAATTGAAATGCTTAGGCTATATGCAATGCGAATTCGCAGTGCGAGACTATGGTGCGGCGCAATGCCACTATTGTGGTTTTATAGTTGGTTAGACGCGTATTTATTGCATAATTTTTTGTCATTTCGGGTGTTGGGGGGCGAATAGAACGAGCCATCGTCTTCGGGGATTGTGCGCATGGTCAACCCGTCTTCTTGATTATTAAAAAACCAATCCCTTTTGGGGTTTTAACATTGTTTAATTTAGTGTATAATCAATCCCATAATGTTGGGGGGCAATATTATGACTCGATCCGGTTTTTCGCTCGTTGAATTAAGTATTGTTCTGGTCATCCTTGGATTATTGACCGGGGGCATATTGTCGGGGCAGTCGCTGATTCGGGCGGCAGAGCTGCGGTCGCTTTCAACCGACATTCAACGCTACAAAGCGGCCACCTATTCATTCCGGGATAAATATTTTGGACTTCCGGGCGACCTCACAAATGCGTCCAGCTTCTGGAGTTCGGCAGTGAATGGTAATGGCAATGGAAAAATTAATATGGCCAATAATGGCGCAAATGCCGTGAATGAAGCGTTTCAATTCTGGCATCAACTGGCCGCGTCGGGTCTGATTGAGGGGAGTTATACCGGCATCTCGGGCAGCATCGGCTATGCCGATTGTAATTTAGGCGTGAACTGTCCTGCCGCTAGATTAGATAATGCGGGATGGTTAGTTCGTTATAAGGATGCGGTCGATATCGATACAGGATGGTTTACGACGACACCCGTTGGTAATATGTTATTCGTCGGGCCAAGGAGTGCTGGGGGCTCCCCACAGTTGCGATTCCTTAAGACTGAAGAGGCCTGGGGTCTCGACATGAAGCTCGATGATGGCCGACCTGCCTATGGGAAAATTGTGGTCACATGGGCGCTTTGCACGACCGCAATTGATGGAACCTACTCAGATAGCGAATACGCTCTCAGTTCAAACGAAAAATGCAGTCCCAGAATATCTTTTGAGTAGTCGTGGTATAATGCATAGTTTTTGGGGAAAACCAATCGCTTTTGGGGTTTTAACATCGTGTAATTTAGTGTATAATCATTACATATTGTTGGGGGTGTAATTTATGAGGATCCGATCCGGTTTTTCGCTCGTTGAGTTAAGTATTGTTCTGGTCATCCTTGGATTATTGACCGGGGGCATATTGTCGGGGCAGTCGCTGATTCGGGCGGCAGAGCTGCGGAGAGTTTCAACAGACAGCGACCGCTACAAAGCCGCTACCTATTCATTTCTGGATCAGCATCGTGGACTTCCTGGCGACCTAAAAAATGCAGCCAGTTTCTGGAGTTCGGCAGTGAACGGTGATGGCAATGGACAAATTTATATGGCCAATAATGGCGCGAATGCCGCAAATGAATCTTTTCAATTCTGGCATCAGCTTGCCGCGGCGGGCCTGATTGAAGGGAATTATACCGGCATCTCTGGCAGCATCGGTTATGCCGATTGTACTATAGGCGTTAATTGTCCTGACGCTAAAATAGATAGTGCTGGCTGGGCCGTTCGTTACAGGGATACGGTCGACAGCGAGGAGTCGGGCTGGTATACAGGTACACCAGCCGGAAACATGTTCTTTGTCGGTCCGAGGAGCGTTGCGGGCTCACCACAGATGCGATTATTTATCCCACAAGAAACTTGGGCGCTCGACATGAAGCTCGATGATGGTCGGCCTGCCTTTGGGAAATTTATAACCCACTGGCAGGGTTGCACGGATGCGGTTGATGGCACGGATGTAGATAGTGAATATGCTTTAAATTCAACCTCAAAATGTCGTCTTAGAATATTTTTTGATTAGTCGCGCCCCTTAGTATGACGTGGTGATGAAATCCAGCACCCGCTCGGGTGGGCGTGCGAGGATGGCGCGAGTGTCATCGGCGAGGATGGGGCGTTCGATGAGGATAGGGTGCGCGATCATGGCGGCGATAAGATCAGCATCCGATGCATCTTGTAGCTCTATCTCTTTATAAGGCGTTTCTGAGCGGCGCATTAGGTCGCGCGGAGGCAGACCCAGCTTATGGATCAGGGATTGCAGCGATTCGGCATTTAATGGGGTTTTGAGATATTCGATGACGGTGAGCGCTACCCCTTGTTGCTCCAGCAGCTGTAATGCGGTACGCGATTTGCTGCAGCGGGGGTTGTGATAGATGGTGATGGCCATGGCGGACCTTCCGTTTGCCAAGGAAAGCGATCTCGCTGCTTCATCTTGGCCGGCCGGCCGGCCAAG
>DITS01000037.1 GCA_002422205.1 Alphaproteobacteria bacterium UBA6178
GGTGAAATCGAATAATTAAACGGGGATCAGAGCGATGACACAATTTTTTAGCACAACACTATATCAGCATGCGACGCGTATTTGCCATCAGTTCATTCGTGCACGCCACGGCAATGTGTTGCTGGTTACGGCTATTGCTATCCCTGTGATTTTGGCTGCGGCCGGACTCGCGATTGATTTGAACCGCTATATGAAGTCGAGTGGGTATATTCAAAGTGCGGTAGATCAGGCGGCCATAGCATCGGTGGCGGTGGATGGGCAGGATCGTCAGGAA
The DNA here is from genome assembly GCA_002422205.1 of Alphaproteobacteria bacterium UBA6178. Classification (GTDB taxonomy): domain Bacteria; phylum Pseudomonadota; class Alphaproteobacteria; order Rickettsiales; family UBA3002; genus UBA6178. Next base: position 275 of record DITS01000037.1, read on the forward strand.
GTGGCGACACGCTTTTTTAATGCAAGTCTGAGCGACGAGATTAAGCAATATATTACCCTTAATAGTATTAGCGTGTCGGAAAGCTTTCCGCCCGGCGGGCCGCTATCGGTTACGGTATCGGCTAAGGTGACACTCACCAATGCGCTGGGGGGCTTTGTAGGTGTCAGCAGCTCAGGGATTGAAAAATCCGGCAGGGCAACGCGCGCCGTGGAAAATGTTGAGGCGGTGGTTACCATGGCGTCGAGTGGTACGATGTGTGCCAAGAAAAAACGTATTCCCAATAGCGCGAAAATTGTGAAGGGCGATACGTTGGTGGCACTGGACCCCGATCCGAAATGCACCAACTTTAAAGCCATGAAGCAGGGCGTAACCGATTTTATTGATATCATTGAGAGCAATGAGACGGTGGCGGATTTCAAGGTGGGGCTGGTGCCTTATAATTATAAAGTGAAAATGCCGGACCTGAAGAATATTCCGCCTTCGCTGAAAGCGAATGAGCCGAAAGGTTTTTATGAGAATCTGGCGGATGCGGAGCCCTTAGCCGCGGTGGTGCCGCTGACTTCGAATATGGCCTCGCTGCGCACCCAGATTGATAACATGAAGCAAACGCCGGAGGGGATTGCTTGGAGCCGGAGTGATTTGGGTACGCATGTGGCAGGGCTGATGCTCAATCCTGCCGACAAAGCCTATTTTAATGGCGAATCGCCCAAAGCGTTTGGAGATGCCGCCACGCAAAAAGTGGTGATTATTATGACCGATGGGGCCAATACCGGTTGCTGCTACACCAATTGGCCGCAGGATAATTATGAAAATCAGTATGTGTATTTTCATAAGCCTTATAATGATGATCAGCTGAAATTATGCAGCGTGCTGAAAGAACAGGGTGTGCAGATTTTCACCATTTTGTTTGATGTGCAGGAAACGGATGCGGGTGGTGCGGAAATCAACAATGTGTTCGCACGCTGCGCGTCGGGTGCTTATGATGAGCGCGGGTTAGAGGAGAACCCCAATGCGAAGCTGAAATGCGATCAGAAACAGAATTGCTATAATGTGGCGACTGATGAAGATTTGAAGAAAGCCTATCGCCAGATTGCGCAAACCTTCTATAAGCCGTCATTGTCGGAATAGATTTTATGCAGCATTTCCGGCGCGGTGTCTTACGATCAGACCAGACAGGGGCGACGTTTGTAGAGTTTGCTCTCGTCTTTCCGGTGTTTTTGATGCTATTGCTGGCTATCCTTGAATATTCGATCGTGCTGTATTTGCGCAGCACGATCGAGGATGCCACACGCAGCACGGCGCGCATGGCGATTACCGGTAATATGTATGATGCGACAAGTGGCGTTAGCCGCGCTGAATATCTGGATCAGCAGTTGCGTGAGCGTGTGTCGGCGGTCGTGCTGAAACCGGAGAATGTAACGGTGCATACCACATTATATGATACCTATGGCAATGTGCGCGCCGGTAACGGTGTGGTGATGTCGGGTGTGAATTTTGGCTCGGCCAATCAGATTGTCGAATATACGGTGGTCTATCAGCATGATTTTTTGACACCGATTGCAGCGCTTGCGGGGTGGACGACGGGCTCGTCGAGCAGCGAAGAAACGCTGAATAACAGCTTATTAATTATGTCAACGGCGTTTGCAAAAAATGAAAATTTCTAACTTATATTTACGCTTGCGACGGGATCGTTCCGGTTCTGCCTTGATTGAGTTTGCACTGGCGTTGCCTGTGTTGCTTCTGTTGTTTTTCGGTACGATTGAAATCGCCAATTTTGTGTATGCGAGCCAAAAAGCCCAAAGTGCAGCCGAGAATATTGTGAATATTATTAATCTGCAAAATAATGTTTCGACATCGGAGCTGGAATCGATGTCGGCGATGATGCCGCGCATTGTGCGTCCGTTTCTGATCAGTGATTTGCAATATCAGGTGATTGTGACAGCAATGCAACGTGATGTCAGCGAGCCTTATGGTTATATCCGCTGGCAAAAATCATTTGGTATGGGCGGTGGTGCCAGCCGATTTATTTATAAGGAAAACGGCAGTAAGCAGGAAAACCGGGTTGATCTCCATGATTTGGACGGGTTTGCTTTCTCGCCGGGGGATCAGGTGCTGGTGGTTGAAACCTATATGTATTATCAGCCGATATTTGATAATACATTCACACAATCCATGCTGGGTCTGCAAAATTCCTATTTATATCATTCGACACCGCCTACGCGGCCACGTACCGGTAAGTTTCAATTTCATCCGGATGATCTGATCTAATTTCTCCCGTTTTTATCGTAATTTTATGGATAGCGTGATTTCGGCTATCGACAATAAACATGTGGTGGCTTTCAATCATCGTTTTTAACTATGTGCTTTATCGCGCATGGTTTGGTGTATTGGTGATGTAGTTTAAGGATTAATATTATGTGCGGGATTGCGGGTGAGATACGGTTTGACGGGGCCATGGCGGATAGTGAGGCGGTGCGCGCGATGACACAGGCGCAGCAGCGGCGCGGGCCCGATGGCGCAGGATTGTATCAGCAGGGGCCTGTGGCGCTGGGACACCGGCGGCTACGCATTATTGATTTGAGCGCGCATGGGGCGCAGCCGATGCAGGATAATACACTGGGGCTTACCTTGGTTTTTAACGGCTGTATTTATAATTATGTGCAGCTGCGCGAGCAATTGCAGCAAAAGGGCTATTCGTTTTTTTCTAGCAGCGATACCGAGGTGATTATCAAAGCCTATCATCATTGGGGAGTGGAATGTGTGCAGCAATTTAAAGGCATGTTTGCCTTTGCGATTGTGGAGCGTGACAGCGGGCGTGTATTTTTAGCGCGTGATCGCAGCGGCATTAAGCCGCTTTATTATCACCATACCGCTAGCGCATTTCATTTTGCGTCATCGTTACCTGCTTTGCTGCAATCGGGTGCAGTGGATATGGCGATTGATCCGAAGGCGCTGCATTATTATCTGATGTTTCACGGGATTATACCGGCACCGGAGTCGTTATTTCAAAGCGTAAAAAAACTGCCGCAAGGACATTGGATGATGCTGGAGCCGGATGGTTCGGTGAAGATGGAACGCTATTGGCAGGTGCATTTTTGCCCTGAGCCAGAGGGTGACGAAGAGGAATGGAAATCACGTTTGCTGGATAAGCTGGATGTGGCGGTGCAGCGCCGGTTGGTGGCGGATGTGCCGGTGGGGGTGCTGCTGTCGGGCGGGATTGATTCAAGCTTGATGGTGGCGCTATGCGCCAAGCATAGCGCGACGCCGGTGAAGACTTTTTCGATTGGGTTTGAAGATGCGGGCGGCGAAGCGGGGAATGAATTTTATTATTCGGACATGGTGGCGAAGCATTATGGCAGCGAGCACCGCAAAATATTTATCCCGCAAGAGGATGTGATTAAGCATTTGCCGGATTGTATTGCCAATATGTCGGAGCCGATGGTGTCGTGGGATAATATTGGCTTTTATTTGCTGGCGAGGGAAGTATCGCAGCATATTAAAGTGGTGCAGTGCGGACAGGGGGCGGATGAATTATTCGCCGGTTATGGTTGGCATGCACCGCTGCTTGCGAGCCATAACCCGCGTGATGATTTTAAAAAGGGATGGTTTGACCGTAGCTTTGCAGAATATGCGCGGATGGTGCATCCTGACTTAGTAGAAGAAAATTATGCTGAGGCGTTTATTGATGATTATTATCGCGAGTCACGCGCTGGTAGTGAGTTTGAAAAAGGGCTGGAGCTGGATACGACGGTGCTAATTACCGATGATCCGGTGAAGCGCGTGGATAACCACACAATGGCGTGGGGGCTGGAAGCGCGGGTGCCGTTTTTGGATCATGAGGTGGTGGAATTTGCTGCCACGATTCCGACAGCGTATAAAATCCGCAATGGGGTGGGCAAATGGTTGCTGAAAGAAGCGTCGCGCCAGCTGCTGCCTGCGGAGGTGATTGACCGGCCCAAAGGGTATTTTCCGGTACCGGCATTGAAGAATTTATCGGGGCCGACACTGGAATTTATGCGCGAGACGGTGATGGCGCAGCATTGCCGTAATCGCGGGCTTGTTAATGCCGATTATGTGGTGCAGCTGGTGGAAAACCCGCAGGCGCATCTGACACCGACGGGGGTGTCGAAGCTTTATCAGCTGGCGGTGCTGGAGCATTGGCTGCACATTCATGCGCCGCAGGCGTATTTTGGCTCTAGCCGCAAGGAGCCGCTGCGGCAGGCATCCTAATTTAAAAACAAAAGGCCCGCTTTGGATTGTAAAGCGGGCCTTTTGCTGCAGGGTGGGATTACTGACTGAGGGTGAGGCCGCGCATGAGCGGGGCTTGTGTGGTGGTGATCAGGCTGGGCTGCGTCTGGCGCATGGCACAGTGGACGGCGAAATCGATCATGAGCCCGGCGACATCGACACTGGTGACGGATTCCAGCCCCTGCTCGCCGGTGAAGCCGGGAGAGGTGTTGATTTCGAGCAGCAAGGGACCGCGATTGGAGCGCACAAAATCGACACCGGCGATTTGAATGTCGATGGCGTTGGTGGCGGCTAGTACCATTTTCGCTTCTTCTGTTGTGAGATCGACGGGGAAGGAATGCGCGCCGAGTGATACATTGGCGCGGAAATCGCCATTTTGAGATTGGCGGCGCATGCTGGCGACAATTTTGCCATCGATAACGAAGCTGCGAATGTCGGTGCCTGCGGATTCACTGATATATTCCTGTACGATGAGGCGCATGCCCTGCGTGTTGTGGCGGTCAAAAATGTCGTAGGCTTCGTCGAGGCTGTGCACACGGAAAACGCCGTTGCCTTCGGTGCCTTCGATTAATTTCATGATGATGGGGTAGTCGCCTACGGTGCCGATGATTTTTTTCAGGTCTTCGCGGGTATAGGCAAAACCGGTGGCAGGCATCGGGATTGCATATTCGCTGAGGCGCTGCATGCATTGGAGCTTGTCGCGGCCATGCTCGATGGCGGCGACGCTGTCGGTGGTTGGAAAATGCAGCGCTTCGAACTGGCGCATCACGGAGGAGCCGAATTCGGTATGCGGGATATCGATGCGCGGGATGATGGCGGCGATATCGTCAGGCAATGGGCGGCCATGATAGTAAATATGCACGTTTGCATCTTGCGAGAGCAGCAGGCTGCACTGCATTAAATCGATCAGGACGGCTTCATGTCCGCGCTTGGTCGCAGCCTCACAGAAGCGCTGATCAGCAGCGGGTTCGCCATGCGAAGTGAGAATGCCTATTTTCATGATGTGTTCCTTCTCCATGTGGTATTCTTTTGCTGTGTGCAGTAAGCCTGAATACGCATAAAGCACCTATATGGATGCTGAGGGTGGATCATAAATAATTATAAGTATCACAGGTTTTTTGCCTTTTTCTCTTGTCGGCAGGCTTGGATGAAAACGTGGAAAATGGCGAAATGTTTGCGCGCCAGGAGCTGGTATTCGGGGTGCCATTGCAGGCCGAGCACAAAGCGGTTGCTGGCTTCTTCGATGCCCTGCATCATGCCCAGATGATCGTCGGCGATGCAGACTAAGCCTTCGCCCAATGTGTCGATGGCCTGATGGTGCAGGCTGGTGATCCATTGTTTTTCGTTGGGGTCGAATATCGAAGAGAGCAGGCGGCTGTGAATGAAGGAGCGTTTGCGTTTGAGCAGCTTGCCCAGCACGGATTTGGCGGGGGTGTAATAGCGAAATTTCTGGCTGGCTTTTTGGTGCAATGTGCCGCCTTTGAAAATATTGATGAGTTGTGCGCCACGGCAAATGCCAAAGACGGGTTTATTGTGCAGCAGTGCCTCTTTAAGCAAACGCAGTTCCAGCTCGTCGCGCTCGGGCTCGCAATAAAAGCTATTGGTGTTTTCTTGTCCGTAATGCGAGGGGTCGATATCGACACCGCCGGAAATTAACAGGCCATCATAGGGTGGAATGCTGCGGGTGCCGGCATGCACCAACACGGCCTCGCCACCGCATTTGCGAATGGCGTAGCGGGTGCAATGCCATGACCACCAGTCCCAATGCATGTAGAGCATGTGTTTGGAGCTGGTAACCAGAATGAGGGGTTTGGGTATGGTCGCTTGCGTCATGCAGTGTATTGAGGCGCAATTGGCATAAAAAAACGATAAGAAATCACCCAGTAGGAAAGGAGCCGTGAAGACTCCTTTCCTCTGGGGGCTTGCAAGTGCTATGCAGCTTCGCTGCTGATTTCGTGTTTGAGTTGATCCATTTGATCGGCCAGTCTTTCGGCTTGTGTGTCGGAAATAACTTTTTTGGCCTTCTCGAAAATTTCGCCTTCTTCTTCATGGACATGATGCTCGACGGCCTTTTTCAGCGAACCAAAGGTGACGAGCCATTTGGCCTCGGCGGGGTCCATCGTGTTTAATTGCTGAATATAGGATTCGATTTCATCATGCTCTTCTTCGGCGTGCTCTTCTTTTTCCTGCAGTTGTTTGCCGCCGCGTTCTTCGAGGGCCTGATAGAAGGTTTGCTCTTCGGATTTTGCATGGATCATCAGCTCTTCGCACATGGTGGTGAATAATTGTGCGCGTTGCTTGGGGTCTTTGGATGAAGCGATTTGCTCCATCAGTTTGCTGACGGTTTCATGATCTTTTTTAATATAGTTATAAATATCCATTGTGTGTCTCCATTTTAAATGAATTGCTGTCATCCCAACCTGACAGGGGTGATGACAAAAAACGATGACGAGCCTTATGTGGATTGCTAAATAATTTATAAAACGGCCCCTTTATGGGATTTTGATGGTGCGGCACCGGGAGTAGTCTAACAATTTGATATGGTATGTTCCATGGTGAGGGTGAAGCGTCTGGCTTCGGTTAACCATTTTAGTTTTAGGAGCATATCATGTCTCATACAGTTTCAGGTATTTTTAAACATTCCGTTGATGCGCAGCGCGCGCTGGATCGTCTGGAAGCCGCCCGTTTTACCGAAGATCAGATCAGCATGGTCGCGACGGATGAATCCTTGGGTGATTCTTTTGCGATTGAAAAAGATAACAAGGCAGCAGAAGGCGGCGTGATCGGCGCTGCTTCGGGTGGATTGCTCGGCGCGATTGCAGCCGGTCTTGTTGCCACCGGTAGTCTGGTTATTCCCGGTGTTAATTTAGTGGTATTTGGTACTGCGATTGCGGCAGCGGCTGGTGCTGGCGTTGGGGCAACAGCGGGTGGTCTTGTGGGTGCGCTGATTGGTTTGGGCGTGCCGGAATATGAAGCCAAACGCTACGAAAAAGATGTAGAAAGAGGCTCGGTTTTACTGGTGGTGGATGCTGGTAGCCGTGACCGTGCCGATGAAGTGAAGCGCATTTTTGAGCAAGAATCCGGCGAGAAAATTGCCGCGTAAATTATAATTCACACCGATTGATAATCACCCCAATTTGTTGGGGTGATTATCTTTTTTCATAACCCATAGGAGGATATAGTATGGCACAGGCATTAAACGGAAAACGTATTGCCTTTTTGGCGACAGACGGGTTTGAGCAAATTGAGCTGACGCGTCCGTGGGATGATATTAAGGCGGCTGGCGCTGAGGTGGTGCTGATTGCACCTGAGGCGGGCGAGATTCAGGGCTTTAACCATCATGATAAAGCGGATCGCTTTACGGTGGATATGGCCGTGGGTGACGCTAAGGCAGCGGATTTTGACGGGCTGGTGCTGCCTGGCGGTGCGATTAATCCTGATGCGCTGCGCATGCATAAGCAAGCGGTAGCCTTTGTGCGCGACTTTTTTGCACAGCATAAGCCGGTGGCTGCCATTTGTCATGGTCCCATCATGCTGATTGAAGCCGATGTGTTGAAAGGCCGCAAGGTGACATCGTGGCCCAGCATTCAAACCGATATTAAAAATGCAGGCGGATTATGGGAAGATTCGGAAGTGGTGGTGGATGCAGGGCTGACCACCAGCCGCAAACCCGATGATCTGGATGCCTTCTGCAAAAAAGCGATTGAAGAGTTTTGCGAAGGCCGACATAGCGGTCAAACCGCCAGCGCTGCATAGAAAGCCCATCCTATGTTTCAGCGCCACACTAAAAGACGACGCCCCCGCCGACGCGTATCCAGCGCGATTGCGGGGGTGTTGGTGGTGGTGATTGTGCTGCTGATTGCAGGACGGGTGTATTTGCCGTATTGGCTGACCGATTATGTGAACCACACCCTCAATAAAATTGACGGGTATGAGGGCTATGTCGAGGATATTGACGTGGCGCTTATTCGCGGGGCGTATCAAATACACGGGTTGAATCTGAAGAAAGTGGAAGGCGATATTCCGGTGCCGTTTTTGACGATTCACACGATTGATTTATCGTTGCAATGGGGCGCTTTATTACGGGGCGAGGTGGTATCGGATATTGATTTAGTACAACCGCAGATTAATTTTGCAGTAGGTCGGTCGGGGAGTATGCAAACCGGTGCGGAGACCAATTGGCTGGAGCCGATTGAAGAGCTGATGCCGATTGATATCAATAGCGTGACGATACAAGACGGCGTGGTGAGCTATAAGAATTTTGCGACGAGTCCTGAAGTATCGATTGCGATTAGTCAGATTGAAGCGCGGATGCATAATATCCGTAATGTGGATGATGCGGATACGCCGCTACCCTCGAGTATTGATGCCACGGGTGTGACGGAGGGCAATGGTACGTTCAAGCTTCAGGGGCATTTGAATTTATTACGTGAATGGCCCGATAGCGATTTGGATATGCATGTGGAGCAGATTCATTTGCCCGCGCTGAATGATTACAGCAATGCCTTTGCGGCGCTTGATTTTGTCAAGGGTACGCTGAATGTGTATGCGAAAGTTATCACCAAAGATGGCGCGATATCGGGCTATATTAAACCGTTAGCGACGGGCATTGAGGTGGTGAGTATTAAGCAGGATGACAACCCGTTTGAATGGGTGTGGGAGAGCGTGGCGTCGATTTTGATTGAGGTGCTTAATAACCAAAAGCATGACCAGTTTGCCACCAAGATTCCGTTGCAGGGCTCGTTGAAAGCAGTGGAAATGCCAGTGCTGCCGACGATTTCGAATATTTTATATAATGCGTTTATTGAAGCCTTTCGTAAAGGCACAGGAACCGATTGAATTGTTTAACCCTTAATGGATAAGGATTTGTTATGGCTAAGGAACCGCTACGCGCTGAGATACCCCAACAGGCTGATGAATTGCATGAGTTGGTGGGGGTATTTGATGATCAGGAATCCTTGCAAAATGCCATTGCTGAGCTGGAGCTAGCGGGATTTGACCGGCGGCATTTAAGTGTGCTGGGTAGCGACAAGGCGCTGGAATCGCAATTTGGGACCGCGCAAATAGATCGGCAGTCGCTGGAAGACAGCGCCTGTGCACCGCGTCGTATGGAAGTGAAAAAGCAGGAAGTGGGAGTAGCACAAGGCGTGCTGATTGGCGGTGGTATGCTGGTGGGTGTGATTGGCGCGATTGTGGCTACCGGCGGTTTGGCATTGCCCGGTGCGATAGTGACGACGGTGGCGGTAGGCACTGGCGGCGGTGCAGTCGGCGCAGTGCTGGCGAAAATTCTCGGCGATAAATATGGCGAGTTTTTTCAAAAGCAGATTGACCAAGGCGGGTTGTTGCTATGGGTAAACCTGACCGATACGGCGCAAAATGATGAGGCAATGGAGCAGAAAGCGCGGGAAATATTAGCCAAGCATGGTGCGCGCGACACGCATACGCACCGGCTGCCTGCTCATCAGGTGTCTTCTGTATCTTAATGACTTTTTTATTGCGCGGTGGGGCTTTATGCTATCGTTTCCTTATGTTGCATTGAATATAAAAAAATCTCCAGCGGCAAAGACCGCAGCAATGAAGGAGAAAAGCAATGGCGCGAGCATTTTTAACACCTCATCAGGTGAAAGCACCTCAGTATTCGTCGGGTAAGCCCGATTTTGAGCATGAATTACACCATTTTTTAAACGGCCGGCATTTTCAGGATAAAAGCGAATTGCTGCTGCATGGCGATAATCAGATTGGCTGGTCGGTGGCTATTGGTATGCCGTCTGAGAACGAGCGTCGGCGTGGGCTGAGCGCGAAAGAAGGGTATAAGCAGTATCAAAAATCAGCGTAAGCAGCGTTAGAAGGCGTTTCTTTACAGGGATTTTATGCGTGCAAGGGGGGAGGCACCTCGTGATTTAATGCGGGTGTTTTCATAATAGGTCTAAATATTCATAGAAAGAAACCATTATGACCATCACTTCATCGGTGACTGATTATCATATCCAGACAACGGCTGCATGGGAGGCGATGATCGCCGAATGTGAAGCCGCGAAAAGCAGCATTTATATTGAAGAATATATCTTAGACCCGGATTCGATTGGTAACCGTTTTATTGAGGTATTGATTCGGCGCGCTAAGGAGGGGTTGGATGTGCGGCTGCTACTGGATTGGTGGGGTTGCAAGAGCTTGCGCAAATCGGATGCCCCGCAGGCGTTGAAGGATGCGGGCGTGCAGCTGTGCTATTTTAATGCGCCCGGTTGGAACTGGCTGGGGCGGCTCGAAATTTTCCCCCGTGATCATCGCAAGATTTTGATGGTGGATGGGCGCTCGGCCTTTGTGGGCGGGGTGTGTATATATGAGAAGATTCATGATTGGCGCGATAGTATGCTGCGCGTAGAAGGCGCGATTTTAGCGCAGCTGGAATTTATTTTTGAGCAAAGCTGGGAAAAAGCCAATAGCATGGTGGCGCATCAGGTAAAGGCGCATCCGGATTTTGAAACGGATGACAAGCTGAGTATTTATGCCAATGCCCCCGATTCTGGTGAGCATCAATTTATCGAGAAATTGCTTGCAAAAATTGAGTCGGCGACGCAATCAATCCAAATGACCACCCCGTATTTTACGCCCGATAAACGCCTGCGTAAGGCGTTGCTGGCTGCGGCTGCGCGCGGTGTAACGGTTGAGATTTTGCTATCCGATTATTCGAAATATGCGCCCTATGTGGTGGGGAAATATTGCGCAGGCCAGTTGGTGAAGGGGGGCGTCAAAGTATATTATTACCAGCCTTCGATGCTGCATTTGAAAATGATGGTGATCGATGAAAACTGGGCGGCGATTGGTAGCTGTAATCTGGACGGGCTGAGCCTGCATCACAACCATGAGGTGATGTTGGTGGCTACGGATGAGGCGGTGGTGAAAACCCTTACGGCGCATTTTGCCGAAGACAAGCATTGCAGCCGTGCCTTCCGCCTCGACGACTGGCGCCGCCGTCCGTTGATTGAGCGGATATGCGGCTACGGGTTTTACCCGCTGCAGAGCTATTTATAGGGAGCGGTTTTATGGAATTGCCCCTTGCCCCCTTCAAGCAACCGGTGCGCGCCTCGGCTGTTATTGGCAGCCATGTGGAGAATTATGATGGGGAGAATTGTGGCCGTATTGAAGAGGTGGTGATTCATAAAAATTACGGCGAGGTGGCGTATCTGGTATTGTCTTATCCGGGGCATTTCGGGCCCAGCTACGCCGAGAAATTCTTTGCGGTGCCGTTTGAATCATTTGAGATGAAGGAAGTGCGTCGCCACGAATATGATTATGTGCTGAATGTGGATGAAGATTTTTTGAAGCGAGCACCGGGCTTTGCGAAACACAGCTTTCCCGATTTTGCTGATCCGCGTTTTATTACGGAGCATCAGCACTATTATAAGGGCATTACGCTGGATATTGCGGTTTAGGCAGGGTTTCTTACTTGCTGTTAAGTGGATCCCCGGGATCGGCAATGCCGACGCGAGGATGACGGGATTACAGAAGAATATCGCGCATGGTCAGCACTTCGTCGGTGGCTAAGATGCTGTGTTGATGCGAGATGTTGTGATATTTAGGATGGCAGCGGGCTGAAGCCGTGGCCCAGCAAAGCGAACGCGCGCGCGTGAGTGTCTATGCTGCGGCGATGAATGGGTCCAGTCGAGGAAAATAGACGGATAACGCAGTATTTTTTCATGGTGAATCGGTATATATAGGGGCATTCAATTACGCTTAAGGTGACCATGCGTTTGTTACTGATCGAAGATGACCGGCAGATATGCGAGTATATTGCCAAGGGGATGAAGGAGGCGGGCCATAGTGTGGATAGCGCTGCGGACGGCAAAGACGGGCTGTTTTTAGCCACGACCGAGCGTTATGATCTGATGATCATCGACCGCATGCTGCCACATCTGGATGGGTTGACGATTATTAAAACCCTGCGCGGCGCGGAGAATCAGACGCCGGTGCTGATACTCAGCGCGCTGGGCGATGTGGATGATCGCGTGAAGGGACTGCGCGCGGGCGGCGATGATTATCTGGTGAAGCCGTTTGCGTTTGCCGAATTGCTGGCGCGCGCCGAGGTGCTGGCGCGGCGCTATAAACATGCGGAACATGCGGTGCAGCCGACGCTGCATGCGCAGGGGCTGGTGATTGATTTGCTGTCGCGCAAAGTCACGTGCGATGGAGTGGATATTATGCTGCAGGCACGGGAATTTAAACTGCTGGAATATCTGCTGCAACATAAAGGGCAGATTGTCACGCGTACGATGCTGCTGGAGGCGGTGTGGGATTATCATTTTGACCCGCAGACGAATGTGATTGATGTGCATATCAGCCGGTTGCGCAAAAAAATCGGCGATAAAGATGGTGAACTGATAAAGACGGTGCGTGGTGCAGGATATCTCATTGAAGACAGTCTCTAGGGCGTATACCCGCAGCTCCAGTTTTAAAATGGCGGCGTTGTTTACGTTGCTGTTGGGCTGTTGCGCGCTGCTGCTGGGCTATTTTTTATATGATTTTGGCCGCCAGAATTTTATCCGCGAAACCGAAGCGGCGATTGATATGGAGATGGAGCATATCCTGATACTGACGCAGGATATGGATGCGGCGGCGCGGCGCGACTTTATTGATGTGAAAACACGGGATTTGCGGCATCCGGTGTATTTGTTGCTAGACAAAGCCGGGGAGCGGATTGCGGGCAATCTGGCGCAGGTGCCTTTGGTGGTGGAGCGGTTGAGTGAAGGGGTGCTGCGCTTTACACATCGTCTGGCGGAGGATGACCGGCAGATGGCGGCTAAGATTCATACGTTTGAGGATGGCAGCCGGTTGCTGATTGCGCGCGATATTACGGATATTTTAGACCAATATATGCGGTTGCGGGTGATTACCGGGCTGGTGATCGGCTTTATGCTGGTGGTGGTGGTGGTGAGTTTTTTCATCAGCGTGTTTGTGGTGAGGCGTATTAATGTGATTGCCCGTACCGCGCGCGCGATTATGGACACGGGCGATTTATCACGCCGGATTGCGGTGGAGGGTAGCTGGGATGATCTGAGCAATCTGGCGCAGATTCTGAATGCGTTGTTGCAACGGATTGAAGGGCTGATGCAGGGGATTCGTGATGTGAGCGATAGTATTGCGCATGATTTGCGCACGCCGCTGACGCGGTTGCGCAATCAGCTGGAGGTGATGAGCAAAGGCGAGGTGACAGAAGCGCAGCTGAAAGATGTGCTGGCCGAGGCGGATGGGATGCTGAATGTGTTTCAGGCGTTGCTGCGTATTGCAAATATTGAAAAGGGAAAGCGCTATCAGGCCTTTGATGATGTGGATTTGGGTGCAATTATACGTGATGTGATTGAGCTGTATGAACCGGTGGCGGAGGAGTTGTCGCTATTGATTCATTTTGAGAGCGTGGCGGATGCGCCTTATTATGGCGATCGTGATTTATTGTTTCAGGCCATTGCTAATCTGCTCGATAACGCGATTAAATTTTCGCCGCGAGGCGGGACAATTGATGTTGTGCTGAGCGCAGAATGCGACCGTTGGCGGTTGGTGATTGCCGATTGCGGCATGGGTGTGACGGATGCAGACAAACCGCATATCTTTGACCGGTTTTACCGTGCGGATGCCAGCCGTAGCCAGTCGGGAAGCGGGCTGGGCCTTAGTCTGGTGAAAGCGATTATGGAGCTGCACAAAGCACAGCTATTGCTGGAAGATAACCAGCCGGGCTTGCGGGTGGTGGTGCAATTTTAGTTACTTTTTTGTAATGTTGCGGCCATCGGCCTGTTATATGCAGGTGCCTATGCTTTATCAAATTATCATGGGTCAGAAATGAAAATTGCGATTATCGGATCGGGCATTTCGGGATTGGGCGCGGCGCATTTGCTGCATGCGCAGCATGATATTACCTTGTATGAGAAAAATACCTATGCTGGTGGGCATAGCCGCACGATTGAAGTGAAAACACCGGATGGTGTGCTGCCGGTTGATACCGGATTTATTGTATTTAATGACCGCAACTATCCGAATCTGACGGCTTTGTTTAAACGGCTGGATGTGCCGGTGATTGCGAGTGACATGTCGTTTGGGGTGAGTATTGCAGATGGCTGGCTGGAATATGGTACGCAGCAGACGGGCAATATCTTTGCGCAAAAACGTAACGTGTTGCGGCGCGATTTTTGGAAAATGATTGCCGATATTTTGCGCTTTAACAAGCAGGCGCAGCGCTATATTGGGGCAGACCCGAGTGTCACGCTGGGGCAATGCCTTGACGAGCTGAAAATGGGTGCGTGGTTCCGGCATTATTTTTTGCTGGCGATGGGTGGCGCAATCTGGAGCACGCCGCTGGTGCAGATGCTCGAATTTCCGGCACAGACTTTTATCCGGTTTTTTGACAATCACGGGCTGCTTACGGTGAATGACCAGCCACAATGGTATACGGTGAAGGGCGGTAGCCGTGCGTATGTTGCTCGTCTGACAGATGGCTTTAAAGACCGGATTAAGTTGGATTGCGCGGCGGTGCGTGTGGCGCGCCATGCCAAGGGTGTGGACGTGCATGATGTGACGGGCAAAAGTGAGCGTTATGATGAGGTGATTTTTGCCTGCCATTCCGATCAGGCATTGGCGCTGATTGAAAACTCCACTGATCTTGAAGCGCAGTTGCTGGGTGATGTGCGTTATCAGCGCAATCGCATTGTAGTGCATAGCGATGCGCGGCTGATGCCACAGCGCAAGGGGGCGTGGGCGAGCTGGGTATATTTGTCGGATGCTAAACATGACGCGAATCCGAGCGTGAGTTTGAGCTATTGGATGAACCGGCTGCAGCAATTGCCGACGCAGATGCCGGTGATTGTGACGCTGAACCCCGGCACACAGCCGGATGATGCGCTGATGCATGACCGGTATGATTTTGAGCATCCGGTGTTTGATGCGGCGGCGATTCGGGCACAAGCGCGACTGCCCGAGATTCAGGGTAAGCAGCATTTGTGGTTTTGCGGGGCGTGGCAACGCTATGGTTTTCACGAGGATGGGCTGCTGAGTGCGATGCGTGTGGCGCAAGGATTAGGGGTGCGCATTCCATGGCAATAACCGCACAGCTTTATAGCGCCACCGTGATGCATAAGCGGCTTTTTCCGAAGCGTAATGCGTTTCGCTATTCGGTGTATTATGTGGCATTGCCGCTGACGCAGCTGGCACATATCACGGCGCTGGCGATTAACAAAGGCGGCGTGATGAGTGTGCGTGAGCGCGATTATGGCGCGCGTGATGGCACAGCGCTAGACGCATGGGTGCGCGGGGTGTTAGCGGATTACGGGCTGAGCGCGGTGGTGCAGGATATTCAGTTTGTGACGATGCCGCGATTGCTGGGTTATGGGTTTAATCCAGTGAGTTTTTACCTGTGTTTTGATGCGGCGGAGCAGGTTCGGGCGGTGGTGTGTGAGGTGCATAACACCTTTGGCGAGGCGCATCGTTATGTGTGTGCGCATCCGGATCATCGGGTGATTGAAGGGGATGACTGGCTGGAGGCGGACAAGCTTTTTCATGTGTCGCCTTTCTTGAAGCGTGAGGGCCGTTACCGCTTTCGCTTTGCGCATGCGGGGGTGCGGCTTGGTATCTGGATTGATTATTATGACGCGGCGGGCGAGCGGGAGCTGATGACGTCGCTGACGGGGACGTTGTCGCCGCTTTCGCGCGCGTCGCTGCGGCGTGCTTTCTGGGCGTATCCGCTGGTGACGATGAAAGCCATCATGCTGATTCACTGGCAGGCGCTGAAGCTGTTTGCCAAAGGGGTGCGCTATCATGTGAAACCCATTCCACAACAAGCCGATGTGAGTGCGACATCGGATGTTACCAAAATGTAATGAGGGTGCAATGAACGGGTTAGACGTCGTGGGTCATATAGGAAAAGGTGCAATTAAAGCGAGTCCGTCTATGTCATATTCTTATGTGGGCAAAGCCTTTTTGAAAACGCTGGAGCGCGCCGAGTTTGGCCGCATTGTGGTGAGCACGCCGGAGCAGCAGCATTATGTGATTGAAGGCAAGCAGGCCGGAGCGCAAGCGCAGATGCATATTCATGACTGGCGGGCGATTATTGCGTTTGCCGCGCGTGGCGATATCGGGCTGGCCGAAGCCTACCGCGAAGGCTGGTGGGATAGCGAGGATCTGGTGGCGCTGATGGAGTTTGGGCTGCATAATGAGCAGGCATTGGACGGGTATTTATATGGCAATCTGTTCTCGCGGCTGGCGACGCGGTTTTTCTATTTGTTCACGCGTAATACACTGAAGGGCAGTCGCCGCAATATTCATGCGCATTATGATTTGGGTAATGATTTTTATGCGCTGTGGCTGGATGACAGCATGACCTATTCGTCGGCGATTTTTTCGAAAAAGACGGAGGGGTTGACGCGTGCGCAGCACCGCAAATATGACCGGATGCTGGAGCGGCTGGGCAGCGAGAGTGGCCGGATGCTGGAGATAGGCTGCGGCTGGGGCGGGCTGGCGGAGCGCGCGATGCAGCAGGGCGATTATGATTTTAAAGGCATTACGCTGTCGTCGGCGCAGCATGCGTATGCCAGCGCACGTAATGCAGGTACCGCGCAGATTGCGCTGGAAGATTACCGCCATCAGCAGGGCAGGTATGACCATATTCTGTCGATTGAAATGTTTGAGGCGGTGGGTGAGCAATTCTGGCCGACCTATTTTGGCAAGCTGAGCGCTTTGCTGAATCAGAAGGGCAAGGCGGTGATTCAGACGATTACGATCGGGGAACCTTATTTCGAGCGGTATCGTAAAGGTGGCGATATGATTCGTAGTTTTATTTTTCCGGGTGGTATGTTGCCTTCGCCGACACGGTTTCAGCAGGAAGCGCAGCGGGCGGGCTTGCGCGTGAGTGACCAGTATGCGTTTGGTGCGGATTATGCGCAGACGCTGAAACACTGGCTATCCAATTTTGATGCGAAGCTGCCGCAGGTGCGGGCGCTGGGGTTTGATGAGCCGTTTATTCGCCTGTGGCGGCTATATTTGGCGGCTTGTGCTGCGAGCTTTACGGTGGGCCGCACCGATGTGATGCAGATGGAGCTGGAACATGCGTAGCTGGATGGTGATGATAGGTGCGGTGGTTTTTGCGTGGCAGGCGCAGGCCGAGCCGCTTAGTGCGGTGCCGGACGCCAAGCCGGTGGGCACGGCGCGACTGAGCAAGCTGGTGTGGGATGTGTATGACGCGACGCTGTATGCACCGGACGGGCAGTGGTCGGATGCGCAGCCCTTTGCATTGAGCTTGCATTATCTGATGGCGCTGGATGGGCAGGATATTGCTGAGCGGTCGGTGGCAGAAATCCGCAAGCAGGGCTTTGGGGACGAGGTGAAGCTGGCAGCGTGGTATTCGCAGATGAAGGCGATTTTCCCTGATGTGCGTAAGGGTTCGGAGATTACAGGTATTTATCAGCCGGATGCGCCGACAGCGTTTTATCTGGGGAGTGAGTCGCTTGGACAAATTCGTGATCCGGAATTTGGGCGGTGGTTTTTTAACATCTGGCTGGGCGATAACACGTCGGAGCCGGATATTCGCAAACAGTTGCTGGGGATGCGGTGATGCCAAATGATGCGCGACTTTCCGGCTTTGACATTGCGCGTTACAGCGCGCCGGTGGTGGCGATCGCGTTTGCGGGGATTCCGCTTTATATATACGCGCCGGATTATTATGCCACCGAGCATGGGGTGTCGCTTTCGACGCTGGGCATTGTGTTGCTGTTGCTGCGTTTGGTGGATGCGGTGCAAGACCCGTTGATCGGACAGGTGAGTGATCGCCGTGCGCGATACCGGTTGCCGGTAATGCTGGCGGCGGCGTTGGGGCTGGTGGCAGGGTTTACGGCGTTGTTTTCTGCGCCTGCCGGTGCGGGTGCGGTTTGGTTTGCGTTGAGCATGGTTGTTGCCACGACATCTTACAGCGTGCTGAGCATTAATCTGAACAGTATGGGCGGGTTGTGGAGTGCGGATAGCTATCAGAAAACGCGCATTACCATGATGCGGGAAGCGCTGGGGCTGTTGGGACTATTGATTGCGGTGCTGCTGCCGGCTTTGTTGCTGCAATCGATGGAAGCGGCGGCTGCGTTTGGCATTGTGAGCGCTGTGCTGGCGCTGCTGATGTTGGTGGGATTTGCATTGTTTGTGCCGTGGTATCGCAGGCATCAGGCGTATTTTACGTTTAAGGATGCTGTGCCGTTGGGCTTTGCCGCGAGTATGCATCATATTCCGCGCGCGACGCGGCGGTTTTTGCTGGTGTATGGACTCAGCATGCTGTCCTCGGCGATTCCGGCGGTGCTGATTGTGTTTTTTGTGCGCGACCGGCTGGAGGCTGAGGCCCTGCTGGGGCTGTTCTTAGCGGTGTATTTTGTAGCCGGTGCGGCGGCTATGCCGCTGTGGCAGTATGTGAGCAAGCGTATGGGAAAAATACAGGCGTGGAAAACCGCGATGTTGCTGGCGGTGATGAGTTTTGCCGGTGCGTTCTTTTTGGGGGCGGGGGATGTGGTGCCGTTTGTGATTATTTGTGTGCTCTCAGGCATGGCGTTTGGCGCCGAGCTGGCGCTGCCGCCTTCGATTTTAGCGGATAGGGTGCAGCAGCATGCGCAGCAAGCCTCGTCGGGTCTGCAATTCAGCCTGATGGCGTTTTTGCTGAAAGCCTCGGTGGCGGTGGCTACGGGCGCGGCTTTTATTTTGCTTGATGGGGCGGGGCTGCAGCCTGCGAAAGCTAATTCGGCGGGTGCGTTATGGTGGCTGAGCGCTACCTATGCGCTGATTCCCTGCATGATAAAACTCGGTGCTGTTGCTTTGCTTTGGCGGTCGGCGGCATTGTTTTCAACCGGAGGTTCTGATGACAAAAAATATGTATCTGATAGGAGTGCTGCTCATGCTCGCTAGTTGTGGTGGAAATAAACTTGAACATTATGCGGATATGGAGCCGACATTTGATATGCGCCACTATTTTAACGGGCCGATCAAGGCGTGGGGCATTGTGCAGGAGCGCAGCGGCAAGGTGGTGAGCCGCTTTGATGTGGTGATGCATGGCTCGTGGGAGGGCAATGTGGGCACGCTGAAAGAAGACTTCACCTATTATGATGGCTCGACGCAGCAGCGCGTGTGGACGATTACGCAAAAGCCGGATGGTACCTATGAAGGGACCGCCGGTGATATTATCGGTACCGCGAAAGGGGCGACCTCGGGCAGTGCGGTGAACTGGGCGTATAGTATGGATGTGCCGGTGGGTGATACGACGTATCGTCTGCGCTTTGATGACTGGATGTGGCAGATGCATGACGGGGTGCTGATTAACCGGTCCTATCTGAAAAAATTCGGTTTTACCGTTGCCGAGCTGACATTATTTATGCAGAAGCAATAATATGAGTTTTGCGGGTGAGTATATCTGGATTATCGGCGCGAGTTGTGGCATTGGCGAAGCGCTGGCACGGGAGCTGGCAGCGCAGGGCGCAACGCTGATTTTGTCTGCGCGCCGCGAGGCCGAGCTGGAGGCGCTGAATGCATCACTGGGCGGGGCGCATCGGGTGGTGCCGTTCGATGTGGCGGATAGTGCACAGGTGCAGCGCGCGGCTGAACAGGTGAGCGGCATGGGCACGCGGCTGGATCGCGTGATTTTTATGGCGGCGATTTACCGGCCTGAGGCGATTGCGGCGCGCGATTATGCTTTCACCAAGCAGTTGGTGGAGGTGAATTTGCTGGGCGCGATTTACATGACTTATGCCGTGTTGCCGCTGTTTGAGCAGCAGCGCGCCGGACAGATGGTGCTGTGTGGCAGTGTGGCGGGCTATACCGGCTTGCCCGGTGGTCAGCCTTATAGCGCGAGCAAGGCGGGTGTGATCAATTTTGCCGAGAGCCTGTATGCGGAGGTGGACAATTTTATTGATGTGAAGCTGATTAATCCCGGCTTTGTGCGCACGCGCATTACCGATAAAAATAACTTTGCGATGCCGATGCGGCTTGAGCCGGAGCAGGCAGCCAAAGCCATTGCCAAGGGACTCAAAGGCCGCGCGTTCGAGATTCATTTTCCCAAAGGCTTTACCTATGGGGTGAAGGGGTTGCACAGCCTGCCTTATGCCATTCGATTGTGGCTGACGCGCCGGATGCGGGACAAGGCATGATAACGCTGCATGCGGCGCTGAGGCTTGTGTGACGATTGAATGACATTTTTTTTCCTGTGTTTACAGGGCATGGCTAATCCGCTACCGACAAGTACCAATTGGGTAGTGGACGGGATTTCGTGGCTCATTCTAAAAAGTATATTTTATTCGGCGCACGGGTGAGTGAGGCGCAGCGCAAGGCACTTTTGGCCTTGCCGGATATGCAGGAATTACCTGCGGATTTTGGCCCGTTTGGCAGTGGCGCCGTGCATTGTGAGTTGTTTCCCTATGCGTTGTCTGAGCGCCAAGGGCTTTCGGACGAGGCGCTGGCCATGCGCCGCGCTGAGGTGCTGGCGGATTTGCGCGGGGCGCATGTGGTGGTGGTGGAATCTACCGGTGAGCAACCGAATATGGATGCCAGTCTGGAGCGGGTGCGCAGCGCGGTGGATACCTTGCATGACAATGGCGTAGGCACGGTTGGGGTGGTGATGGCCAACTGTGCTTATGAGCGTCAGGACCGTGATTTCAAAAAAACCGGACAGGTGGTGTCGGTGAATAGCAAGCGCTTTGCGAAAGAGTTGAAAGCGCTGGGGGCTGATTATGTGGTGGTGTGCACGCCGCATTCGGATGATGTCATTAAACTCTGGCGTGAGCAGTTTGGGAAAAACTATTATTCGTTGCAGATGCACAAGGTATTTGCCGATGATATTCGCCAGCGTTTTGCGGGCTCGTTGCAGGTTATGGTGGGGGCACCTGATGGTGCGGATAAGCCCAATGATCAGGGGCAGAAACGCGCGCGGCAGCTCTGTGCGGCATTGCATGAGGTGGAATCGGAGTTTGCCGATGCCTTTATGTTTAAAATTGCAAAACATCATACCGCCGAAAGCGAGTCGGAGCTTACCTTCTTTGAAGGAAATGTGAAGGCGCGCGACTGTGTGGTGGTGGACGATATGATTGATGGCGGGTCGACTATGATTAATGCGGCGCGCGAGCTGAAAAAGCAGGGTGCCCGCAGCGTGACGGTGTATGCCACGCATGGCATTTGCACGCCGAAAGACGGGGTGCCCGCGCTGGAGCGGTTGCTTGCCGAGGGCAATGGCATCGATCGGATCGTGCTGTGCGATAGTATTCCCGAGATACATGCCAAACGAGAAGCGCTGACGCCAGATTTGCAGGAACGCGTATCGGTTTTGTCGGTGGGCCCTTTGCTTGCCGAGGCGGTGACACAGCAGTGTGAGCGGGCACGTGTGAACTCGTATGCTGCGGCGATGAATGGTGGCGCAGTGCGCCAAAAGTAGCGGCTTCAATCAGAAGTGGCCAGCGTTTGGGGGGATTCTCTTTCATCGCTCCCTAGCGATGCTTTGATGCGGTATCTCATTGGTCATGCAATGCAAAGCACCGCCGCGGAAAATGCTGGCTGTGGCAGGGGGATTTACAACTTTCATACGATATTTCCTGCGCTAATGCCTCTGTTGCCATCGAAATCCTTTCGAAGGCTGACCCGATATGTGTCAAAACGCTCGGTGTGCCGATGCAGATCGCCTCTATTGATTGGTTGATTTATAGCGATATTCTTTGGTTTGCCGCCCACATCGATAAATATCGACGATTTGCGAAGGTATTGCGCGTAAAAATCGTATATTCTTTATGGTAATGAAAACCCGCCCTCATAGGCTGATGCGACAGCGACTTTTTATCCTGATCGGGGTGTTGGGGGTGGCTGTTTTGTTGCTGCTCAGATGGATCTGGCCGTCTGACGATCCGGCGGGTTCAATGGTTACCTTTGTGAAGGTGAGCCGCGCCAGTATCGAAGAAACCGTGACCGCCCAAGGCAAGCTGGAGCCGAAAGAATTTGTTGATGTGGGTGCGCAGATTTCCGGCCAGCTGCAAAAGCTGCATGTGGAAATTGGCGATATCGTCAAAAGGGGCGATTTAATCGCCGAGATTGACCCGCAGATTTATGTTGCCAGAGTGCAGGCCGATGAGGCGCGGCTGAAAACCATTCGCGCTCAGCTGGCCGAACAGGAAGCGCAGGTGGCCTTCACACAAAGCGTGTATGCGCGTAACCAGAAACTCATCGCCGCTGATGCGGTAAGCCGTGAAACGCTGGAGGGCAGCCTCAAGGAATTTAAGGCGGCGCAGGCACGCACCAATTCGTTTAAGGCGCAGCTGGAAGAGGCGCAGTCGCAGCTGGACGCCGATACGGCCAATCTGGGATTCACCAAAATTTATGCGCCGATCGACGGGACGGTGGTGTCGCAAACCTCGAAAGAAGGCCAGACGCTTAATGCCAATCAGATGGCGCCGGTGATCGTGCAGATTGCCGATCTGGATACAATGACCGTGCGCGCGCAAGTGGCCGAGGCTGATGTGGCACGGCTGAAGCCGGGCATGGCGGTTTATTTTAACACGCTTGGCTCCGAGCGCCGCTGGAGCAGCGAGCTGCGCCAATTGCTGCCTTCGCCGGATGCAACCGTGATGGATGTGGTGTTGTATAATGCGTTGGTCGATGTTGAAAACAGCGACTATGCGCTGATGACGGGCATGAGCGCACAGATGTTTTTTCAGCTTGGCAGCGCCGAGGATGCGCTGGTGATTCCGGCGCAGGCGCTGGGGAAAAAACTACCATCCGATGCGGGGCAGCCCGAGCGCTATGAGGTGAATGTGAAAAGCGCGGATGGCATCGAGACGCGTCCGGTGGAAATTGGTCTGCTCAACCGCACGCAGGCGCAAGTGCTTAGTGGGCTGCAAGAGGGCGATCAGGTTGCCATTATCCGCGCAAGCAATGCTGCAAGCCCCGCCCCTGCGGCGCGGCGCGTGCCACGGATCTAGCATGGAGCCGTTACTGAACGTCAAAAATCTCAGCCGGATTTATCGCACGGGCGACGAAGAATTTCACGCGCTTGATGCGGTGTCGCTCACCATCTGGCCGGGCGAATTTGTGGCGATTATGGGGCAGTCGGGGTCGGGCAAATCAACGCTGATGAATATCCTTGGCTGTCTGGACAGGGCATCGGGTGGCAGCTATGAAGTGCGCGGGCAGGATGTGGCGCAGCATTCGCCGGATGCATTGGCGGCATTGCGGCGCGATACATTTGGCTTCGTGTTTCAGCGTTATAATCTGCTCGCCACCGCCAACGCCGAAGAGAATGTCGAAATTCCGGGTATCTATGCTGCCATGCCCAAAGCCGCGCGTAATGATCGCGCACGCATGTTGCTGGCCAAGCTGGGATTGAGCGAGCGCGGGTCGCACCGCCCGTCGGAGCTATCGGGCGGGCAGCAGCAGCGCGTGGCGATTGCCCGCGCATTGATGAATGACCCGCCGATTATTCTGGCGGATGAGCCGACCGGTGCGCTTGACAGCCAGTCGAGCGAAGATGTGATGGCGCTGCTTGCCGAGCTGAACCGCGAAGGCCGCACCGTTATTGTGATTACGCATGATGCGGCAGTGGCCGCCCATGCCACCCGCGTGCTGCATATTTTTGACGGGCGCATTGTCAAGGAAACGGGTGAAGTGAATCAGCGTGCCGACAGGCTGGAGCCTGTGCCGCCACGCGGACATGCCGGGCTGGTGCCTGAGATCGAAGAGGCCACCAAAACCGCGCTGCGCTCGCTGAAGGCCAACACATTCCGCACGGCGCTGACGTTGCTGGGCATTATCATCGGCGTGGCGTCGGTGGTGACCATGCTGGCGGTGGGTGGCGGCAGCAAGCAGGAGGTGCTCGATCGGATCACCGCGATGGGCACCAATTTGCTGTCGGTGCGCCCCGGTGCGCCGGGGGTGCGCGGGGATGGCAACATCACCACCCTGACCATTCAGGATGCAGAGGCCATTGCCGAGCTGCCGCATATCAGCGCGGTGATATCCGAGCGCAGCGGCTCGTACAAAGTGCGCTATGGCAATATTGATGTGCAGACGCCCGTGCAGGGGGTGAGCGCGTCGATGCCGCTGGTGCGTGACTGGCCGGTCAGCTCCGGCAGTTTTTTCACCGATCGGGATGTGCGCTCCTATGCGCCGGTGGCGGTATTGGGACAAACCACAGTCAAAAATTTATTCCCCAGCGGCGAAGATCCGGTTGGCAGCTACATCCTTGTCAAAAATATTCCGTTTGAAGTGATCGGTGTGCTGAGCGCCAAAGGCGCATCGGGCTGGGGCGGCGATCAGGATGATGCGGTGGTGATTCCTGTGACCACGGGGCTGATTCGCCTGTTTGGCATGACCTATCTGAGCGGTATCACCGTGCGGGTGGATCGGATGGAGCATATCGCCGCGAGTGAAACCGCGATCAATGAATTATTGCTGGCGCGGCACCGTCAACTCGATTTCAGCACGCGCAACATGGCGTCCTTTATGGATATGGCGAGCGAAACCTATAATACCTTTACCCTGCTGCTGGGCGCGGTGGCGGCNNATGAACATCATGTTGGTCAGCGTGACCGAGCGCACGCGTGAGATCGGCATTCGCATGGCCACCGGTGCGCGGATGCGCGACATCATGCTGCAATTTAATACCGAAGCGGCGGTGGTGTGCACTTTGGGCGGGGTGCTGGGTGTGGTGATTGGTCTGCTGACCGCCATTGGGTTGCGGTTGTTTGACATTCCCACCCTTATCACCCCTGTTCCTGCTTTGCTGTCTTTCAGCTGTGCGGTGTCGACGGGGCTGATATTTGGCATTTGGCCAGCTTATAAGGCCGCGCGTCTTGATCCCGTTGTCGCATTGGCGTCAGAATAGGAGTATCGCATGAAATGCTATTATGTTGTTCCTGCGCTTTGGCTTGCAGCTTGTTCGCTCGCGCCGCAAGCGATGGTGCCAACCGAGCGCGTTCCCGATGCGTGGTTGCATGCGTCGGCATCCAACACATCCGCTACTGCCGCGCGTTGGAGCAGTTTTGGCAGCGCGGAATTAGAGCAGCTCATCGCCACGGCCGTGGCCAATAACACCGATCTGGCGGCTGCGCTGGCGCGGATTGAGCAGGCGCGTGCATCGACACGCATCGCTGGATCCGGCCTGTATCCGCAGGTGGGTGCCTCTGGCTCGGCGAGCAGAAGCCACAGTGAAAGCGGCGGGCGTAGTGTGAGCGATTCACGCGGGGACGTCGGGCTTTCGGTGTCGTATGAGCTGGATTTATGGCAGCGCAATCGTAACCTGCTTGATGCGGCGACATGGCAGTTGCTCGCCACCGAACATGACCGCCATGCCCTGCGCCTTTTGGTGTCGTCTGAAGTGGCGCGGCTGTATAGCGGCGTGCTGGCGCTAGATGCAAGGCTGGAGGTGGCACAGCGCAACCTTACCAATGCGGAGGATGTGCTGCGCATCACCGAAATCCGTTACAGTGAAGGCGCGATTTCGGGGCTGGAGCGGGCACAACAGCGCACGTCGGTTGCCAATACGCAGGCCTCTATTGCCGCGTTGCAAAACCAGCGCGAGCTGTTGTTCAATCAATTGGCGCTGGTCACAGGTGTTGCACCGGTGCAGTTGCAGCTAAGCGAGGAGCGCTCGCTTGATCAGCTGCAGCTGGGTGATGTGCCGCTTAGCTCGCCATGGGAATTGCTCGAGCGTCGCCCCGACATTGCCGCCGCCGAAGCACGGCTGCGTGCTGCCAATATCAATATTGGCGTGGCGCGTGCTAATGCATTGCCCGGCGTTTCGCTGGGTTTAAGCACGGCGCTGACCGCCAGCCCCGCCAGCACGCTGATGAATCTGGCCGCGTCCTTTTTTGCCCCTATTTTTCAAGGCGGCGCCCTGCAGGGCGACATTGACCGCAGCGAAGCCGTGCGTGACGAGCAGGTGGCACAGTATCAAAGCGTGCTGCTTGTGGCCTTTCGTGAGGTGGAGGACGCGCTGAGCAATGACGAGGCCGCTGCCACGCGCCGCGACGCGCTGGCTGTTGCCGCCGAAGAGGCACGCAAAGCCGACAGCATTGCCCGTGTGCGGTTTGATACAGGCTCGATTGATTTTACCACCTTGCTTTCTACCCAAGCCGCCTTGTTGCAGGCCGAGGACAGTTATCTCAGCGCCCGCCAAGACCAGCTTGCCGCGCGTATTGACCTGATGCGTGCTTTAGGTGGCGAATTGTAGGGGTTCGCTAAATTTGCGTAACACCAAATCGGATTGGCGCGCACGATACTGCCGTTGGGAGGGCTTTTTAATCCATTTGGATTTGCTTACCCTAGGATAGGTCTTTGGGTTGAACCATGACCCAGAAACCAGG
Source organism: Alphaproteobacteria bacterium UBA6178 (assembly GCA_002422205.1). Taxonomy (GTDB): domain Bacteria; phylum Pseudomonadota; class Alphaproteobacteria; order Rickettsiales; family UBA3002; genus UBA6178. The sequence goes on from DITS01000037.1 coordinate 26,866, forward strand.
ACCCATCGTATCGTGGATTTGTTGCTGCAGGATATCGAAATATATTGTGAGCTTTTCGAGCCACCACTCGCTTGGCTGCTGTATCAGATGTGCATTGCGTCCATCGGATAAGGTTTTACCTGCAGGCCCTGTATGGATGGAGAAAAAGCCCAGTGAGGTGGTAATATTTGCCAGCTCCTGAATCACATTATCAATCAACTCCGGTTCGATATGCTCTAGCACGTCGATACAACAGACTAGCTCAGCTGTTTGTGGTTCGCCATATTCGGGAAAGGCGGGGTCGTATGGGAAATACTCGATTGCGCAGATTCCCTCCCTGCTTAAGCCCTTCATGAGGTTTTTTTTGCCCGCGCCATAATCGGATACTGAAGAGATGTTGTGTTCCTTGATAATATCCGCAATCTGAGGAGCGAAATGCAAAGACGCTACGCCGTAATTGGGATTGAGATGCAATTCTTCCTGCTGCTTGCGGTAATTTTCCGTGATGGTTTTGGCTCTGGGCATGGAATGCTTCTGATTTATTTTTGTATACAGGATAATATCCAGCAATGAACGCACAGTCCAGACCATTTAAAACGATGGTAAAATGGCTTTCTTTATTAACGCTGAGGCGCTAGACCTTTTGAGATGGGTAGCCTGGGGGTGTATGACTGCGATGATTAATAACAAGGATATAATACGGCTGTTTATTGGATATGACCCCAAAGAGTCCGTCGCGTATCATGTGCTTGTGCATAGTATTTTGCGACAAGCCAGCCAGCCCATACAAATTACGCCGCTATCGCTTACACATTTAAAATCGCTGCTATGGCGTGAGCGCAATCCACTACAATCGACCGAATTTGCGTTTTCACGTTTTTTGACACCCTATTTGTGTGGCTATGACGGATGGGCGATTTTTATGGATTGTGATATGCTGGTGCGCACCGATATTGCGACGCTGTGGGCTTTGCGTGATGAGCGCTATGCGCTGCAAGTGGCCAAGCATGATTATACCCCTTCCACCAGTTCGAAATTTCTTGAGCAGCCGCAGACGGTGTATGAGAAGAAAAACTGGTCGAGTGTGATGCTGATGAATACTGCAAAATGCACTGCATTGACACCAGATTATGTTAATAGTGCCACCGGATTGGAGCTGCATCGGTTCCGCTGGCTGGAAGATGAATCGTTGATTGGTGATATTCCCTTGTCATGGAATTTTCTGGTTGGCGAATATGCGCCGGTAGATATTACGGATATTCACAATTTGCATTACACCATTGGCGGGCCTTATTTTGATGCGTATCGTCAGTGTGATTATGCAGATGCATGGTTTGCTGAGCGCGAGCTGATGATGCTTGCTAAGCAGGGGGGCAATTAATGTCCGCCGCCGATGCACAGCTAAAGGATGCCGCGAAAGTCTTTTTAAGAGACACGACGCGCACGGATTTGTTGCAAAATATTATCACGCAAGGATTTGAGCGGCAGCAATTTATCTTTTTGGAAACATTTCTCAATGCTTTGCTAAAGAAAGTTGGCAAGAATACGGATCTTTATTGGTTGCTTTTTCAGGCGTTGGAGGCACAGAACACCGCGCAGGCACGCATCAAAGCTGCTGGCTGTCTCAAACAATTATTTCAGATGCCCAATGCCAAAACGCAGGATATGTATGCCAGTATTCTTCCTTATCTGGCGTATTCCGGTAATAAGGCTGACCTGAATGTAGCAATTAAACTGCTGAGAGATGGGATAGCGCAGATACCGGACTCGGCAAAGATCAGGCGGGATTTGGCGGAGGCGTTACAGCAAGATAATAGATCAGACGAGGCCGAGACACTGTTGGATGAGGCGATTGCGCAGCTTGGTGAGCATCCCGATCTGGTGTTTGACCGCAGCCTGTTGGTCCTTAAGCGCTCGCATTTGAGAGCAGGGCTTGGTGAGTATGCGCGGCGGTTTGAAGCTGGCGCATTTAAAGACGTTACGCTGGAGGCTCCGTGGCCGCGGTGGCAAGGTGAGCCGCTGGCAGGTAAATCGATTTATCTATGGGCTGAGCAGGGGGTGGGTGATATCGTGATGTGGGCGGGGTTATTGCCGTATCTGCTTCAGCAAAACTGCAAGATAACGCTTGCTATGTATCCCAAAATGCAGGCTTTGATGAAGCGTTCTTTTCCTGACATAGAAGTGGTTGACCGTGTCGATAATGTGGGTGATGCGATGCGTGAGCGACAGATGGATTATCATGCGCCGATAGGTGATGTCATGGTCTATTGTTTGCCCGAATATACACCGAGCGCGCATCCTGCATTTTTAAAGGCTGATTCGCAATTGGCGGCAAAACTGCGTCAGCGCTATCTGGAGAAATCAGAGAGCAAGGCTACCCGTTTGATCGGTATCAGCTGGGCGACCGCGGCTAAAACATTTTCACGGCGTGATATTCCGTTGCCGCTGTTTTGGCGGTTTGCCCATGATGCAGATGTGCAGCTTGTTTCACTGCAATATGATGGCCGCAGTAAAGACCTTGCCGAATTTACAAAACAAACTGGTGTGACGGTGATACAGGACCATGCGATCGATGCGGTGGAGCATTGCGATGGCTGGGCGGCGCAGATTGCGGCAATGGATGAAGTCATCACCATTCAGAATGCGACAGCGCATTTTGCAGGGGCACTGGGAGTTAAAACCACATTGTTGCTGTCGTCTTTTGGTTGCTGGCGCTGGGGCATGGAAGGTAAAAACCACTGGTATGACAGCGTTGAAATTATACGTCAGAAAAGTGGTGATCCCTGGAAATCTGTTTTAGCGAATTTAGATGCACTTTAGCCGAGCGCAGGGGCGTGATGAGCGCCCGCGTGGGCACGCCGTTGACTATGCCTCATATCGCTTTCTGCCGGTATCTTTGTATGATGATGGCTGCTGTAATTGCGGATGGCGAAAAGACCATTACGGAGATGGCAAATGACTATAAAGTGTCACGCACCTATATTTCACAAATGCTGAATCTGACGATGTTGGCTCCGGATATCCATCACTTCGCTATCCTGATTATGGAATCGAATGTAATCTTGTGTATCTAGATAAACTTTGAGAGCCTGAGTCATTTTTAATACGACACTAAGTTTGAGTATTTAATTATTATCGTAACCTCGCAAATTGGCGTTTAGAGAAAATCGGCCATATCTGCCTTAATTACAAGGATTTTCATCTCCGAGTTGGCGTGAGAGATGTGTCAGTTTCAATCCGGAACGTGGCTGTGACGGCGGGGTTGCCGTTTCTCTGTGTGGGAACTCAGGGGTTCGACCCATGAGGATTGGCTGTGGATGCACACCATTGCCACATCTGCTCTCACCATTCCCTGATAACAGCCAAAATACAGGGTAATTTGCAATGGTATCAGGGTATTTCCTACAGCAATGGTCATTCTGTCGCACAAACACATATTTTATCGCGAAAGCCCTGATGCCCTAACAAGGAATTATCAGGGAATGATGACATTACGGAAGGTAAGCGCAATACGCCTGCGCCGCTGAATGGATTGTCCGTTATACTTATCCGTTTTGCGGGCTGCAATGCCATGCTTCCAACGATAACGCGCATCGCCAGATAGAACGAGTAAGCTGCGCGGCTCAAGTAGCAGTGATTGCTTTTCTTGCGTATCCGCATGGATAAAATCCATCACACAAGGGGAGCCAAGACTGAGTGAGGCAATGGTCTCCTCGAAGCACGGCACACAGTCGATATGCGAACTAATACCTTGCCCGGGTAGATATTCATTCACGATGATCTGATCCGGTTTTTGCGCAAAATGGCCTTGCTCCTGCAGCACATTCCCATAGGGTATTAGCCAACCCGGTATATCCCTCAGCCGCATCGACGCATCCACCCGCCGAGCGGCATAATCATAGCGCCAGCCATAATGCTGTACCCGACGCTTCAGATCATTCAGCCATGGTTGCCTATCAATGTCAGCGATTAAACGGGTCTCCTGTTTTGGTGAGATGAAGGCGGGGATATAACGCAGGCCATTGATGATGGCAGGCGATGATTCTTCTAATGAAAAAAGATTGGCTTGCGCCATGATGATTACCCTCGCTTAAACACCCACGTAGCAAACGTATCATGATGCGTTAATGCATCGCCATCCTGATGGGTCATGGTGTGAGTGTAATCAGGAAAGTCATCCGGATCAAATATATAGACTTCAGGCGGTTGAAATCCAGCATTTGCTGCTACAATTCCAAATTGGAATGCCCCGTGATAATGAGGTGTATCAACCGCAGAAATCATCACTGTTCCATTGGCGGCGAGCTGTTTTGAGGCGCTTTTCAAAAAGTCCCGCACCAATACGAAATTGGGATTATGTCCGCGTATGGGTTCTCTACTCCCCACGTGAGGAAACTGAAAAATGATATGATCAAATACTTGGCTACCAAAGGAAGTGTCTAGTTTCCAAGCATTCACGCCGTGCAGAACAGTAGCACCAGCCTTGCGCAAAGAAGCCGCATTAGCGAGTGTAAGATCGGAAAGCTGGCTTTCTATTTCATAGGTAGAGGTTGTGAGCTGGCGCGGATTTATCACTTTTCTTTTACTCAGGCTGAGAGCAAAACTCAAATTTCCTTCTCCAACCAATAACGCATTCCTGCCAGCAATATGCGCTGTGAAGTCAAACTTTGGCCGCGCCTGTTTCAGAAGGTACAGTAGCTGCTCGTCAATCTGCTTCAGATAATGAGCATCATGTATCAGCCCAAGCCCCAAGCTGCGGCTAATGAGCTGCTGATTCATTATTCCTAGATGGCAGATAATTTCATAATAGTCAGACTTCAGATGTTGCATCACATGTCTCCTTTTATGTTATAAAAGCACATCTACCGATTTGCGTTTGGGGTCTGCACCATATCGAAATTGAGCAACTTCCTTATCACTGTCTAGCCGGATGCCAAGTGTTTGCCGGTTATAAACATACGGGCTGCTATCGGGGTGTTTGGCAAGAAAGGCTGCATTCTCTTCCTCATAATAATTAGTGGGGCGTGCTGCATAGGACTCGTCTGGGGCGATGTATTTTCGGCGGTCAAACAGTTTGACAGGATAATTGCTCATCACACCGCCATCTACATAGGTGTCATCATACTCACCTTGCTTTACCGATGTAAAAAAGAGTGGAATTGACATGCTGATACGCACGGCCTGCATCAGCGGCATATTGGGATGGCGTTCATGCGAAAAGACTTCGCTGAATCCGGTATTCAGATTGGTGCCATACACATACAAATCAGGAAGCCCCGTTTTCTGAAGGTCCGCGAATGTAGCAAGGCGGCTTCCAAGTTTTGCTTCAATCAGATCGCCTATCCAATTCTCAAAGAACTCCCCTTTATAGAGACCGAACTTACTGAATACACGTCGGATATCAGCCACAATCCATGAACGGTCTTTAAATTTCGCAAAATCTATAGATGAAATAATATCTTTCTGCTCTTCCAGAGTGTAGCCCAATGCGTAGACTAATGCATTGATGGCACCTGCTGATGTACCCCCGAGGCCCGAAGATTTAGAGCGAACCAAGACCCTGATGGATACTAATGTGCGGGACTGTCTGATTATGAGCTATCGCCCGACTGTGGTGCATGGGGATGGCTATGTGGAAATCACTATTGCGGCGCGGTTTGAATTGTATGGCCGCAGCCAGCTCGCACTTGATGCGGAGGGGAGAGCGATTCGTACTTTCAAGCGGTCGAATTATAATCCGGTGCTGGTGAATGCGTTGGTGAAATCCTATCGCTGGAATCGGCAGCTTGATAGCGGGAAGATCACTATCACCGACATCGCGAAGCAAGAGGGGCGTGCTAGGACGTATGTTTCGCGCATTGTGAATCTGATGATGCTGGCGCCGGATATTATCTCGAGCATTCTCACCGGCACGCAACCCGCGACGATGCATCTGCAAGACCTGACGGCGAACCTGCCGATTGAGTGGCATCGTCAGAAACAGATCTTAAAGTTTTAGTAGCAGGCCAGTTAGCTTCCTGATTGCCATCCTGTTTTTTACCTGTTCCCACACCTGTTATTAGCCTGTTATGGACCTGTTCTGATGTGGTAAAATTCTTGTGCTCAGTAGCACTGAACAATGGTTTGCGCGCATTTGCCTAAGAATGCCGGCCTGATATTTTGCTCAAAACAGGTTTTAGAGTGCGATTTATAGAAACGTCACCACGAAAACTTCGCAAGTGAGACAATGGCGGGGATTGGGAGTGGTTTTTCAGGAATTAGCCGGAAATCGGTGTTTTGATGGTGGCGGTGAATGCGGGAATTGCGGTGGAACTGGGCGTTTTTTGCAGTTCTCAGGCTAAGGGAGTGCTCGAACTTGGAAATGTTGGCTGTGGATGCGCACCATTGCCACATCTGCTCTCACCATTCCCTGATAGTGGCCGAAATACAGGGTAATTTGCAATGGTATCAGGGTATTTCCTGCAGCAATGGTCATTCTGTCGCACAAACACATATCTTATCGCGAAAGCCCTGATGCCCTAACAAGGAATTATCAGGGAATGATGACATTACAGAACTTCAGCGAAAGGACACCAGCACCCCGAATGTGTCTAATGCCTCTTATCCGCTTAATGTAAACCATTAATATGATGTGCAAGGGCCGACTTTTATATGGAAATCATAGCCTAACGCATCAAAACCGATAAGCCAAACCGACGCCGACGACCCAGGGATCGAGATCCACATCGGCCGTTGCGGCACCGCCATTGAGTTTGACATCGACATTATTCCATAATTTTTTGACGTCGAAGTTGAGCGCCCAATTTTCATCGAGTCCGATGTCCATACCGATTTGGGCGGCGGTGCCGAAACCGTTTTCGTAATCGATGGATGAAACCGCGCCGGAGTCTTCGCCGTAAAACAGCATGTAGTTGACGCCTGCGCCGATATAGGGGCGGAACTGCCCTTCGGGATTGAAGTGATATTGCAGGGTGAGCGTGGGGGGCAGTACCCAGACATCGCCCAGATCGACGTTGCCGAGCGCGGTGTTGCGTGCGCCCATATTGTGATTGGTGGTGGCGGCGATGAGTTCTGCTGCAATGTTCGGGGTGAAGAAATAGGTGATGTCGAGCTCGGGCGCATAGCCGGTATCGGCGGTGACGTGGCCGCCAATGCTGGTGCTGCTGCTTTCATCGGGCGAAACCGCAATGGCGCGCATACGCAGTATCCAGCGGTCGGCGTCTTGCACGTCCCAGAGTGAATCGGATCGGAAGCCGCCTTCGGCGAGCGCGCTGGCGCTCATGAGACTGCAGGTGAGGGCGGCAAGGGCGGCGGTTTTGTATCGTGTCATTGGGTGCTCCATCGGTTATTGCAGATGGGATAGCACGCGGCAGAGTTGGCGGATTTGACAATGGTCAATTGGTTGGAGGGTTTTCGTCGTCATCCATTAAAATGCGCTGAGCGGCGCCTTCGAGGTCATCATACTGGCCGGATTTCAGCGTCCATAAAAAGGCTGCTAAGGCGCAGAGACTTAAGGTCAGCGCAATGGGAATCAGATAGAGCAAGACATCCATGATCAGTCCTTGATGCGGTTGATGCGAAAGGCGTTGAGAATGACGAGTAGTGACGAAGACGACATGGCAATCGCGGCCACGAGCGGGGTGACATAACCCGCCACGGCAAGCGGGATGGCGATGCAGTTATAGCCGATTGCGAGCGCAAAATTCTGTTTGACCAGCCGGGTGGAAAAGCGCGCCATGGTGAGCGCCTGCGCCACGGGGGCGAGGCGGCTGCCTTGGAACACGATATCGGCGGTGTTTTGCGTGATGTCCATGCCGGAGGCGGGTGACATGGAGACGGAGGCTTCAGCCAGTGCAGGCGCGTCGTTCAGCCCGTCGCCGACCATCAGCACGCGATGGCCACTGGTTCGCAGTTGTTCGAGAATACGTACCTTGTCGGCGGGCAGACAGGCGGCGCGGTAATGGGGAATGCGTAATGTGTTGGCCACGTCGATTACTACATCGGCACGGTCGCCGGAGAGGATGTGCAGAGTGAGCGATTGTGCCTGTAATTTCTGGGTGATGGCTGTTGCATCGTCGCGTAGCGGGTCGGAGAAGGTGAAGCGCAGCGGCTGGCTTCCTTCGACTTCAAGCCATAATTCCTGCAGGGGGTCGATGGGCGCGGATTCGTCGCCGCACCAGCTACGTCGTCCGATGCTTAGCCATTTGCCTTGCCATCGTGCCTCGATACCGCAGCCGGTCTCTTCCCTTGGTGCTGTGAGGGGCAGGAGTGATTGAGTATTGGCGGCGCATAAGGCAAGCGATAGTGGGTGGCGGCTATGTACGGCAAGTGATGCGGCGAGCTGTAGCGCGTCGGGATGATCGGGCTGCGTGAGCAGTGTGGGAGTGCCACGGGTGAGGGTGCCGGTTTTGTCGAAGGCGACGCTATCGATGGCGGCGAGTCGTTCCAGTGCATCGCCGGATTTGACGAGAATGCCGCGCTTCATCAACCAGCCGGTGGCCAGCACCTGCACCACGGGAACTGCCAGTGCTAAGGCGCAGGGGCAGGTGATGATGAGGGTGGTGACGGCGATGAGCAGTGCGTCCTGCCACGCCATGCCGCCGAGAATGATCCAGCCCGCAAAGGCGGATGCGGCGAGGGTATGGACGACGGGGGTGTAGAGCTTGGCGGCTCTGTCGGCGAGGCGCACATAGCGTGCACGGCCTTGCTCGGCCTGCTCAAGTAGTCGCACGATGTCGGCAAGCAGGCTTTGGTCGCTGGGCTTTTGCACTTGTGCGATCAGCGGGGCGGAGAGGTTGATGGTGCCGCCATAGATGGTGTCACCTGCGGATACCGGATGCGGCGTGGTTTCGCCGGTGACGAGGCTGGTGTCGAGCTCGGAACTGCCAGATTCGATGATGGCGTCGGTGGGGATTTTTTCGCCCGCTGCGATGTGCAGGCGCATGCCTTCGCGCAGGTCTTTGATGGCGATGGCGCGGGCGGCGGTGCCTTCGATGAGGGTGGCGGTGCCTTGCATCATGCTTAGCAGGCTGGTGGCATTCTCGCGCGCTTTGCCGCGTGCGCGGGCATCGAGCCAGCGGCCAATGAGCAAAAAGAACAAGAGCATGACAGCGGAATCGAAATAGGCATGTTCGCCATGATGGATGGTTTCAAACAGGCTCATGGCACAGGAAAGAATCAGCGCGAGCGAAATCGGCACATCCATATTGGTGCGGCGATGCGACAGCGCGGCATAGGCTGAGCGGAAGAAGGGACGCCCCGCATAGGCGATGGTGGGCAGGGCGATGGCGGCGGATGCCCAATGAAACAGGCTGCGCGTAGCAATGCCCATGAGGGTTTGGTCGCTGCTCCAAAGTGCGACCGATAATAGCATGATATTGCCCATCGCGAACCCGGCGACGGCGACACAGCGCAGGAGAAATTTATCCTGTGGCTCGGCGGTGGGAGTGATGTTGGCGGGGGTTAGCGCGTAGCCGAGTGATTGCACGATGGCGGCGTAATCATCGGCTTGCGCGGCGCTGCCTTGCCATTCGATAAGCAGGCGGCTGGTGCTCATATTGACGCGGGCATTTGTGATGCCGTCGGCTTTGGCGAGTGCGGATTCGATCGCCCAGATGCAGCGTGCGCAATGGATGCCATCAACCTGAAAGGCCAGTTGGTAGCGCCCGTTGCCGAGGCTTTCTGAGTGAGGGGCGAAGCGTGGAAGCGGGTCTGGCGTATTTATTTTACGATGACACGCTGGCGCTGTTGATATGGCTGCTTGTTGCATAATACCGATACGGTGATGTCCCATTGTCCGGCTTGTGGAAAGGCAAGGGAGGATTGATAACTGCCGTCTTTTTGGCGGGTGAGAGGTTGTGAAAAATCCAGCTGGCTTTGTGTGGGGCGCATGAGATGGGCTGTGGCGTGTTCGCAGGTGAGGGGATTGCCTGATGCGTCTTGCAAGGTAAAGCGGAGTTGGTGCTGTTCTAAAGTGATACTGGATTGCCAGCCGAGTGCGTCTTGCGCTTGTGCATCTTGTGCAATCGTATCGTAGTTTAAGCCTTTTTCGTAAGCCTGCTGTGTGACGAGGCCGGTATGGGTGCTGGTGGCTTTATAGATGAACAGGGCGTTGACCGCAAAGATCACCAGAAAGGCCATGACGAAATACCATGGGATGATGCGGTCGCGTAAGGGCGCTTTACTGTTACTGGTCGCTGACAAAGAGGCTCTTCCTTTCGTGGCTGAGTTGGGTGTCGCGGTCGGTGATGCGTAAGGTGATGGTATGACGGCCACCGGCGGGTTTGGATGCGGTGATGAATAAGCGGAAATGGCCGATGCTGTCGGCAAAGACCGGCAGCGCATCGGGTGAGAGATGACCGGCGCCCTGGATGGTGAGTGTGGCGTTTTCGATGCCGTCCAAGGTCAGGGTGTAGGTTTTATCTTCGTGGGTTTTGTTGAGGATCTTGACGTCGTAGCCGTTGCGGATCGAGCCGTCGGACAGGAGGACATAGAGCGGGTTGCGATCGTGCAATATGTGTAGTTCCAGCGGTGAGCGGGTGAGCAGGCTGTAGAGCATGATGCCGCCCACCAGCGCCATGATGGCGGCGTAATAGAAAGTACGCGGACGGAGGATGTGTGACCATGAGGAGGCGACGGGGGCACCTGCGTCGCGTGCTTCCTGATTGGTGGTGGTGTCGTAGCGGATGAGGCCGCGCGGGAGGTCTATTTTATCCATGACGCTGTTGCAGGCGTCGATGCACAGGCCGCAGGCGATGCATTCATATTGTAGCCCGTCGCGGATGTCGATCCCCATCGGGCAGACCTGCACGCAGAGTGAGCAGTCGATGCAGTCGCCTATTTTACGATTGTTTCCTGCACTCGCCTCCTGCTCGTGCAATGAAACAGGCTCAAGGCTGGCGCGGTCTTCTGACCGCGTTTCATGGTGACGCAACCATGCGTGGCTGGGCGAGGTTCGCTTGCCTTTGCCGCGTGGTTCGCCGCGTTGTGCGTCGTAGCCGATGATCAGTGTGTCGCGGTCGAACATGGCGGATTGGAAGCGCGCATAGGGGCACATATAGGTGCAGACCTGCTCGCGCGCGAAGCCTGCCATGAGGTAGGTGGTGAAGGTGAAGGCGATGATCCACCACATTACGCTCATCGGGACATCGAAATGCATGATTTGCTCAAACAGGGTGGGGGCGTCGTTGAAATAAAACACCCATGCACCGCCAGTGCAGAGGCCGATGAGCAGCCAGATCACATGCGTGAGGGCTTTTTTGCGCAGCTTGGTGAAGCTCCAGCGCGATTCGTCGAGTTTTTTGCGGGCATTGCGGTCGCCCTGCACGAGGCGTTCGACCCAGACGAATAAATCCGTCCAGACGGTTTGAAAGCAGAAATAGCCGCACCAGACGCGACCGGCGAGCGAAGTCACGCAAAAGAGCGCGACGGCGGCGAGGATGAGAATGCCGGTGAGGTAATAGACTTCCTGTGGCCAGATTTCGATGAAAAAGAAATAGGCGCGGCGGTTGGGCATATCAATGAGAATGGCCTGATCGGGTGCGTTGGCGCCGCGATCCCAGCGCAGAAAAGGCGCGAAATAATAAATGCCCAGTGTGACGATCATCACCAGCCATTTGATTTTGCGGTAGCGCCCCCAGACGCGTTTGGGGTAAATTTTCTGCTGCTTTGCGAACAGCTGAATGGGGGCGGATTCGCTCATGATGCTGGTTTATTCTCCTCCGCCTAGGCTATGCACATAGATGCTCAACTGACGCAGGGTTTGCTCGTCGAGTCGTCCTTGCCACACGGGCATGACGCCGTGTTTGGGGTTTTTGATCTGGCTGAGAATGGCGGATTTGCTGCCGTCTTTGCTTTTGAGCCAGATGGCGTCGGCGAGATTGGGTGCGCCGAATTCACGCAAACCCCGTGCATCTGCGCCGTGGCAAGAGGCGCATTGCTGCATGAAGATGGCCTGACCGTTGGCATTGGGTGCGCCATTATGTGAGAGCGCAAACACATAGTCGGTGACATCGGACAGGCTTTGCGCGTCGAGCATGCCACCGAAGGGCGGCATCATGGCGCTGCGGCTCTCAGTATGATCGTTGCGTACGCCGTAGGTGATGGTGTGGTGGATGTCTTCGATTTTGCCACCCCAGATCCAATCATCGTCGTTTAAGTTGGGGTAGCCGGGCGCGCCTGCGCCGCCACTGCCATGACAGGTCGCGCAGTTATCTTTGAAGGCCGATTGGCCACCGGCGAGTGCGAAGGCGTAGAGCTCGGGGTCGTTGGCGATTTCCTCAAAGGATGCGGTGGTGAAACGCTCCAGATAGTGTGCGCGACGGGCGGCGATGTCTTGCTGCGAGACGGCCAGATCGGTGTATTGGTTGGTTTGCAGATGACCCACGGTGCCACCGCGGTGACCTTCGCCGCTGAGTGTTGGCCATGCGGGGTAGATGATCCAATAGCCCACGGCCCAGATGATGGTGACGTAAAATACCCACAGCCACCAACGTGGCGCGGGGTTGTTGAGTTCTTTGATGCCGTCCCATTCATGGCCGGTGGTCTCAACGCCGGAAACATGGTCAATGTCTTTGTCTTGGTCGTGGTGATTACTCATGGGTGTCCTCGCGAAGTGGAATCTGTGCGAGCGGCTCGAGCCGCCCTTTCATGCCCGGCAGAAACAGCCAGATGGCGACGCCGACAAAGAGCGTGAAGAAAAACAGCAGCCCGACTAGCCCGGCATGGTTGGCGATCCAGTGTATCATTTGGCCTCCGTTTTGGGTGCGTAGTCGGGGTTATAGTCTTTGAATTCGACCATGGTGCCCAGCACCTGCAGATAGGCGATGAGCGCATCGAGTTCGGAGATGAAGTGTGGCTCGCCGTCAAAATCGCGCACGGCGATTGTGTCGCCATAGCGGGCGCGTAAGCCATCAGCATGATCGCTGTCGGGCGAGACTTGCGCCACCGCGTCGCGGTAGGCATGGGTGATCATGTCATCACTGTAGGGAACGCCCAGCGTTTTGAGCGCACGCAAATGCTTGGACATGTCGCGCAGATCGGCTCCGTTTTTGGCCAGATGCGAATAGGCGGGCATGATCGATTCGGGTACGACGCTGCGTGGGTCGATCATGTGCTGTACGTGCCAGTCGTCGGAATATTTGCCGCCGACACGCGCCAGATCGGGGCCGGTGCGTTTGCTGCCCCACTGGAAGGGGTGATCATACATGCTCTCGGCGGCGAGGCTGTAGTGGCCATAACGCTCCACCTCGTCCCTGAACGGGCGGATCATCTGGCTGTGGCAGGTGTAGCAGCCCTCGCGCACGTAGATGTCGCGCCCCTCCTGCTCGAGCGGCGTGTAGGGCCGGACGCCTTCGACCTTCTCGAGCGTGGAGTCGATCCAGAACAGCGGGGCGATCTCGACGATGCCGCCGATCGCGACGGCAACGAAGGCGAAGATGCTGAGCAGCGTGACGTTGCGCTCGAGCTTCTTATGCTGGGTGGCAAGCTGCGTCATGAGGATTCCCCCTTATTCGGCCGTTGCCGCGGCCGGCGGGATCGGCCGGTCGGCAGCAGGGTTGAAGGTCGGGCTCGACATGGGAGCCTCGTTGCGCAGCCGGCCGGCGATCGTCATCCAGATGTTGAAGGCCATGATGAGCGCGCCGGTGAGGTAGAGCAGCCCGCCCACGACGCGCATCGCGTAATAGGGCTTCATGGCGGCGACGATCTCGGCGAAGGCGTAGACGAGATATCCGTCCGCGCCATATTCGCGCGCCATGAGCCCCTGCGTGATCCCGGCGACCCACAGCGCGGCGGCGTAGAGCACCAGCCCCAGCGTCGCGAGCCAGAAGTGCCAGTTGATCATCCGCAGCGAATAGAGCCGCTCGCGACCCCACAGCCGCGGCGTCAGATAATAGAGCGCCGCGAAGGTGATCATGCCGTTCCAGCCGAGCGCGCCCGAATGGACATGGCCGATCGTCCATTCGGTATAGTGCGACAGCGAGTTGACCGCCTTGATCGACAGCATCGGGCCTTC
>DITS01000040.1:0-144 GCA_002422205.1 Alphaproteobacteria bacterium UBA6178
AATCGGTTTCGCACTCTTCGCGGAAACTGGTTTCGATGATGCCTGAGCGGCCACCACCAACGCCGGAGGCGTAAGACAGTGCAATATCATGCGCGTTGCCGGTGGCATCTTGGTGTACCGCGATCAGGCAAGGCACGCCGCCGC
>DITS01000040.1:187-44688 GCA_002422205.1 Alphaproteobacteria bacterium UBA6178
AATGGATGTTGAGGCCATGCGCGAAAGCCAGCGCCGCGCCTTGCTTCATATTGTCGCGCAGATCATCGGCATATAAATCGGCTTGCAGCTCATCGGGGATCAAAACCATCACCACATCGGCCCATTTGGCGGCCTCAACGGGGGTTACCACTTCGAAACCGGCCTTTTTGGCTTTTTCAATGCTGTTTGAGCCGAAACGCAGCCCGATTTTCACATTTTTGCAGCCCGAATCACGCAAATTGGCCGCGTGGGCATGGCCTTGCGAGCCATAACCGATGATGGCTACATTTTTCGATTTAATCAGGTTGATGTCACAATCAGCATCATAATATACGCGCATGGGGGTCTCCTTTGTCCGTTCGCTCGAGATTATTCTTTTTGAATCAGGCGTTATGAGGTAATGCTTTACCCTCTAATAATCAAGTAAAATTAGGGCGATGAAGCGACTTTTTCAGGGGCTTAACCCCCGTTATCTGTTGATTTTTGTGATTTCAGGCGCGCTGGCACTGGCGCAGATACTGTTGTATCAGCAGCGCATCGCGCAGGAAGGCGGTGGATTTAAACCGGATTTTATTGCCTATTATACGGTGGCCACTCTCGCCGAATCGGCCCGCTCGCCCTATGATATGCGGCACAAAGCCTGCTGCCGCTGTATGGTATCAGCATCGACACGTATCACGGTGTTGAGATTAACGCCTTTTTCGCTTCTTCGGTACCGATCAGCGTAAGCGATGCGCGTGCGGCTTGGTGCAGCTTGGTATCGCTCCCATGTAATGCTTTAGTAAGAAAGCCGATAGCGCCTGCCCCGTTGGCCCCGATTTTATCGGCATTGAAAGCGGTGTAAAACTGCTCGGCATTGGGGCGATCTTTGATGGCGAAGGCGAAGGGTGCAAGCGGTATCGGGATATTATATTGCACCATCACCGGCTGAAAGGCGAGCGCGTCATCGGCCTTATCAGCGGGTACGCCCTGCGCGATCATCGTTTGCTTGATCATATCCTGATTATCTGTCGCAACGGCGTGCCCCGCTTGCTGCAGCTGCAGTTTTTTATCATCCGTCGATGCATCACTGGTAGCGATGGAAACAATACGCTTCAAATCCAGATTGCGATAATTCATCTGCCGCAAATCGACCCCATCGGCGGAAACGTCGCGGCACATATCCTGCATTTCGCCGCCAAGGGTGGAGAAGACTTTTTGCTTAAATTCGGGATCGTGATTCATATACAAATACAGGCCGCCCATCACCAGCGCGAATAACAGCAGGGAAAATAAAATGTGCGATATGAAACCCCAGAGTAAACGCACGAGAAAGGGAGGGCGACGCGCCATCTATAATCCTTTTTTGCCACGTGCCATACCGGCAGCGCCGGTGCGGGCGATTTCGACGGTGCCGAGTGGTTTCATCAGTTCGATAAATGCGTCAATTTTCGATGAGGCGCCGGTGATTTCAAAAATGAAAGATTCGGTGGTGGCATCAACCGAGCGCGCGCGGAAAATATCGGCAATGCGCAGCGCTTCAACGCGATCATCATCTTTGCCCACCACTTTGATCAGGGCCAGCTCGCGCTCTACATGCGCGCCCTCGGTGGTCAGATCATGCACCTTATGCACCGGCACCATGCGCTCGAGCAAATGGATGATTTGGGTGATGGTTTGCTGCGACCCGCAGGTGACGATGGTGATGCGTGACAGGTTCTTTTTCGTATCCACCTCGGCCACGGTAAGGGCTTCGATATTGTAACCTCGCGCGGAGAATAACCCGACGACACGGTTGAGCACGCCAAACTCGTTATCGACCAGCACCGCGAGGATGTGGCGCTCCTCGGCAGGTTTGGTTTTGATGATGTCATACACGACGTCTAATGCTTCGTTGGTCATATCATTCACTTTCCGTGTTAGCAGCGGCCTTTTTTTGCCTGCCCGGGTGGGCAGTGATAGGTCACATCACCGGCAGGGGTGTACACCGTGGTACGCGCAGGGTTGGATTTAACGCAGGCGCTTGCGCCTAAAAAGCTGGTCAGCAGCAATGTCGCGCAGAGGAGTTTCATCATGATTATGTTTCCTTTTGTCACCCCGTGCTTGTCACGGGGGCTGGTCTGACTGTATTCGATAACACATCATACAAGTCCTGCCAATCAGGATTCATACGCTCAATATTGTTTGTCATGTATTTTTGCCTCCCTATTGTCATCCCGTGCTTGTGACGGGGGCTGGTCTTAAGGAAGGAAGGCCAGACCCCGTCATGCGACGGGGTGACAGGGAGCTAAAAGCTATAACCTGTAACCTAAAACCTAATCACACCCTATTCTTATCCAGCACTTCGCTACCCAGCTCATCAGGGCCGAGTACGAGTTCGTTATGCGCCTTACCCGCAGGGATCATGGGGTAGACGTTTTCGTCGCGATCGACCCACACATCGCAAATGACGGGGCCTTTGTGGGCGAGCATTTCTTTGATGGTGTCGTCGAGCTTTTTCGGGTCTTTGACGCGTAGGCCCAACATGCCGTATGCCTCGGCGAGCTTCACGAAATCGGGCAGTGAATCCATGTAGGATTCGCTGTAGCGCGAGCCGTGGAACATCTCCTGCCACTGGCGCACCATACCCATATAATGATTGTTCAGAATAAAAATTTTCACCGGCAAACGGTATTGCACAATGGTCGATAGCTCCTGAATATTCATCAGGATCGAGGCCTCGCCGGTGACGCACACCACCGGCTTGGTCGGATGCGCGATTTGTACGCCAAGCGCAGCGGGCATGCCGTAGCCCATGGTGCCGAGCCCGCCCGAGGTCATCCAACGGTTGGGCTTGTTATACAAGATATGCTGCGCCGCCCACATCTGGTGCTGGCCCACATCGGTGGTGATAAAAAAATCTTTTTTCAGCAAAAAATGATTGAGCCGGCGAAGCGCTTTTTGCGGCTTGATGACGGTGGCGGAATCTTTGAAACCGAAGCTGTTACGCGCACGCCAGCCGTCGATCTTTTTCCACCATGCCGCCACGGCGGATTTATGGGTCTCGACTTTCTTTTTCTTCCACAGCGCGATCATCATGTCGATCACTTCCCCCGCATCACCTACCACCGGCACATCGACACGCACGACTTTGTTGATGGATGAGGCGTCGATATCGACATGGATTTTTTTGGAATTGGGGGAAAAGCCATCGAGACGACCGGTCACCCGATCATCGAAACGCGCGCCGATATTGATCATCACATCGCATTCGGCCATCGCCATATTCGCTTCGAGCGAACCATGCATGCCCAGCATGCCGAGGAATTGTTTGTCATTGCCCGGAAACGCGCCAAGGCCCATCAGTGTGGTGGTGCAGGGATAGCCAGTCATGTGCACCAGCTTGGTGAGCGCGTCGGACGCGCCTGCATTGATGACGCCGCCGCCGACATAAAAAATCGGGCGCTTGGCTTTTGCCATTAAATCGACCGCATGCTCCACCATTTTTTGGTTGGGGCGCTTGACCGGATTATAGGATTGCCGTTTGGCGGTGCTTTTGTCTTTATAGGTGCCTACCGCATTGAGAATATCTTTGGGAATATCGACCACGACCGGGCCGGGGCGGCCCGTTTGCGCAACATGAAACGCCTCATTCATGATGCGGCCCACATCATTCACATTTTTGACCAGATAATTATGTTTGGTACAGCTGCGCGTGATGCCGGTGATGTCGGCCTCTTGGAACGCGTCGGAGCCGATGAGGTGGCTGGGAACCTGTCCGGTCACGCAGACCATCGGGATCGAATCGAGCATGGCGTCGGTCAGACCCGTTACGGTGTTGGTGGCACCGGGGCCGGAGGTGACGAGCACCGCACCGCATTTGCCGGTGGAACGCGCATAGCCCTCGGCGGCATGGGTCGCGCCTTGTTCGTGGCGCACCAGAATATGACGCAGGCGGTTTTGCTTAAACAGCGCATCATAGATCGGCAAAACCGCGCCGCCGGGATAACCAAACACCGTGTCGGTGCCGTTATCGAGCATCGCTTTGATCACCATTTCGGCGCCGGTCATGGTTTTTGGTTCTTCGTCGCTCATAGTCCCTGTTCCTCATTTGAACCCGCATTTATTGCGGTATCCGAGCAAAATTGCAAGGGGTTAGAGGTGAGGGGCAAGGGGCTTTTCTTTTGTCATGCCTTCTTCATGACGGCATCCGGCCTTGTGGTAAGGCCAGACCCCGTCATGAAGACGGGGTGACAGGGGTGAGCATATTGATAACTTCTCTTTTCTTATCAGGGTCTTGTAAGGATTCAAATGAGATGGGGATCGCATCAGCGCACTGGTTGCGCAGCCATGTTAACTGGCGTTTGGCGTAGTTTCTGCTATGTTGTTTGGCTAGAGTGACGGCGTCGTCGTAGCCCATTTGGCCATCCAAATAGGCGCGCAACTCGGGTACGCCGCAGGCACGCATCAACGGCGAGGACAGATCGGGCTGTGCATGCAGCAATGCTTGCAGCTCATCCAGCGCACCGGCGGCAAGCATTGCATCAAAGCGCTGATTGATGCGGGCGTAGAGCAGCTCGCGATCCATCTCGATATGGAACAACAGGAAACGCGCGCGCGTGAAGGGTGGCGGTGATTCGCGCTCCTGCCATTGTGCAAGCGAAATGCCGGTTTGCTCCAACACCTCCATGCTACGTAAGATACGTTGCGTATCGCCGGCTTTCAGGCGCGCGGCCATCTCGGGGTCGGCTTCGCAAAAGCGGGCATAAGCGGTGGCGCTGTCGTCGTCCCATTGCGCACGGATGCGCGCGCGCAAGGCGGGGTCAATAGAGGGAATCGGTGCAAAGCCTTCCATCAGCGTTTTGATATACATGCCGGTACCGCCCAGCAAAATGGGGATGCGCCCCTGCGCATGCTCAGCGTGAATCAGCGGCACCACCGCCGCGTGCCAGAGCGCCGCATTGCCGTCGGTAGCGGCGGGCCAGATGCCATAGAGGTGGTGCGGCACGCCGCCCATCTCTGCCTCACGCGGGCGGGCGGTGAGAATGGGCAGATCGGCGTAACATTGCATCGCATCACTGTTGCAGATGACAGCGCCCATCGACTGCGCTAAGGTAACGCCCAACGCCGATTTGCCGCTGGCAGTCGGGCCCATTAACACGATGATAGGTAGTTGATTCTCATGCATGTGCCCTACGTTACCACATTTGTTGTGAGCGAACAGGCGGAAAAATTATCGCCGCTGCTAATGGAGACCTTGCAGGAAAAGCTGGAAGCGATGGGCGCGAATTGCGTGAGCCTGCACTGGCTGGAGCCGGGCCGCGCCTGCGATATTTACCATGGCGAAATGCCACCGCAACCCGCCTTGCGCGCACTCGATGCGCAGCTGCAAATCGAATGCGATCGGGTGAGCCAATCCACGCAGCATCGGCAAAAGAAACTACTGGTCTCCGATATGGACTCGACCATGATTCATCAGGAATGCATCGACGAGCTGGCTGATTATATGGGCATCAAACCAAAAGTGGCGGCGATTACCGAGCGTGCCATGAATGGCGAGCTGGAATTTAAAGCGGCGCTGCGCGAACGGGTGGGGCTGCTCAAAGGCCTGCCCAAAACGGCGTTGCAAGAGGTGTATACCAGCCGCATCACCGCCATGGAAGGCGCACAAATGCTGGTACGTACCATGAAAAAACATGGAGCCTATGGCCTGCTGGTTTCAGGCGGCTTTACCTTTTTTACGCAGCGCGTGCGCATGATGCTGGGCTTTGATGAAGACCAGTCGAACCAATTGCTGTGGGACGGCGATGCCTTGTCGGGCAAGGTGGCGGAGCCGATTCTGGATAAGGAATCGAAGCTGCAATCATTATTAGCAGCCTGCGCGAAGCTGGAAATTGATACCCAGCAGGCAATGGCGGTAGGGGATGGCGCGAATGATTTGCCGATGCTGCAGGCGGCGGGCCTCGGCGTAGCCTATCGCGCTAAGCCAGTGGTGCAGGCAGCAGCCAGCGCAGCGATTACGCATGGTGATTTAAGCGCCTTGCTCTATGTGCAGGGCTATGCGAAAGATCAGTGGGTGTGCGGATGAGTGGATCTTTTTAACCGTCATCCTGCGGCTTGCGAAGCAAGAGCGCAGGATCTCATGAGGTGGCGTGAAATGGCACAAGATACTGCGCTGACGCTCCGCGTCCCGCAGCATGACAAGTAAGTCAGAGCCCTCACCCCGACCCTCTCCCAGAGGGAGAGCGGGAGTAAACACAACAAACGCCTACTCTTGCGTCGCAATGGTTACGAACTGCATTTGGCTGCCGCGGGAGACGCGTAGCAGTGCATTTTTGCGGCCCGACTTGCGCGCGGACTCAATCGCCTCGCGGAATGATTTGACCGTGGAGACACTTTGCTGATTGGCTTCCACAATCACATCCATGCGCCGTAAACCGGACTCTGATCCTGCCGAATTTGGCTTCACACCCATCACCACCAACCCTTGCGCATCATCGGCGAGCGAGAATTGGCGGCGCAATGCGGCATCAGTCGGAGCAAGTTGCAGGCCCAGATATTCCTGTGTATCGGGCTTTTGCACCGGTGATTTGCGTGAATCCTCATCGGTGCTTTTTGCTACGTCTTCTTCGGGGGTTTCCCCCAGCGTCAGGGTAAGGGACTGCTTGCGCCCATTGCGCCAGACTTCCATCACGCTTTGCGCGCCGACTTTGGTTTCGGCCACTAAACGGGGCAGATTACGCATTTCTTTGATGCTGGTGCCATTAAAGCTGATGATGATATCGCCCGCTTCCACACCGGCTTTAGCGGCGGGACTCTCGGGCGTGACTTCGAGCACCAGCGCCCCTTGCGCGCGTTTGAGGTCAACGCTTTCGGCGATCTCATCGGTGACATGCTGGATTTTAACGCCCAGCCAGCCACGATGCGTACGGCCAAATTCTTTGAGTTGATCGAGCACCGGCTGCGCCAGCGCCGTGGGGATGGCAAAGCCAATGCCGATATTTCCGCCTGAGGGCGAGAAGATGGCGGAATTCACGCCGATCACTTCACCTTTGACATTGAACAAAGGCCCGCCGGAATTGCCGCGATTGATGGCGGCATCGGTTTGGATGAAATCATCAAACGGGCCGGCATTGATATTGCGCGAACGGGCTGAGATAATACCAGCCGATACCGAACCACCAAGGCCGAACGGGTTACCAATCGCAATCACCCAATCGCCCACGCGCATATCGTCGGAATCGCCGAAGGTAACATAAGGCAGTTTTTTGCCGGTCTCTATTTTGAGCAAAGCCAGATCGGTTTTGGGGTCGCGGCCAACGACTTTGGCTTCGAAATTCGAATCATCCTGAAAGGTTACCGATACCTTATCGGCTTCGGCAATCACATGATTATTGGTGACGACATAGCCCTCAGGGTCAACAACGAAACCGGAACCCAGCGAGGTCACATCACGCTCTTTGGGGGCACCGGGAACGCCGGGCATGCCCGGCATACCCGGGCCGCCGAAACGCTCAAAAAACTCGCGAAACGGCTCGAACTCCTTACCCTCAGGGATACCCTGAAATTGCATTTGCGAGGCAGCTTTGACCTTTTGCGTGGTCGAAATATTCACCACCGCCGGAGATAATGTCTCGATTAAATCGGCGAAGCTGGGCGGCACGTCGCGCGCATAGGCGGGAAGGGCAAGACCCAGCAAAGGTACAAGCAGCAATAAACGCAAATAACGGCGCATAAGGTTAATCCATCTGGTTCAGAAATTCACTGTCCGGTGATAAAATAAGGGTGGTATCGCTACTTTTCAATGCGTTGCGATAAGCCTGCATCGAGCGGTAAAACTCGAAAAACGCAGGGTCTTTGTTGAATGCATCAGCATAGATTTTAGATGCCAGCCCGTCGCCTTCACCGCGAATGGTTTGCGATTCTTTTTCAGCCTTGGCGATGATTTCGGTACGCTCACGCTCAGCAGCGGAGCGCACTTCGAGCGCCCGCTCTTCACCCTCGGCGCGGAATTTTTGCGCTTCTTTGGTGAAGTTTTTATTCATCCGCTCATAGGTGGCGAGCGAAATCTCTTCGGGCAGATCGGCGCGCATGATACGTACATCGACGACTTCGATGCCAAAGCCCTGACGCTGACGACGCGTCAGATTGGTCTCGGTATCGGCTTCGAACTGGGCCACGGTTTCGGATGTGGCCTGATGATTCACCGCATCGCGGATTTGCTTGATGATGGAGGCCCGGCGCTCGGACAATAAATCGCTGAGCGAATTACTGGCGATAATTTTACGCATATTCGCCACCACGATGGAGGAGAGGCGGCTTTCCAGATTTTGTTCGTTACGCACGGCCTGATAAAAACGCACCGGATCGACGATTCGGTAACGCACAAATGCATCGATCACCACGCGCTCTTCCACTTCGGCATTGCGATCTTTGGTAATGAATTCCTGCGGTTGCGCATTAAATTCGAGCAAGCGTTTATCAAAAAACACGACATTATCGATAAAGGGCACTTTGAATTTCAAGCCCGGCTCCTGAATCACGCGCTTAATATCACCAAAGCGCACTACCAGCGATTGCTCGGTCTGGCGCACGATGAAAGCCGACTGAAACAGCACGATTAGCGACAGCGCGGCGGCAATGAGAAGTATGGAGGATGTTTTCATGGTTATTCTCCTGCCTTTTTCGTGCGTAATTCTTGTAAGGGCAGATAAGGCAACACGCCACTGCCCGCCTTGTTATCGATGATCACTTTTTGCATATCGGTCATGATCGCTTCCATCGTTTCCAGATAGATACGTTTGCGTGTAACATCTTTGGCCATTTTATATTCCTCATAGACCGACAGGAAACGCGCCGCGTCACCTTCGGCTTCGGCAACGACACGGTTTTTGTATGCGCGCGCATCCTCGATCATTTTCACGGCCTGACCTTTGGCACGCGGCAGAATCTCGTTGCGATAGCCTTCCGCTACGCTTTCAGCGGTTTCACGTTCCTGCTCGGCACGCTTCACATCCTGGAATTCGTCGATCACCGGCGAAGGCACGTCGGGACGGCTTAAATTGACCGCGATGACTTCGATGCCCGCTTTGTAACTATCAAGCATATCCTGCATCAGCTCTTTGGTGTCTTCGGCAATTTCCGACTGGGCGGAGGTCAGAATCCCTGCCAGATCATTGCGTGCAATCACTTCGCGCAACGCGCTCTCCGCCACGGGTTTGACGATGGAGGAGGGGTTGCGCACGTTGAACAGATAATCCTGCGGTACCGCCGAATCAATTTTCCACTGCACCTCAAAATCAATATCAATGATATTGCGATCACCGGTGAGCATCAGGCTTTCTTTGTCGAACCCCTGATTATTGTTGCTGTTAAAGCCCGAGCGATAACCGACTTCGACTTTATTGACGCTGGTCACGCTGGGAATCAACACGGTTTCAACCGGATAGGGTAAATGATAATTCAGACCCGGGCTAACGGTGCGGTGATATTTGCCAAAACGCATCACCACGCCCAACTCGTCGGGATTCACACGGAAAATACCGGCACCCAGCCACAGCAATACACCCGCCATTAGCACCAAAATAATCACGCGGCGGTTACCGCCGCCATTGCCACTGCCGCCGAAAATATCGCGCAACGCTTCCTGTGATTTGCGGATCACCTCGTCAAAATCATGCGAAGGAGGTTCGGGTCGCTTGCCATTGCCGCCGCGTCCGCCGCCTTTGGGGCCGCCACCGCCGCTGCTACCGGTCGATTGGCCCCATGGGCCTTTATTTCCGTTACCCCACGTCATATTACTCTCCCTGTTTGTCCCATGAATTGGGCGTTAGCACCGGCTTACCCAGCGCTTTGCCATTGGCATCGAACATTTCACATTCATTAATCGCCATTTGGCCGATGGCCAGCGCGTCGCCTAAACCAACCGTTTCCTGCTGATACAGCCAGTATAATTTTTGCATCGTCTGGTCGCGGTAATGGCATTGGGCAATATTGCCATTGGGCTGGCTGGTGGTGATGTGGCACCGGTCATTCACTTCGCCGACAATCTCGATATTAGATGCGCGCCCGCTGGGCTCTACCGCGCTGCAACTATAGCCGGCGCTGCAACTCAGAAACGAATCTTCCTTGCAGCTGATGGCGCTATCATTGCGCAAATCGCGGATGGGGATGCGCTGCATGTTGAGCAATTGCTGCATTTGCTCGGGGCTGACGCCCTGCGCCTGCACCGGCCATGGCAACAGGCCCGCCACGAGCATACCGACCAAAAGCAACTTCTGCCAACCCATACACCACCCTTTATTATTTTGTATTCGCACTCTATATAAACACTCTGGAAGAGGGGTTCAAGGAAATGTCATCACTTTCTGAGCAAACCATACGCGAAACCTTGGTAGCACTCGTGCCCGAGCAGGCGATTACGGCGATTTCGTTGCGTGGTGACAAGCTGGGCTGTGTGATTAGCACCGACGCGCAAGGCCCGCAGGCGCAGCAGTTGCAACGCCGCTGCGAACAGGCGCTACTGGCGCTTGAAGGGGTGGAGGAGGTGACGCTGGTGCTAACCCGCCATGACGAAACACCCGCCGCGACGACGGCCACGCCGCGCACCAAAGCGCAGTGGCGCAGCGAATCTTTGCCGCATGTGAAACGGATTATTGCCATCGCATCGGGCAAGGGCGGGGTGGGTAAATCGACCACCACCGTGCTGCTGGCGCATGCATTGCAGCAGGCTGGCAAACGCGTGGGCATATTGGATGCCGATATTTTCGGCCCGTCGATTCCGCGTATGATGGGGTTGCAACAAGCAGGCCAGCCCGCATTTGAAGCGGGGCAGATTATCCCGCACCAAGCCTATGGTATGAACGTGATGTCGATGGGGTTTTTAACCGGCGACAATGCGGCGGTCATGCGTGGCGCGATGGTGAGCAAAGTGCTGGCGCAAATGCTGCGGCAGGTGCGCTGGGCGACCGCCGAGGCGCCGCTGGATGTGTTGCTGATTGATATGCCGCCGGGCACGGGGGATATTCATATCAGCATGGTGCAGCAGGTGCCGCTCGATGGCGCGCTGATTGTCACTACGCCGCAGGAAGTCTCGCGCATCGACGCCGATAAATGCGCGCAGATGTTTACCAAAGTCAGCGTGCCGATCATCGGTGTGATTGAGAATATGAGCTATTTTACCGACCCAACGGGCATGCAGCATTCGCTGTTTGGCCAAGGTGCGGGGCAAGCGCTGGCCGATGCGCATGCGGTGCCGCTACTGGCGCAGCTGGCGCTAGAGCCCACCATCGGCGCGGCGCTTGATCAGGGACAAAAGCCAGTCTTGCCTGATGCGCTATGCCAACTGGCGGCTAAAGGCATGATTATTTAACGATGCGGATATTCTGTATGCTCGCGCCGATTTTGGTGAAGGCAGCATCCAACTCATTACCATCGGTAGCTTCAAAGAAATAATCCGCTTTCTCTGCTGCAGTAGTGCCGCTGGCACAATCGCGTAAGAGGGTAGAAATTTGTGGAAAGCACACAATATCGCCACCATACGCAATAGTATAAACCAACACCCCTGCATTTTTCATTTGCATGCATTGATTGCTAAACAAGGTGTTTTGCGCGGGCGAATCGGACTCCCTAGTAGTCGAAGAGGGATCATAGACCATATTACGGCCATCGGTCATGAAAATGACAGACTGAATACGGCCATCTTTGGTGCCATAAGGGCGGTTGCTGCTATTAACCATACCATGCACAGTTTGCGCGCCAAGCCCTCCCAATGTGCCAGGCCCCATTATATTAGTAGAATCCAACACGCCAGTATTTCCCGAGCCGGTACCCAGATAAAAGGTCTTCATGGCTTGCAGATTATTATCATATGTCTTTGTTACCAAAACACGAGGCCCCCCAGAGACTCCTCCAGTGGATGTTATGATTGGAGGGCTGGTATCACGGCCATAGAGCACCGTGCCAAGGCTGTAATTCTCGCTCAGTGTGGGTCCGTCACCAATGAGATCATCAATAAAATTATTCACCGATTGGCGCAGGCCATGCATACGGGTACCTGAATCACTAACGGGACCAAACGCACCGGTATAATCCGTCATCCCACAACTATAAGCCGATTCGCGGATGGCCATCGAACCGGAAATATCCAGCGCCATGGCGATATCGGCTTGGGCGGGGCCGGTGGCGGCGATGCCGACTTGCGTTTCGGAGTTGATATCGACTTTATCGACACCGACCGTATTCATGAAAGAGGTTTGCACTTCGGAGGCAAGCTGGATATTGATGCTATCGGGATTGGCGGCGTTCGGGATATAGGTGATGGCCAGATCTTCATAGGTGACATCGCTGCCCATAAAATTGCTGGGGAAATTAAGACGGAAAACGCGCTCGACAATGCGGTTGCGCTCGGATTCGCTGAGGCCCAACCCTGCTGCCGCACCGGCCAGTGCCGCCGCATCGGTCGCCTGATGCATTTTATGTTTGATAATCTGCGAGCGGCCCATATCGACGCCTGCACCGGCCACAGCCACCAGAAAAAACAGCATAAAGGCAAAAATAATTAAAACCGTGCCGCGCGTATCACGGATAAAACGGGGTAACAAGCGGTGCATACTATCCTCCTAGCCGGTAAATGCCGGCGATAAATTCAGCAAATTGCCGTAACGCGGCACAAAATAAGCGTTACGTTTCACAATCGATTCCCCGATATCGAGCGTATTGGTCGAAATAAGCGGGCGATAATGGTAGAACACTTCCACCACAATTATATTTTCACCCACGCGCATGCCGCCGCTATCATCCATAATGGCTTGCACTTCGGCTGAGAAATTCACCGGCGTATTGCGCACCGATGGGTTCATCTGGCTGGGGCTTAGACCGTTCACATCGCTCACTAATGGTGGGTCATAGTCAAGATTGCCACCGCCGGCCACTTGCCATTTCACCAGTGGCGTGGAGCCACCGGAAGGCATATAAATGGAGGTGACCACGATAATGCCATCTTCGGTAGTAGGATAGGGCACCATCAGATCGTCGAAATTATCGAGAATATTTTGCAGTTCCGATACCGTTAAAGCGCCTACTGGCAGCGGCTCACCCGGCAGGGGGTCACCCTTAGAACGGGTGATAATATCGGCCATGGTGTAGGCGGTTTTATCGACTTTTTGCAATATCAGAATAAAACGGCTGATTTCCACCGCGCCAAAAAACAGCACCAGCATAATGGGCAGGATGAGAGCAAATTCGATCAGAATATTGCCTTCATTGTGACGAAGTAAATGACGGGATGTGGGTTTAATAGGGTTCATTTTTCACCATCGTTGTCGAACTGATTAAATATTCACCCTCTGCGGTTTGCTCCATCAGCGCACCGGTGAGGGGTGAGAAAATATGGGCCGGATAATACACGCGCAAACGCACGATTTCACTGGACGTACCCAAATTCAAAGCAGGCAGATTGCCATCATAAATCCCATCACCATCTGCATCGATAAAGGGCTCGCCGGGCGGGCAGGTGCCAATCGGCGGGGTAGGCGTAGCCAGACATTGCTCCGGCTTGGGAAGATTTTCGTAGGACGTGACCAAATCCGTGGTAATCAGAATTTTATCAGCATTAACCATCCCCCATGAGCGGGCGCGCACCTCTTCGCGGATAAAGCCGACCAGATCGCCAGTGCCGCCATCATCGCCGATGCGCGCGGTGCGTGCGGCAATCGAGGTGGCGCTCTCAATCGCGGTGGCCGATAGCATAATCATGCCCATTTCGATAATGCTGAATAATAAAAACAGAAAAACCGGTGACACAATCGCATATTCGATAGCGGCTGCGCCGCGGCGGTCACGATGTAGGCGTTGCATTGCTCGAAAAATAATCATCACACTCTCACTTATTCAACCCAGACTATACAGGTAGAAGAAGGACTGTCACATGAATATTTGATGACAATCTAGTGGGAAAAAAACAAAAAACCCATAAAGAGCAGTTAGCATTTCTCTTCCGAGCGATAGATGGAGGGGGCGCCCAGCGCAGTGGTACGGCGAATCCAGCCGATGGTACCTTCGCGGTAATCAGTCTTACCGCCAGCGCTGTCACACACGCCGAGCAGCACAAAAACCTTGAGCCATTCGCCATCAGATTGTGTGGTGCGGTCCATCAACGCCATACGTAGCGGCTCTTCAACAGTGATCAACACATCGTTATCGCCCACTGATTTATAAAGCGAAACGGATCCAATGGGTAAAAAATCGGCTTTACTGCGCAACAAGTCGGTTTTAGCAATCGAAGCGAGTGCTTCATTACTCTCGGGCAAATGAAATTCGAGGAAGAATTCGTGCTGCGACACGGCAGGCCAGTCAATCATTTTCATGCCGAATGTTTCCGCATCGGTGCGGCGAATCCATCCCTGCTCAATACGAATCCAGTTGCCGCGATTCTCCATCATATAAAGGCTGATAATGCCGCTGGGTGAGACATAGGTCTGCAAAGGATGCTCGGTACGCACTAATTTAGTTTTAGTATCAAACAATCCAGCATCGGGGTTGGGCTCTTCTTTTTCGGTGATGACGGAGAAATTCGATGGCTCTGCCTCCGGTTTTCCGTGCAGCGCACCAATTTTGCTCGCATCATCCGCTGGTTCACTGAACACATCGATCACAACGCCTTGAGGGGTGCGGTCAGGGCTGAGCGCGACCAGCCCAACGCTTTTATCGGCAAATTGCACCGGCTTGGCATGCACCAACGACGCCATAAAAATCAAAGCAACCAATATAAAAGGCGTGGCGCGTGCAATCAATGTCATCATTATTCTCCTAAGGCGTGCATGAGTTCATCCCATTCGCGCTTGGTCATGCCGCTGCTTTCTTGGGTTACCTTCTCCCCGGCGATCATGCGCTTGATCACGCCCATCGCCGAGCCAGAAAAATGACCGCCGCGCACACGGTATTCCATAAAGGCATCATAGGCAAGCGGGCACCATTTTTTGACCACATCGAGCATCACATCGGCATAGGCGCGGATTTCATATTGCGCATGCGCGTCGGCGCGCAGCATCAGAAAATGGAACAGATTATGCAGATCAATTTTCCAATACCATTGCGTATAATAATTGAGCGTCAGATTCATGCGTGCCAGCTCGCGCGCGATGCCGGTTTTTGCGTCATCCAGTACGGTGCCTTCGCGGTCGCAATTCATCAGCTCTTCATAATGGCCATAGACGCGCTCGGAATCGGTTTTCAGAATTTCCAGCACGCGCGCGGCTTCAAATTCGCTTAAAGTATCAGCGCTGCGGCCCTGATGATTTTGTTTCGATTGGGGCGCCAGCTGCTCAAGCGCGGGGACATAAAATTCTTTGTCCATGATCGAATAACGCGCCGAATATTCATTCACATTGGCGGTGCGGTGGCGAATCCATTGCCGCGCAATAAAGATGGGCAGCTTGACATGGAATTTAATTTCGCACATTTCAAACGGCGTGGTGTGCCAGTGACGCATGAGGTAATTGATCAGCCCCTTATCCTGATTCACCTGCTTGGTGCCTTTGCCATAGGACACGCGCGCGGCCTGCACGATGGCGGCATCATCGCCCATATAATCGACGACACGGACGAAGCCATGATCAAGCACGGGAAGCGGCTGATATAAAATCGCCTCCAGCTCGGGCGCGACCACGCGATAGGTTTGGGATAGCTGCTCGCGCGCGGCAGCCACTTCGGACGTTTGTTCAGATGTAAGAGCCATACCCAAAACTAGAACGGCTCGCCCCAAGGAGCAAGCCGTGAATGCAGGTTATCTACAGGTTATTTTTAAGTGATGGTCGAGCCGGTATGAACAGGAGAGGCTTTCGCTACATCTGCTGTCAGCTGTGTCGGGGCGACAGACTTGCCTGACACGGCTTCGGCGACTTCGAGCGGGGCGGTGACACGATCGACCTGCGCGAAGGCAAGAGATGGCTTTTCGAAGGATTGAAGTGCTTTCAGTACCTCGTCATTAGTAAGAGAGCCCAGATCAACAGCACCACCATCACGCCTTTTCACAGAGAGGACTTTTTCCGAATTAATGATGAACTTACCCAATGCTTCGGCAAATGCTTTATGTTCTGTGGAAAAGATAATTTCGCCGTTCGCGCTTTGCGTAAGGGCGGTTTGTGCCATCGCACGTAATTTTGTCGCTTCTTCCAGCAATGCAGACAGTTCTGGCCGAGCGTTAGCAATTGATGGCGGTAGAGCATAAATCAGCAATACGGCCTGCTCAACATGTTTACGGCCATTGAAAATGGGCGCCATTACTTCGTAGGAAGTGCGTATGTCTGTTAGCGCAGCATCAAGCGCTGATTGATATGCAGCCTTGCCATCACCCTGAATATGCGTAAAGAAGTCTCCCAACGTTGTATTATTGAAAATGCTGACTGTTGCGTCGGGGGTTTTTCGTGCAAGATTTGAAAACTGCTCAATAAATTCTTCATATTTACCCTGTGATTTGAGCCAGTCCTGCATGTAAACATTATGATTTAGCGCATTGGCAAGTTGTGCGTAGGTTAAAGGCATATCCTTGTCGCTGACAAAATATGCGGCACTCAATTGCTCCAGTTTGGTGGCGGTATTCCTAACGGCCTGATTCAACATGGAGAGATGTTCGGTTACTGAGCTACCTAAACGGTCTACACGATCCCACTCGTCTTTATTGGCAAGCGCAATATAACGCGAATCCATGCCGCCAAATTTTAACTTGGTACCCAGATCATAAAGCATATTCGCATTTTGTGCGCTGGCTAAGTAATTCTGGGAGATATCACTGACCATGAATTGTATATCGCCATTAAACTCGTTCAGCGAAATGCCTCGGGCGAGCGCATGATCCATCAAGCGCCAGTAAATCGGGCCGCGCTGAACCAGATCATTGTATAGCTCCTTCGCGGTAGCATGCTTGCGTTCATTGGCGCTGCCTTGAGGTACCCACAGCTGGGTTACCACTTTAATACCAGTGCCAAATAAGCCTGAAGACAACATGCTTTCGGCAGCATCATGGATATTCTTCGTGGTATAATTTCGCAACAGAGCCTGAATATGTGGATGTTCTTCTGGGATTTTACCCTGATGAAAGCCGATGACCATTTCATTGGTCAACGCCTGATCATATCCGGGCCATTTGCCATTGTTGACATAGGCAGGGCGGTGCAGAGGTTGCAGATATTTTAGTGCATTTTCACCACTCTCGCGCAGAGAATCCATACCTTCTTTAACCATTTTGGGGATTGAAGAAGGTAGATATTTTCCATGTCCCGCGCTCTCAAGTGCTACCAGCATGGTCTCATCAATACCCTGCGCAATGAATCCGCCAAATCCTACTGCTGCATGCACACTCAGACCGGTAAGAATTGAAGCCAGATCTTCATCAGATAACTCACCACGTTCGTTCGCGGCGAGTGCATGATTGGCATACCATGTGCTTTCTGCAGCGCTTACCACCCCGCCTGCGAGTGGAATAAAGCCAAGTACTGCGCCGATTTTGCCTATAGAGCGCGAGAATTTAGCCGTGCGAGTCAACTCCGCAGTCCTTGCAAGTTGAGTCGTTCGGCGTTCGAAGGCGTCGGTATCGATGGTGGCAAGTTTATGCTTTAAATCTGTTTTGCTCTCAGCAGTGAAACGGGCGGTAATGCGACGCGTGGTATCGCCGACGCTACTGATGCCGCCTTTGATATCACGTGCGATATCGAGTGTACCTCCGATAACGGCATTTGAGCCGACTTCCCATGCCTTTTTGGTGACTGCCCAAGCCGGACCACTGGCCTTGTACGCCAGATAAGAAGGGGCGGCAACATAGGCCACGCTCCAAGGATCGTCTTTAAATGCTTTATAAGCATCTGCTAGCATACTCGTATTCTGAGAAGCTGGCTGCTTGGCCTGATAGCGAATAACGGCTTGCATCTGTTCAGATTCGGGATTCAGATAAACAGGGAGCTTATCTGCTTTGAACTCATTGTCGGGACCAATACCAGACACCATTTCGGCTATATGATTATACCCTTCGCCCAATTGCCCTTTGATGGAATCATAAACAGCAATGGCCTGACGGCGCACAGGGGCTATCGCCATTGCGTCCTGAAAGGCGTCGAGAGAGAAAGGGGGCCAGGAAAATGAAAAGGATTTGGATAGCGCATAACCCAAATCGGATAAGAATCCGAGTGCATTGTCTTGCTCAGATATCGCTTTATAAGACGCTACACGAGCCGCTTCCTGTGCCTTTTCAAGGCTGATCGACTCAAAAGGATTGCGCAGCCGCTCAAATCCTTCTGCCAGATTTGTAATGGTATCACTGACACCATGGCCGCCGTGCGAGACTGCATTCAAAAGGCCGATATCGACAACATTCAAGACGTCAGGCACAGATTTAGAAAGGTTATTCGCGTTTCTTTTCAATGCCTCAAGCGAGGAGATGCGTGTAGGGGCATCCATCAGAGCCCAGCTACGCAAGCCCGCTATGTTGTTGTAAATCGAGTTCTGAATCTGTTCTCGTGTTGTCGTAACCATCTCGTTAAACTTTCTCCTTCACTATGCCAGATTACCATCACCCTGTTACGGTTTTATGACAATGATCGTCATTTTTATGAAAAACATTGCGGCATCGGGCGGGCGAAGGCTGTATGGTGGCAGTGCGCATGAGCATAGTGCGCAAGGGTGAATGAAGCGTTAAAGGCGGTGAGGGATGATGTCGCGGCGGGATTTTTGTGTGTGGATGGGCTCAATACTGGGGTTTTCGGCCCTCGCGCGGGGGGCGTGGGCCACGCCGGAGGCGGCGTTGCAGGCGTTTGAGCTGTCGAATGACCAAATGAAGGCCAGTTGGCGCATGGGCGCGAATGCGCAGCTGATGGTGACAGGTGCAGGCGGCCATAGGCTGCATGCGGGCGAACCTTTTACGCTGTTACTGAAGGGTGGCAGCCAGCTTCGCGCGCATGATATGACGGTGATCGCGGCGCGAGCGGAGGCGCATCAGGCGACCATCCGCTTCAAAAGCACGGATGGGCGGTTGCAGCTGGACTGGCAGGTGATGCTGGCAGCCGAGGCGCATTATCTGCGCATGGCGATAACGCTGAGGGCATTAAAAGACGACATATCCATTGAGCAAATACGGCTGTTGGGGCCAGTAGCGGCCAAGCCGTCGGGCACAGTGCGCGGCTGTCCGGTGATCACCGACACCGCTTTTTATGGCTTCGAGCATCCGCTGGCGGAAATCGCGTGGGAAGGGGAGCGCGCAAGCTTGCTGTTGCCGCGCGGGCTGCCGCTACGCAAAGGCAAAAGCGTGCGCTATGGCGCGGTGATTGGGGTGGCACCAAGCGGCCAGCTGCGCCGCGCGTTTAATGCCTATATCGAGCAAACCCGCCCGCGTAAAACCCGCCCCTTTTTGCATTATAACAGCTGGTATGATCTCGGCTTTTCCGATATCCGCTTTGACGAGGCGGGGGCGCTCGGCGTCATCGGCGCGCTGCAGGATAAGCTGACTGAGCAGCGTGGCGTGAAGCTGCAATCCTTTTTGATGGATGATGGCTGGGATGACCCCAAAAGCCTGTGGGATTTTCATGACGGCTTCCCCAATGGCTTTAAGGCAGTGGCCGAAAAAGCGCGCGCAGCCGGTGCGGCGCTGGGGGTGTGGATGTCGCCATGGGGTGGCTATGGCAATGAAAAAGCTGAGCGCCTGCGTTATGGAGCGCGCCAAGGGTTTGAAACCAACAAAGACGGCTTTGCCTTATCGGGTAAAAAATATTATGCGCGCTTCCGCGATGCCTGCCTGCGCATGATACGCGAATTCGGCGTGAATCAATTTAAGCTCGACGGCATGGGTGATGTGAATAGCAGCGCCGCAGGCAGCGCCTTTGACAGCGATTTTGATGCGGCAATCGGGCTGATTACTGAACTGCGCCATGAAAAAGCCGATTTATATGTGAACTTGACATACGGCACCTTTGCCTCACCTTTCTGGCTCCATTATGCCGATTCGATCTGGCGTGGCGGCAAAGACCATGACCATGCAGGCCAGGGCACCAAGCGCCAGCAATGGATCACCTATCGCGACGCCGACACTTACGAGAATGTGGTAAAAAAATGCAGCCTGTTTCCACTGCATTCGCTGATGCTGCATGGGATTATTTTTGCGCAGCATACGCCGCATTTGAAAAGTGACCCCTTCGGTGATTTCACCGCCGAAGTGCGCAGCTTTTTTGCCAGCGGCACGCAATTGCAGGAGCTGTATATTACGCCCGCCTTGCTGCAGGATACGCATTGGGATGCGCTGGCGCAAGGTGCGAGCTTTGCACGCGAACATACCGACCTATTGCATGATACCCATTGGGTGGGCGGCAATCCGCTGAGCGGTGAAGTCTATGGCTGGGCGGCGTGGAATACGATGGGCGCGTTGCTAACGTTGCGCAACCCCACCGATAAGGAGCAATCTTTCATCGCCGATTTGCAGCAGCTATGGGAATTGCCAGATGGCGCCACCACCGACTACACCGCGCATGACGCGTGGGATGAAACCGCGCCCGCGCAAAACTGGAACACGCAACAGCCGGTTACGGTAACGCTGGCGCCATTTGCGGTGCAGAGTTTTGTGGCGCGGCCACAGTAACGCGGCGATAAATGCGCTGATCACCGGCTTTGCCCACGGATTGATAGTGCTGCCACGCTTTCGCAAAACGCGCATCCTGCGCATAGTAGCGAATAAAATCGAAGGCGAAGGTACCATGCACCACATGCAGATAATCATTCCGCTCGGTCACTAAAACGATGTCGGGTTTTTTTTGCACCACATCATTCACCACACGCTCAAAAAACTGACGCTCATAGGGCTGCATCTGTGCGGGGGTGTGATAGTCCGGCTCCTGATCGGGTGCGGTGAGACCATCATAATAAAACCCTGCCAGAAACCATAAATGCGCATAGGTGCCGACTTGCTGCAGACCTGCATGGATACTGTAAGGATAGCCCGAGGGCAGATCAAAACTCAGCGGTAGCAGGGTGGTGGCATCGGGCTGTTGCATCAGCGCTACCAGCGCAGGCGCATCGGGTGGCCAGTCTTTGCGCAGCATATCCACCATTGCATTGCCGCTGAACCATAGCTGGATGGCAAGCGGCAATAGCGCAAAACAAAACACCAGCTTTTGCCGGAATAAATGGCGGTGACGCCAGAATAACGACAGGATATAGCTATTAAGAATAAAGGCGCAACCCAGATATAAAAACCAGTGATTCAGCCAGCTGCGCTGCTGCATCCACACCGTGATGACCGCACCAACACAGACCATAAACAGCAAATGCAGGGCGCGGCAATGCAAGCGACGACTATCGAGGGTCAAGGCTGGCAATGCCAGCGCATAGGGCAATAAAAAAATGCCGCACAACACGGCGATATTCGTCCATAGCTCGGCTTGCGAGGTGTGGAAGGTAACGTATAAATCGAGCAATACGCGCACCGTGCTGTCGAGATAGGTGGTGTCGATGAACAGCAACCATGCGCCATAACCACCTACCAGCGCCGCAATCAGCAGATAATGCCCTGCAAACAGCGACCAGAAGGAACGATGCTGCCATGCGCGCATCAGCGCCACCAGCAACAAGATGACCACAAAATAGGGCTTCAGCGCGAAGCCGATAGCGGCGATGAAAGCGGCAAGAATAGAGGGGCGGTTGGGCGGCAATAGCGAAAAGAGATAAGGCAAAGCCAGTATCAAAAACAAATGCTCGCGCTCGCCGTAATTATGCGCGGCAAGCACGGTAATGAAAAAACCGTAGCTGTAATTGAGCACAGGGTAGGCAGGGTTGGCGCGCCATGCCAGCCACAACCCCGCAGCACTAAGCAGAGACACGCAGACAATCAGGGCGTGATGCAGTGAGATGCCGACGCTATGCGATAACAAAGCCGGAGCCATATTCAGCCATACGATCAGTGGCGGGTTGGTTTCCGACACATCGAGATAGAGCCGCTCGCCTGCCAACACACGCTGTGCCAGCTCGAGCAACCATGCGCAATCGGGATTGAGATAGCTGAATGCCTGAATCAGCGCGCAAAAAGCCAGCATCAGCGTGCCGCACAGCGCATAGCTACTTGGGCGGTGCCAGCGGAGGCTGAGTGGTTCGGACATAAACGGACTGCCAGTGCGGTTGATCGATTGAGTGCGTATTCACACGCTGCACCAGTGTATAGTCTTTCATCAGCGCGTCAAATACTTCGCTCTGGCGCAGGTAGCCTATGAAGTCAAACCGTAAGCTGTGATCGGTTTGATACCAGTAATAGTCCCGGTCCGTTGCAGCGATCAGCGCAGGGGGATGCTGGGTGACGCTGCGGATGATATGCGCAAATAATTTCTTCTCCGCGTGACCCATTTGTGCGGGGGAGTTGAATTGTACCATGCCCGACGCATCAAGCGGGGCATCGTGATAGAGGCGCACCAGTGGCCATAGCTGCGCGTATGGATAGGGCAAGGTGGCACCCGCTTGCATGATATGACGGGGAAACAGCATATCGAAGCTGAGCGGCAACACGGCTTGGCCATGCGCATGCTCGTGCATTAGTGCGGCGAGAGTGGAATGCGGCTTGTCCCAGCGTCCATCGGCAAGGCGAACAATGCCCAGCAGGGGTTGCAGCACTAACAGCAGGGCAAAAAGGAGGGTACAGATTCGCAACATGCGCGCGGGGGCATGCATATAAACCCAAGCGGCTGAAAGCATTAGCATCGCTTGCAACGGATAGAAATGATACGGAAAACCTTTCATTTGCAGCACAGCAATGAAGGTGGCGGCAAGGCACCATGCGGCAAGTAGCACAAGCGGGGCGAGGGGCAGCGTGCGACGAAGCGCATAGAAACCTATCAGCGCCAGCGGCACCAAACCGGCTTGCGCTATCCAATCCTCGATCGGATTATTATAAAACCCATAGCCTGCGGCGAGCTTGGAGGTGGCCAGCTGCCAGTAATGCCGCTCGATACAATACAGATAGACGAGATAGCATAATTGCACTGCCGCGATGACCCATAAATAAGGCTGCCGCAAGGGGCGCCAACGGCGTGTGTTTAGCATGTGAGCAAGGGCGGTGCACAGCCATAACAACATAAAATACGGTTTGATGGCGGTACCGATCGCAGCGGCGAGACTATGTGTCATAGTGGGAATGCGTTGATGCAACAAGGCAGTGAGCAACGGCCAACTCAGCATGATAAACACATGCTCGCGCTGGCCAAAATCCCGCGCGGGTATGACCAGCAAAATAACAATGCTGATAAGCCACCATGCGCGCGGATTGGGCGTCAGGTGCGCGGCACTAGTGGTCACCAGTGCAAACAACGCATGCAGCACAATAATAAAAACTGGATAAAGCGGTGCGCTCAGCCATTCTGCCAGCGCGACGGGCACGGCGTATAAATAGATAATGAGCGGCGGATTGGTCTCGATAAAATCGACATAAGGTGTGGCACCATGCAGCATATTTTGCGCACAAAACAGCAGCCAGCTATTGTCGGTATTGGGTAGGCAAACACTATGCAGCCATGCGCTTAAGGCGATCAATGCGGCACACAGCATCACCTCATGCATGCGCAACGCGGGGCGCATCAGAGAATGAACTTATCCAGCTCGGTGGCCTTGGCCATATCGCCGATTTGCGCGGTGACATAATCAGCATCGACGGACACCGCCAAATCCGGTTTGTCGGGCGCGGTGAAGCTGACGTCTTCCACCAGCTTTTCCATGATGGTGTGCAGTCGCCTTGCCCCGATATTCTCGACCTCGCGATTGAATTTGGTGGCGAGCGCTGCGAGCGCCTTCAAGCCTTCATCGGTGAAGCTGAGGGTGGTGCCCTCGGTCGCGAGTAAGGCGATATATTGTTTGGTGAGGCTGGCTTCCGGCTCCGTGAGAATGCGCAGCATATCGGCTTCCGATAGCGGTTTCAGCTCGACGCGAATCGGCAGACGGCCCTGCAATTCGGGCAATAAATCGGACGGTTTGGCCATGTGGAACGCACCAGAGGCAATAAATAACACATGATCGGTTTTGATGGGGCCGTATTTGGTGGGAACGGTGGTGCCTTCGAGCAGCGGCAACAGGTCGCGCTGCACGCCTTCGCGGCTGACTTCGCCGCCACGCACATCGGAGCGGGCGGCAACTTTGTCGATCTCGTCGATAAACACGATGCCGTCATTTTCCACCGAGGCTACCGCTTCTTTGACGATGCGGTCTTCATCGACCAGCTTGTCGGATTCTTCACGGATGAGGATGGTGTAGCTTTCATCGACGCGCAGCTTTTTGGTTTTGGTGCGCCCGCCCATAGCCTTGCCCAGCATGTCACTTAAATTAAGCACGCCCATTTGCCCGCCCGGCATGCCGGGAATATCAAAACTGTTGAACCCGCCTGCATCATTGTCCGATACTTCGATATCGATTTCTTTATCATCAAGCTCGCCATTGCGCAGCCGCACGCGGAATTTTTGCCTTGTGTCTTCGCTGGCGGTTTTGCCTACCAGCGCGTCGAGCACCCGCTCTTCGGCGGCCAGCTCGGCGCGGGCGCGCACCTCTTCATGCATGCGCTCGCGCACCATGGTGAGCGACAGCTCGATCAGGTCACGGATGATTGATTCGACATCGCGCCCGACATAGCCGACTTCGGTGAATTTGGTGGCCTCCACCTTGATAAAAGGCGCACGGGCAAGCTTGGCTAATCGACGTGCAATTTCGGTTTTGCCACAGCCGGTGGGGCCGATCATCAGAATATTTTTTGGCATGATTTCGTCGCGCAGAGACCCTTGCACCTGCTGGCGTCGCCAACGGTTGCGCAGCGCAATCGCGACGGCTTTCTTAGCCGCATTTTGGCCGACGATGTGGCGGTCCAATTCGGCTACGATTTCACGGGGGGTTAATTCGCTCATAAGGTTTCAGGTTTCAGGTTATAGGTTTCAGTTTTAGCTGTAATTTTTAGGCTAGTCTTTAGACCGTGAAGCATGCGTGTAATCTCATTCGCTATATCCATCGCATCATTAATATCTGATTCTGAAACATATCCCAGCCTTACAGCAAGCATTAAAAAAGTTTCGACTTCTGCCAATGATCCTCTTGCAATATTGAGGTGATAAATAAAGTCTTGCCGGGAATGGCGTGATCTTCCCTCTGCGATATTAGCAGGAACAGATAGGGCGGCACGTTGAATCTGAGAGGTTATGATATATTGTTGCTGGGACGGAAAATGCTGGGTTAAATGATAGACAGTTTCAGTAAGCTGCATCGCCTTCTGCCAAACCTGCAAATCCCGATAATTTTGAACCATCCCGCAACCTACAACCTTTAACCTGTAACCTCTAACGACTCAACCGTCAGATTATCATTCGTATACACGCAAATCTCAGCCGCGATTTTCATGGCTTTGCGGGCGATGGTTTCGGCGTCGAGCCCGTCTATATCCATTAAAGCGCGCGCAGCCGACAGCGCGTAATTGCCGCCGGAGCCGATGGCAACCACGCCGTCTTCCGGCTCGAGCACGTCGCCATTGCCGGTAATCACCAGTGAGGTGGTGGTATCTACCACAATCATCATCGCTTCCAGTCGGCGTAAATAACGATCGGTACGCCAGTCTTTGGCAAGCTCGACACAGGCGCGGGTGAGCTGGCCGGGATGTTTTTCCAGCTTGGCTTCGAGCCGCTCAAACAGGGTAAAGGCATCGGCAGTGGCACCAGCGAAACCAGCCAGAATCGACCCATCGGCAAGGCTGCGCACCTTTTTGGCGCGGCCCTTCATGATGGTGGGGCCAATACTGACCTGCCCGTCACCGGCGATAACGACCCGGTCGCCCTTGCGTACGCTGATGATGGTGGTACCGTACCATGTGGTGGTGTTTGTATGCTCCATGGGTGAATATGTGTGCCTGAATCGCGGCTATTTCAAGGCTTTTATTTGACAAGGGCTGCGAAAAGCGCATAAAGATCGGACAGTGAAAGGGTTACACAGCTATGCGCACCGCGACAATCGAACGCAATACCAAAGAAACACAAATCCGCGTGAGCGTGAATCTCGATGGCACGGGGGAATATAATGTCTCGACCGGCATCGGCTTTCTCGATCACATGCTGGAGCAGCTGTCGCGCCATAGCCTGATGGATTTGACGGTGGAAGCCAAAGGCGATTTGCACATTGATTATCACCACACGACGGAGGATTGCGGCATTGCCATTGGGCAGGCGGTGGCGCAGGCACTGGGCGAAAAGCGCGGCATCATGCGCTATGCCGATGCGCTATCGCCCATGGATGAAACCCTCACCCGCGTGGCGATTGATTTGTCGGGGCGGCCTTATTTTGTGTGGAATGTCGAATTCTCCAAACCCAAGCTGGGCGATATGGATACCGAATTATTCCGCGAATGGTTTCAGGCATTCGCACAAAATGCCGGTGCGACGCTGCATATCGAAAATTTATACGGCATCAATAATCATCACATTGTGGAATCCTGCTTTAAAGGCGTGGCACGGGTTTTGCGCGCAGCGATTACCATTGATCCGCGTAAATCCGATGCGATTCCATCGACCAAAGGGCAATTAGGCAATTAGCATGTTCAGACGGCTGCATATTTACACGGTGCATACCAAAGCCGATGCCAGCTCGCTGGCCGACAGCGTGCGTTTTGTGCGCGAAGGATTCAGCGTCTGGGCGTTTGTTTTTACCATGCTTTGGGCGATATACCATCGCGCATGGGGCTTCGCATTGTTGATTGTAGCGGCGAATGTGGTGTTATTTGCTGCCGCCGAATATAGCGGGTTGAACGAGCCCTCGATCGCGGTGCTGCAACTGCTGTTTCAGTTTTGGGTGGGATTTGAGGCGCATGATGCGCTGCGCCGCGCCTTACGTCGTAAGGGCTATATCACCTCGGCACTCACCAGCGGCGAAAGCGAAGTGCGCGCGCAGCAACGCTATTTTGACCGCAATGCCCACCAACCCTTCTTTGCTGCCCTGACATGAGCATCGCCATTATTGATTACGGGTCGGGGAATTTGCATTCCGCCGCCAAAGCGTTTCAGCATCAGGCAGACCCGATGGGGCTGGATGTTGTGGTGACGTCTGACCCGCATGCGTTGAAAACAGCGTCACATATTGTGCTGCCAGGCGTGGGCGCGTTTGGCGATTGCATTGCGGGGCTTCGCAAGCTCGATGGCATGATCGAGGCGATGGAAGATGCAGTGATCAAGGGCGGCAAACCCTTTTTTGGCATCTGTGTGGGCATGCAGATGATGCTTAAGCGTGGGCTGGAGCATGGCGAACATGCGGGGCTGGGCTGGATTGAGGGCGAGGTGGTGAAGATAGAGTCCAGAGTTCAGAGTTCAGAGTCCAGTGAATTAAAAATCCCTCACATGGGCTGGAATGAGTTGACATTGGTGCAGCCGCAGCATCCGCTATTCAAAGGTGTGGCAGATGAGGAACATGCGTATTTTGTGCATAGTTATCATGCGCGCTGTGAGGCGCAGCATGTGCTGGCGACGGTGGATTATGGCGGGGCGATTAATGCGTGCATCGGTCGCGACAATCTGGTAGGCACCCAGTTCCACCCCGAAAAAAGCCATCGGCTGGGGTTGCAATTAATCACTAATTTCCTGCAGATGTGAGAAACGATATGGCCACCATAGCAGTTGAACAGCTAAAAGAATTTAAAGGCTCGGACCTTGCCGATTTATGTCAGGGCACCGAAGATGCGATTCAGGATGGTATTGGCTTTAACTGGGTGAGCCCGCCCGTGCGCGAGGTAGTGGAATCCTATTGGAAAGGCGTGCTGGTGGTGCCGGAGCGCACCTTGTTGGTAGGCCGGTTGGATGGCAATATTGTGGCGAGTATTCAGCTGGTGCGCCCTAGCAAAAGCAAAGAAACCTCGGCTTTCGCAGCGGTGATTGAGGGGCATTTTGTGGCCCCATGGGCGCGTGGACACGGCTTGGCCAAAGCCTTGCTGGAAGCCGCCGAGCGCGAGGCCGCCAAGCAGGGATTCTCCTTGCTGAAACTCAGCGTGCGCGCCACGCAAAGCAAAGCGATTACACTGTATCGCGAAAGCGATTACATCGAATGGGGTGTGCTGCCCTATCATGAATTTGTGAATTCCAGCATGGTAGCAGGCCATTATTTTTATAAGAAGCTGAAGCCGTTGTCGGAGTTAATTTGAGGTAGTGACTAGTGACTGGTGACTGGAAAGGAAGCCCAGATGATTTTATTACCCGCGATTGATTTGAAAGACGGCCAGTGCGTGCGGTTGCTGCGCGGGCGGATGGATCAGGCCACCGTGTTCAGCGACGAACCGGCCAGCCAAGCCAAACTGTTTGAAACGCAAGGCTTCCCATGGCTGCATGTGGTCGATTTGAACGGTGCGTTTGAAGGTAAATCGGTCAACACCGATGCAGTCAAAGCGATTCTGGCCGAAGTGAATATGCCGGTGGAGCTGGGCGGTGGCATTCGCAGCATGCAGCATATCGAGCATTGGCTGGAGGCGGGCATTGCGCGCGTAATCATTGGCACACAGGCACTGCGTGACCCGCAATTTGTGAAAGATGCGTGCAAGGCATTTCCCGGCAAAGTGGCGGTGGGTATCGATGCGCAGGCGGGCATGGTAGCGGTGGAAGGCTGGGCCGAAGTGTCCGACATGCATGCCGCCGAGCTGGCGCTGAAATTTGAAGATGCGGGTGTATGTGCGATTATTTACACCGACATCAACCGCGACGGCGCGATGCAAGGCCCCAATATTCCCGAAACCGTGGCATTGGCCGAGCGGATTTCGACGCCGGTGATTATCTCGGGTGGTGTGTCGTCGATTCATGATTTGCTGGCGATTAAAGCATTCGAATCGAGCGGCATTGCCGGTGCCATTATTGGCCGCGCCATGTATGACGGCGCGATCGACCCCGAAAAAGCATTGCGGCTGGTGGGGTAATAATATGGTGATAAACCCCGTCGGACTGATTATCGGATTATTGATTGCGGCGCTGGCCGGATGGCTGGCGGGAAAGCTGATGAAGAATCAGGGATTCGGCCTGTGGATGAATATGCTGATTGGCGTGATCGGCGGCGTATTGGGTGCCATATTACTGCGCATGCTGGGGATTGTGATAACCGGCATGATTGGTCAGATTTTTACCGCGACATTGGGTGCGGTTGTGCTGCTCGCGATTGTTGGCTTTTTACGAAAGCACACGCAATAATGCTCAAAAAACGCATCATCCCCTGCCTTGATGTCAAGGATGGCCGCGTGGTCAAAGGCGTGAATTTTGTTGATCTGGTCGATGCCGGTGATCCGGTGGAGCAGGCACGCATTTATGACGCGCAAGGCGCCGATGAATTATGCTTTTTGGATATTACCGCCTCATCCGATAACCGCGCTACGATTTATGATGTGGTGGAACGCGTGGCAAGCGTGTGTTTTATCCCCGTAACGGTGGGTGGCGGCGTGCGCACATTGGACGATATCCGCCGCCTGCTGAATGCAGGTGCGGACAAAGTATCCATCAATACCGCTGCCGTGCATAACCCCGAATTTGTGCGCGAAGCGGCGCAGAAATTTGGCTCGCAATGCATTGTGGTGGCGATTGATGCGCGTAAGAGCGTAGAGTCCAGAGTTCAGCGTTCAGCGTCCAGTGAAGAAAAAGATAAGGGACAAGAGCGAGGTCAGCAGACCGGAGCAGGAAACCTATATGAGATTTTTACTCATGGCGGGCGCAACCCGACGGGCATTGATGCGGTGGAATGGGCGCAGCGCATGGTGGCCTATGGCGCGGGCGAATTGCTGGTGACATCAATGGATCGTGATGGCACCAAACAGGGATTTGATATCCCCATGACGCGCGCGATTGCCGATGCGGTGAATGTGCCGATCATCGCATCCGGCGGGGTAGGGGCGCTGGAGCATTTTGCGCAAGGCGCTACCGAAGGCCATGCCGATGCGCTGCTGGCGGCGAGCGTGTTCCATTTCGGCACCTTCACCATCGCGCAGGCCAAAGCCGCCATGCAGGCGGCAGGGGTGCCGGTGAGGGTTTAGAGTTCAGAGTTCAGAGTCCAGAGTTCAGGGAATTGTCACCTTTCGAAACCGTCATCCTCGGGGCGGCGTAGCCGAGCCCGGGGATATCCTTTACATTAAGCAAGTAAGAGCCGCACGCCCCGACCCTCTCCCTGAGGGAGAGGGGGAAGTGAATTTGTACTGCTGTCACCCCGTCGTATGACGGGGTCTGGCCTTTCTTAACATGCATCTAGGCGGACCCCGTGACAAGCACGGGGTGACAACTTCCTATAATACCGTCATCCTCACTCCCCCTAATTATCGTCATCCTCGGGTCGGCAGAGCCGATCCCGGGGATCCACTTTCTCGCTGTCAAATCAGGAAATGACAGACAGTCGACTGTCACAAAAACTTCAAATTTCCCCTGATTTCTTATGCTATACTGTCAGTATGCAAAAAATAATCACCATTGCGCTTGTGGCGCTGGCACTCACGGCTTGCCGCGATATGTCGCTGTATATGGTGGGCGCATCCGGCCCGCCGGAATACCGGCTGGGCTGGGAAGATGGCTGTAATACCGGCCTTTCGGCGCAAGGTGGCCCGCTGTATAAAGCCGCATTTGGCTTCCAGAAACGCCCCGAAATGGGCAGTAATGAGCTGTATAAACAAGCATGGAACGAAGGCTTCACCTATTGCCGCTTCTCTGCCGGTACCGAACCCAGCTTCGATAAACTTGGCTGGTAGACACCAGCTTTTACTTGGATATTCCCGATTATTTTGCTAATCCACATGGCGTGGGGGCATAGCTCAGTGGTTAGAGCAGGACGCTCATAACGTCTTTGTCGGGGGTTCAAGTCCCTCTGCCCCTACCACGCTTCGC
Organism: Alphaproteobacteria bacterium UBA6178; assembly: GCA_002422205.1. Lineage (GTDB taxonomy): Bacteria > Pseudomonadota > Alphaproteobacteria > Rickettsiales > UBA3002 > UBA6178. The sequence continues at coordinate 31,015 of DITS01000040.1, forward strand.
ACCTTAGGGCTACGCGTGGCGCAGCCACGTGCAGACCATTAGAGCGAAGCAGTGTCCGGCGAAGCTTTAGCGAAGACGGACTGGTGGGTTACTCTCTAATGTAGCCCTTACGGGCGTGGCGCAAGGAGGGCAGAAGCCCTGCCATTTCCCTTACCGTCATTTTCTGATACACTGCGCAGCATACTGCAAAGGATGATGACCATGCTCGCCACGCTCCTGATATTGTCGCAACTAGCTAACCCGCCAGCCGCACTGCCCGAAGCGGTGCAAAAGGACATCGATTACGCAGGCGAAATGTGCCACGCGCTGGGTGAAATATTTAAATTCTCGCCCAAATTTATCGAACAAGCCGATTTTAATCAGGACGGACAACCCGATTATGTGCTGGATGCGCGCGGCTTTGAATGTGGAAGGCAGACGAAAAACCTGTTCCATAACGCCGCCGGTCAGCCACTCTATTTATATTTATCAGGCGATGATGGCTGGAAGAAAAGCTTCAACGCCTATGTCTATGAATTCCGTATTAAACAAGTATATGGCGAAGCACCGCAATTTGATGTCTGGGTGCGCGGTGAGGTGGGGTATCAGACTAATTTTGTGCGCTATCAGTGGAATGGCGAGGAAATGGCGGTCATGGAGCAAAAAATGAACGCCGAGATTCCCAAACAACTGTGGAAGAATTTTGACTAACTATACAAAATTGTAATTAGTATCAACCCGCTGATTATGGCATAAAGATGCGATGAAAAACCCATCCTTTTTCATCGCGCTTAGCGCGGGATTGAGCTTTTTTGCGCCGCATGCAGGGGCCACCAACTCAAATGTGAGCGGGCCCGATGTGCGCGAAGGCGTGGCCGTCGAATGGCGGATGGGCAGTGAATATGATGAAGACAGCCCCGATCGCTACCAGCAAAGACTGCATATCAACTATGGGCTGAGTGAAACCTTCGATCTTCGATTGATCACCAAACAAGAGCAGCGCGAGGGCGGCCACCTTGAATATCGTGCAACCGATGCCGAAATCAAATGGCAGTTATTTGAAGATGAAACGGACGGATTTGATGGCAGTGTTAAACTGGCTTACAGCATGGCCGATGGCGATGACGGGGCCGATTCGGCACGCCTATTCTGGCTCTATCAGATTTCGCGCTACGGATTCACCTTCCGCCATAACAGCTTGTTGGGCACACAGCTTGGCAGTGATGCCGAGCACACCCCCACCGCCGAGATGCGCTGGCAGGCCATGGCCAATATCTGGCAGCATCACAGCCTTGGGATGGAGATGTTTAATAATCTTGGTGCGGTTGATGACTGGGCAGGCTATAACGCGCAAGGCCACCGCATCGGGCCGGTGCTCAAAGGCAAATTGAGCGAGGATGTGAGCTATCAGACTGGCCTGCTCTTCGGCATTTCCGACGATGCGCCGGATATTGGATTGAAGTTTTTTATCGGCACGCGTTTTTAAGCATGTCATACTGGCGTTTGATGCTAGTATCTCTGTCGGAGTTTGTCTTATGAGAGATGGGGTCGAGCCCCAGCATGACGTGGGGGTTTAGGAGCAGCTTGCGCTTTGCTGCCGCAGGCGCTAAGCAAAGGCATGTTTGATTCAATGCGCGATTTTATGGATGAGCTGGAAAAACGCGGACTGCTCGTGCGCGTGAGCCATCCGGTATCGACTCATCTGGAAATGACGGAGATTCAGACCCGACTACTGGCCGAGGGCGGCCCTGCGGTGTTGTTCGAGAATGTGGTTGTAGAGACAGAGTCCAGAGTCCAGAGTCCAGAGTTCAGTGAGGGCGCTGTTGGTACGCGCCAATCCTCGATGCCGGTACTGGTCAATTTATTCGGCACGGTCGAGCGTGTCGCGCTGGGCATGAACCGTACGCCGGAACAATTGCGCGAAGTGGGCGAAACGCTGGCATTTTTGAAACAACCCGAGCCGCCCGGCGGCTGGCGCGAGGCGTGGGAGATGTTGCCGGTTTTGAAACAGGCGATGCACATGCGCCCCAAAAATGTGAGCAAAGCGCCATGCCAGGAAGTAGTGCTGACGGGGGATGAGATTGATCTGTCGTTGCTGCCGGTGCAGACCTGCTGGCCGAATGAGCCTGCGCCGCTAATTACCTGGCCGCTGGTGGTGACAAAGGGGCCGACGGCGAAAGAAAAGCACTCGTCATTCTCGACCGAGCATAGCGAGTGTCGGGAATCCACTTCAGGAGATCCCCAAGACGGGCGACGCCCGCTTGAGGATGACGAGGGAAAAGAAGACAAGCGCGACAACTACAATCTGGGCATTTACCGCATGCAGCTGCTGAATAAAAACCAGACATTGATGCGCTGGCTGAAGCATCGTGGCGGGGCGCAGCATCATGCGCGGTGGAAGCAATCCTCGCGCGAGCCGTTGCCAGCGGCAGTGGTAATCGGTGCCGATCCGGGGACGATACTCGCGGCGGTGACGCCGGTGCCGGACACCTTGTCGGAATATCAGTTTGCAGGGCTGCTGCGCGGCAAAAAACTGGAGCTAGTGGATTGTAAAACCGTGCCGCTGAAAGTGCCTGCGAGTGCCGAGATTGTGTTGGAAGGCTATGTATCGCTGACCGAATATGGCGATGAAGGGCCGTATGGCGACCATACCGGTTATTATAATAGCGTCGAGCCCTTTCCGGTCTTTACCATCACCGCGATGACGATGCGCAAAAAACCGATTTATTTAAGCACCTTTACCGGACGTCCGCCGGATGAGCCCTCCGTGCTCGGCGAGGCGCTGAATGAGGTGTTTATTCCGCTGCTGCAACAGCAATTCCCCGAAATTGTCGATTTCTGGCTGCCGCCGGAGGGCTGCTCCTATCGCGTGGCGGTGGTGTCGATCAAAAAAGCCTATGCCGGTCACGCCAAGCGCGTGATGATGGGGGTTTGGTCATTTTTGCGGCAGTTTGTCTATACCAAATTCGTGATTGTGGTCGATGATGATATCAATTGCCGCGACTGGAAGGATGTGATCTGGGCGATGTCGACGCGCATGGACCCCGTGCGTGATGTGACGCTGGTGGAGAACACCCCGATTGATTACCTTGATTTTGCCTCGCCCGTGTCCGGCCTTGGTGGCAAAATGGGGCTGGACGCCACCAATAAAATGGACGGCGAAACCACCCGCGAATGGGGCGAAAAAATACGGATGGATGAGGATATTATCGCCAAAGTCAGCGCCAATTGGGAGGCCTACGGGCTGCCGACTTCGGGCAAGCCGATTTGGCCCGATAGCGATTAGCGTGATGTGATGGTGTCATTCCCGCGAAAGCGGGAATCTAGTCTGGCTGTCTTTCTGGATACCCGCTTTCGCGGGTATGACAGCGAATTTGGTGCCGTAAAGGAAGAAATTGGCACCGGCATGACCCTCAATTCATCAAAAACCCACTGGTATTTGAGGTTCTCAGCGGCTATATCTGTGCCCATGTCAGAAACCGATATTCTTTCCGTTGCGCAGCAAGCGCTGGATACCGCTAAAGCATGCGGGGCCGATGCCGCTGACGCGCTGGTCGTGGATTCAGTTGATCTGGCGGTATCGCAGCGGCTTGGAATACCTGAAGACACCGAACGTGCCGAATCCAGCGGGCTGGGCTTGCGCGTGTTTGTGGGCCATAAAAGCGCGATCGTCTCCACCACCGATTTATCGAAAGCGGCGCTGATGGAAGCGTGCGAACGCGCAGTGGCGATGGCGCGCGCGTCGCTGGATGACCCCTATACCATGCTGGCTGAATCGAGCGTATGGGCGGGCGAGGTAGCGGACTTGCAACTGCATGATAGCCATGAGCCGGATATTGACTGGATGCGTGAGCAATGCGCGCGGATGGAAGACACCGCGCGCAGCAAAGCCGGCATCACCAACTCGCAAGGCGCCGATGCGCAAATCAGCCGCAACCGGATTGCGCTGGCGACGTCAGCGGGTTTTGCGCGCCGCTATGAAAGCAGCTCTTCGTCCTTGTCGGTCACGGTGCTGGCAGGTAAAGGCGACAAAATGGAACGCGACTATGCCTATAGCATGGCGCGGCATACTGCCGATTTGCAGGATGCGCATAGCATCGGCGAACTGGCGGCGCAACGCGCGTTGCAACGGCTGAATCCGAAAAAAGTCAGCACGCAGCAAGTGCCGGTGATATTTGATCCGCGTGTGGGGCGCTCGCTGCTGAGCAGTTTTGCCAGCGCCATTTCGGGCACGTCAATTGCGCGCGGCACCAGCTTTTTGAAAAACCGCATGGGCGAAGAATTATTCCCGCAAGCCATTTCGATTATCGATGATCCGCACCGTTTGCGCGGCTTAGGCTCCAAACCGTTCGACGCGGAGGGGGTAAAAAATGGCAAACGTGTGATTGTCGAGCAAGGCCGTCTGCAAAGCTGGCTGCTCGACATGCGCTCGGCGGCGCAGCTGGGCCTGCACACTACCGGTCATGCCGTGCGCGGACTGGGCAGCGCGCCGTATCCGTCTTCGACCAATTTGTACATTGAAGCGGGCGGCAAAAGCCCGCAAGCGCTGATCGCAGAAATCGAGAATGGTTTTTATGTCACCGATGCATTCGGCTCGGGCGTGAATATCGTGACTGGTGACTACTCGCAGGGCGCATCGGGCTTATGGATTGAAAATGGCCAGCTGAGCTATGCGGTGAGCGAGCTGACGATTGCGGGCAATGTGTGCGATATGTTTGCCACCCTGCAAGCCGCCAATGATTTGCACTTTGAGACGGCCACCAACACGCCCACATTATGCGTTGAACGCATGATGGTGGCCGGAGCCTGAGCCATGGCCAAGCGCGACAAAAAACCCAAAGCCTATGTGCCCAAAGAAATCCGCCCCGTTTTGCTGCGCCGCGTACTGCGTGAATATGTGCTGCATCACCACAAAAAAATATGGCTGGCGGTGGCATGCATGATCGTGGCGGCGGCATCGACGGCGGCGCATGCATGGGTGTTGCAACCAGCGCTTGATGAAATTTTTGTGAATAAAAATATGCGCATGCTCGCCATTATCCCGGCGGTGGTGATGGGCATTGCACTGATAAACGGCATCGCCACCTATGGGCAGACAATTCTGATGCGCTTTGTCGGTCAGCGCGTCATTGCCGATATGCAGCTGGATTTATTCCGCCATCTGATGCGCGCCGATCTGACGATGTTTCATGATCAGGCATCGGGGCGGCTGATTTCGCGCTTCACCAACGACATTCAGATGATGCGCCACTCCATCTCCAGTGTGCTCACTGGCGTTGCCAAAGAATTGCTCACCATGGTATTTTTGATCGGGGTGATGTTTTACCAAAGCTGGCAATTATCACTGATTGCGCTGGTCGGGTTTCCGCTGGCGATCTGGCCGATTATTCGCTTAGGCAAACGCATGCGCAAAATCTCCGACGGCACGCAGGCGGAGCTGGGCGAGTTTACCGCGCAGCTCGATGAAAGCTTTCAGGGTGTGCGCGTGGTGAAGGCTTATGGTCGTGAGCAGTTTGAATATGACCGCGCCAAATCGGCGATTGAGCGGTTGTTCGCGCTCTATTACAAAGCCGCAAGGGTGCAGGCGGCAGCCGCGCCGATGATGGAAACCCTCGGCGGTATCGCCATTGCGGCGGTAATCTGGTATGGTGGTTATAAGGTGATTGCCGGTATCACCACACCCGGCGCGTTTTTCTCTTTTATTGCGGCGATGCTGATGGCGTATAAACCGATTAAAAGCATCGCCTCGCTCAACACGCATTTGCAGGAAGGCCTCGCAGCGGCGCAACGCTTTTTTGCCTTGCTCGATGTGAAGCCTGCCATTGCCGATGCAGCCGATGCCAAACCCTTGCAGCTTGATAAAGGTGCGGTAAAATTTGATAAGGTCAGCTTTCATTATGGCCCTGACGGCGCCGGTGTGCATGAGCTGAATATTGAGGTGCCCGCAGGCTCAACCGTGGCGTTAGTCGGCTCATCCGGCAGCGGCAAAACCACCTTGATCAATCTCGCTTTGCGTTTTTATGAAGTGAACGAAGGCGGCATTACTATTGATGGGCAAGATATTCGCCATGTCACGCTGGATTCATTACGCGCACAGATGGCACTGGTGAGTCAGGAGGTGGTGTTGTTCGACGATACCGTGCGCGGAAATATTGCCTATGGCCGTCTCGATGCGAGCGAGGATGAGATTATTGCCGCCGCCACGCAGGCCGATGCGCATGGCTTTATCATGCAGCTACCCAAAGGCTATGATACGGTGATTGGCCCGCATGGGGTAAAACTATCGGGCGGGCAACGCCAGCGTTTATCCATCGCCCGTGCCATGCTGAAAAACGCACCGATATTATTGCTCGATGAAGCCACCTCTGCGCTGGATAGCCAGTCGGAACGCAGTGTGCAGCATGCGTTGGAAACGCTGATGCAGCATCGCACCACGCTGGTGATTGCGCATCGCCTTTCAACCATTCGCCATGCCGATTGCATCTATGTGCTCGATCATGGGCGCGTGGTGGAATCGGGCACGCATGAGGCGCTGCTGGCGCAACAGGGCCGCTATAGCGAGCTATACCACATGCAGTTTGCACCGAAAACGGAGCGTGCCCAATGACGCGCCCCTACCGCTTGCCGCTGCACCGGCGTGTTTTTACCCATGCGTTGTTTCAGGACATCGCGGTGACGCTGGCCACATGGCTTTTGCGCCTGATGAGCTTGACATTCCGCGTTACCAGCCATGTGCATCCCGATGCAAAAGCCTATGCGGATGGCGATAAATCCGGCATTTTTTGCTTCTGGCATGGGCGTATGATTTTATTGCCTTTCTACAAACCGCCCGGGCGCAAAATGTTCGTGTTGATTTCGCACCATCGCGACGGCGAGCTGATAGCCAAAGCCGTGCGGCATTTTGCCATTGATAGTATTCGCGGCTCCAGCAGCCGTGGCGTGCGCGAAGCCACAAGGCTGATGGGCGAAGTGCTCGATCAGGGCAGCAATGTGTCGATCACGCCAGACGGGCCGCGCGGGCCTGCCTATGTGGCGGCCAAAGGCTCCGTCTATATGGCGGCGCAAACAGGCCGCCCGATGATTCCGGTGACCTTCAGCGCTTCGCGCGCCAAGCGCCTGCGCAGCTGGGACGGATTTATGATCCCATTGCCATTTTCGCGTATTGTGATAGAGGTAGGCGCGCCGATTCAGGCGAGCGATACGCAGGATAAAACACACATTGAAGCCAGCCGATTGCAGCTGGAATCCACCTTAAATCAATTAACCCACGATGCCGATCAACGCATGCAGAGTTTATAAATATGGCACGGATGTATTACATAGTATCATGGTGTGCGGCGCCGCTGATTGTGCTGTGGCTGCGCTGGCGGCAGATCAAAGGCAAAGAAGACGCAATGCGCTTGCCCGAACGTTTTGGCAAAGCCAGCCTGTCGCGCCCGGCAGGTCGGCTGATATGGCTGCATGCGGCGAGTGTGGGCGAATCCAATTCGGTGATTCCGCTGCTCGATGCGCTGCATGAGCGCTACAGCGATGTGAATCTGCTGGTGACCACTGGCACGGTCAGCTCGTCGAAAACGATTCTTTCGCGCTTGCCGCATCGGGCTTTTCATCAGTTTGTGCCGGTCGATACGCCACAGGCTGTCAGCCGGTTTCTTACGCATTGGAAACCGGATTTGGCGATTTGGGTCGAATCAGAATTATGGCCAAACCTGATTATGCAAACCCATGCGCGCGGCACTAAAATGGCGCTGGTCAATGCGCGCATGTCGGATCGCTCACATAAAAAATGGTTGCGCGCGCGTAGCTTTTTTCTGCAAATGACCGGCTGCTTCGATTTGCTTTTTGCTGGCAGCAAGGAAGATGCACGTAAATATAAAAATCTCGGAGCCACCCATATCGGTGAGTTGGGCAATTTGAAATATGATGCCCCGCCGCTGCCTGCCGAGCCCACCAGCACCAGCGAAGTGATTACGTTGATGGGCGGACGCCATATATTTTTGGCAGCCAGCACGCATGAGGGCGAAGAAGACCAAATCGCCACCATGCATATCGCACTGCGCGAAATTTTCTCTGATATGCTGACGGTGATTGTACCACGTCACGCGCATCGCGGTGAAGCGATTATGCGGCTGATGGCCAAGCATAAACTCACCAGCGCACAGCGCAGTAAAAACCAGGTGATTCTGCCTGAGACCAATATTTATATTGCCGACACCATGGGTGAGCTGGGGATTTTTTACCGGCTGGCGGGCATTGTGCTGATTGGCGGCACGCTGGTGCCACGCGGAGGCCACAATCCGATTGAAGCGGCACAGCTGGATTGCGCGATTTTATGCGGCCCACACATGCATAATTTTCGTGGCATTTGCAAAGAAATGATCGATGCCGATGCGCTGATTCAAACCCGCACATTGGACGAGCTGACACAAAAAGTCACCGAGCTGTTGCGCGACCATGAAATGCAGGAACGCTATGCACGTACCGCGCATGAATTTGTGAATGCGAAAACCGGCACGGTATTGCAATTAAGCGACGCGCTGCGACAATTGCTTGATGCCAAAACCATCGCTGAAATACCAAGTGAAAGCCCTGGTTTATGATGAGCCCGTCGCATTGGGAATCGCGCGGTGCTCTTGCATGGGCACTGCTACCGGTGGCGTGGCTCTACCGCGTCATTACGGCGCTACGCATGGCGCGCATTACGCCACAGGCAGTGAGCGTGCCGGTGATATGCGTGGGCAATAATACGGTAGGCGGCGCAGGCAAAACACCCACCGTCATTGCGCTATGCACGTGGCTGCAACAGGCAGGCAAAAAACCGGCAGTGATCAGCCGTGGCTATCGCGGACAATATCAGGGAACCGTGAAGGTGGACCCCGCATTGCATGACGCCACAGAAGTGGGTGATGAGCCGTTGCTGATTGCACAGCATGCGCCCTGCTATGTGGCGCGGCGGCGTCTGAATGCGGCGCGCGCGGCGATTGCCGAAGGCGCCGATGTGATCATCATGGATGATGGTTTGCAAAACCCGTCGCTGATAAAGTCGCTGAGCATTTTGGTGGTGGATGGCGGCTATGGCTTTGGCAACCGTTTTTTGCTGCCCGCTGGCCCGTGCCGCGAGTCGGTGGCGCGCAGCATGCGCAAAGCCGATATGGTGCTGATTTTAGGCGAGCAGACCAACCCGCGCATCAGCCGCGCGATCCCTGCTGATAAACCAACGTATCACGGTGTGCTGCAGCCCGACGCATTGTCGCTGCAAGGCAAAAAACTGCATCCATTCGCGGGCATTGCCCATCCGGAGAAATTTTTTGCCACCGTGCAATCGCTGCGGGCGGAGATCACGTTGAGCACGCGTTTTCCGGATCATCATTATTTTACACAGGCCGATATCGAACAATTGCAGCGCGAAGCCACGCAGCATGACGCGCAACTGATCACCACCGAAAAAGATTATGTCCGCCTGCCGTATCCTTTCAAAGAAAAGGTGATGGTGCTGCCGGTGCAATTACAGGTCCAACAACAAGAAAATATGCTGCAACAGATTTTGCAGGGTATCGCATCATGAAACGCATCCGCTACGTTGGAGAAGCGGCGCTCGCCGTTGCGGGCTACGCGATGTTGCGCGTGATGCCACTGGATAAGGCATCGGACTTTGGTGGCTGGCTGGCGCGCAAATTGGGGCCGCATCTGCGCGTTCACCGCGTGGCGCAGCATAATATTGCTACCGCCATGCCGCAGCTAAGCGAGGCGCAGCGCGCCAATATTATGCGTGGAATGTGGGATAATTTGGGCCGCATTTTTTGCGAATATGCGCATTTGTCCACGCGCCGTTTTGCATCACGCATCGCGATTGCATCGGGCCAGGAATATGTAAAACAGGCGCTGGAGAGTAAGCGTAGCATTGTGTTTATTTCTGCACATATAGGAAATTGGGAATGCTTGCCCGTTGCGGCGCACCGGCAACAGGCGCCGGTGCATTTGCTCTACCGGCCTGCCAATAATCCGCTCACTGAATGGCTGGTGCAAAAACTGCGCACACCCCACAGCCCGCATCTGCATGCTAAGGGAATGAAGGGCGCGCGTGCCGTACTGCAAGCGCTGAAAAAGCAGCAACATGTAGCCCTGCTGATGGATCAGAAAGCCAATGATGGCATCGCAGTGGATTTTATGGGCACCGATGCAATGACAACGCCTTCGGCGGCGCAGCTGGCACTCAAACATCAAGTGATATTATTGCCCTGCTATTGCTTGCGCGGCAAAGGCGCTGAATTTGCCATTCACATCGAAGCGCCGATTACGTGGGAGCAGCAGCCCACGCGTGCACAAACCATTCGCCATATTACCGAGCGCATTAATAGCCGTATCGAAGCATGGGTGCGCGCCAACCCGTCGCAATGGTTCTGGGTGCATAAGCGTTGGCCGCATTCAACGCAAGCGTAAATCTGGTGCATGAAAGGTCTCAGACCGCCTCATGATATCCTGCACTCTTGCTCTGCGAGCCACGGGAATGACAGGATAAAAAGCAAAATTAAAACAAACTCGACTGATCATCCGCCAGCTTCTTCTTTGATTTGGTGGGGGCGCTGCTATGGGTGACGATGTCGCCATCATGGAAGGTAATATGCAATGTGGAGTGCGAGGCGGTGGCGGAGCGCGAGGGTAACAGCGCGCCATCGGGAGACTTCACCAGCGCATAGCCACGCTTGAGCACATTCACATAATTGAGTGAATCGAATAATTTTTGCTGCGCATAAAGTTTTTGTTCGTCCTGCTGCAGACGGCGTGTGATAAGCGGATGCAACCGATCACCGATGCGCACCAACTGGGCTTTTTCGCGCGCGATATGTTGCAGCAATTGCTGCGCATTCAGCCGCGACGCCACCAGCTGCAGCCGATGCGATTTCACCGTCACAAAAGCAGGCAATGATTTGGACAGGCGATCACTCCAATCATCCAGCCGCTGCGTGGCAAAAGCGAGCAGCTGCGCCGGATTGGGAATGCCGCGCGCCAACCCCTCAACACGTTCCTTGCGATGCTGTAAAAGGCGCGAGATGCATTGCTGCATGCGCAGCGCCTGCTGGCGTAGATTGAACAGCCACTCTTCGCGCACTGGCACGGCGATTTCGGCGGCAGCGGTGGGAGTCGGGGCTCGCTTGTCGGAGACATAATCAATCAAAGTAGTGTCGGTTTCATGCCCGACGGCGGAGATCAGCGGAATGGAGCATTCCGCCACCGCACGCACGATCATTTCTTCGTTGAAACACCATAAATCCTCGATCGAGCCACCCCCGCGCGCGACGATGAGCAGGTCGGGGCGAGGTATTATTTTGCCCCCGCGGCTCGCCTCCTGCTCGCCCGATGGGCGCGGCTCAAGGCTGGCGCGGTCTCCTGACCGCGGTTTTTGTTCCACTGAACTCTGAACTCTGGACTCTGGACTCTTTTGCGGCAACGCATCAAAGCCACGAATCGCAGCGGCGATTTCATCCGCCGCATCTTCGCCTTGCACACGCACCGGCCAGACGATCACATGCACGGGGAAACGCTCGGACAGGCGGTGTAAAATATCGCGGATGACGGCGCCGGTGGGGGAGGTGACCACGCCGATGACCTGCGGCATAAAGGGCAGGGGTTTTTTACGTGCCGGATCGAACAGCCCTTCGGCAGCGAGTGCTTTTTTACGTTGCTCTAATAGTGCCATTAAGGCACCCGCGCCCGCTGGCTCCATCTGGTCGATCACGATTTGATAACGTGAGCTGCCCGCATAGGTGGTGATTTTGCCGGTGCAGACGACTTCCAGCCCGTCTTCAGGTTTGAAAGACAATCGCGTGGTGGTACCTTTCCACATCACGCCATTGATGACGGCTTTATCGTCTTTCAGATCGAGATAGAGATGCCCCGATGCGGCGCGCTTAAAGCCTGATATTTCACCGCGAATGCGCACATAGCCGAAATGATCCTCGACTACGCGTTTGAGCGCGCCGGAGATTTCGCTGACCGAATATTCGGGTTGGTTATGTGTGGGTGCAGGCATCGCATGATGCTAGTCATTTTCATTCATTTGTCACCCCGCATTTATTGCGGGGGCTGCAAACATGCTTTATAGTCTGGACAAAAGCCGGATACCGCCATAAAGACGGCATGACAAAAGGAGTGGGTATGAAGATTCTGGTGATAGGCTCCGGTGGCCGCGAACATGCATTATGCTGGGCATTAGCACGCAGTGCGAGCAAGCCACAATTATGGTGCGCGCCCGGCAATGCGGGCATTGCGGATGTGGCAACCTGTCTGCCGCTCAAAACAGCGGAAGACATGATCGCATTTTGTCAGAAGGAAACTATTACGCTGGTGGTAATCGGCCCTGAGCAGCCATTGGTCGATGGGGTGAGCGATGCGCTGCGCCAAGCGGATATTGCTGTTATCGGCGCGTCACAAGCCGCAGCGCAGCTGGAAGGCTCCAAAGATTTCACCAAAAAACTGTGCGATAAATATGATATTCCCACTGCCAAATACGCCACCTTTGGTGAAGCCGAAGCGGCGATTGCCTATGTGCATAGCGAAGGCGCGCCGATTGTGGTGAAAGCCGACGGGCTTGCCGCAGGCAAAGGCGTAACGGTGGCGCAAACGGTGGAAGAAGCCATCCGCGCGATTGATGAATGTTTTGCGGGGCGCTTTGGCGATGCCGGTGCGCGCGTGGTGATCGAAGAATGCATGATAGGCGAAGAGGCGAGCTTTTTTGCCTTGTGCGATGGCGAGCATGCAATCGAGATCGGATCAGCCCAAGACCATAAACGCGTGGGCGATGGCGATACCGGCCCCAATACCGGCGGCATGGGCACCTATTCGCCCGCTCCGGTAATGACCAAAGCGCTGAGCGCCGAGGTAATGGAAAAAATTATCATCCCCTCGGTGAAAGGCATGAAAGCCGACGGCATGCCCTATCATGGGATTTTATTTGCGGGCTTGATGATCACCCAAGAGGGGCCAAAGCTGATTGAATATAATTGCCGCTTTGGTGACCCCGAAGCGCAGGTGGTTTTGCCGCGTATCAAGGGCGATCTGGCGCAGATGCTGCTGCAACTGGCGACACGCGGTTTAGGCGATATGAAAATTGAATTATCGGATGATGCGGCGGTATGCGTGGTGATGGCCGCTAAAGGCTATCCGAATGAGTATGAAAAAGGCACCGAAATTCGTGGGCTGGAGAAAGCGCAAGCGCTACATGGCGTGACGGTATTTCATGCCGGAACGGCGCGCGAAGGCGATACATTACGGGCAACCGGAGGCCGCGTGCTGGGTGTAACGGCAGTGGCCAAAACCATCGAAGCCGCGCAAGTCCAGGCGTATAAAGCCGTTGATGCAATCGACTGGCCGCACGGTTTTTGCCGCCGCGACATCGCATGGCGCGCCTTTAACCGTGACGCGGCGTGAGTACAATTTCAGTGTTATTCCAGTTTTCATAATGTCACCCCGTCGCATGACGGGGTCCGGTCTTGCAGTCAGTCCGGATGCCGTGATAAACACGGCATGACACTATAAAATTCTCTGGAAGCCTTCGGGTAAGCTTGCTATTATCTTACGACTAATCAAGGAGCCTGACATGGTCAATAAAGTCTACACGAATGCTAAAGAGGCGCTGAAAGATTTACTGCGCGACGATATGACGATTATGTCCGGCGGCTTTGGCCTGTGCGGCAT
>DITS01000018.1 GCA_002422205.1 Alphaproteobacteria bacterium UBA6178
TGGGATGAGATGCTGGCGTCGAGCGTCAGCATGACGAAGGATAAAGAATGAGGACAGGGAAGAAAGGCCAGACCCCGTCCTACGACGGGGTGACAAGGTTACATGATACCGTCATCCTCGGGGCGGCATCGCCGATCCCGGGGATCTACTTGAAGCAAGTAAGGCTGGATTCCCGCTGTCGCGGGAATGACAAGATTAGATAGGAAAAAAGTAAGCACGAGGACAGGGTCCGAGCCTTGAGTCGCGAAGCGTTAGGCGCATTGCGCAAGGCCAGTAGCCCGGAGCAGAAGCGAGCATAAAAACCATCAAACCGTCACTAAACTGACACATGCATTTGCTAAGATGAGGCATGACATTGGGAGGTGTTATGCGCTCATTTATTAAGCTGGTATTTCTGCCATTAACACTGGGGATTGCCGCTATCTGGATTACAATCGGCTTTGCAGCGTCGTCTTTTCGCTTTGGTATTACCTATTTTTCCACCATTTGCGTGATACTGGTGCTGGGCTACGTCACGATGCAGATTTAGGCGCAGCAATACCCAGCAACTGGCAGACCGGCATCACCAGATCGGCACGATTAAGCGTATAGAAATGAAGGCTTTTAGCGCCTGCTTTCACTAAATCCTCGCATTGGGCAAAGGCCACATCGATGGCGCGCAAACGATGCAGCTCCGGCTCGTCTTCCAGCCCGGAAAATAAAGTATGAATATGCGCTGGCACCGACGTGCCACACATGGCGCTGAAACGCACCATCTGGGCGTAATTGCCGATGGGGAGCACGCCGGGTGTGACTTCGATGCTAATGCCCGCTTTAGCCAGCTTATCCATAAAACGTTCATAATGCGCGATATCGAAAAAATATTGCGTGATGGCGCGGGTGGCACCGGCATCCACTTTGCGTTTCAGATGATCAATATCGGCCTGCGGGCTGCTGGCTTCCGGATGCGTTTCGGGATAGGCGGCGACGCTGATTTCGAAATCGGCGATGGCACGCAACCCGATCGTCAGATCATCGGCATAAGCATAGCCTTGCGGATGCGGCACATAATGCGGCTGGTCCTTGGGCGCGTCGCCGCGCAACGCTACAATATGGCGCACGCCTGCCTGCCAGTATTCACGCGCGATGGTGTCAATTTCATCGCGGTTGGCCCCCACACAGGTGAGGTGCGCCGCAGGCTCCAGCGCCGTGTCGCGGCGGATGCGCGCCACCAGCGCATGCGTGCGCTCGCGCGTGGTGCCGCCCGCGCCGTATGTCACGGAAACAAAGCGCGGACCTAGCGGCGCCAGCTGTTCAATCGCCTGCCACAAGGAGGCTTCGAGCTCCGCTGATTTGGGCGGAAAAAATTCAAATGATACCTGTGGCTGGTTATGTGACATGCTCTGTTCCCTACGCTCCCCAATGTGTCTTTTTAGCAACAAGTGAGGAAAACACATCACGCCCCCGCCTTTTACGCTAAATCCTTACCGACAAGTCACCTAGAACGCACTAGCATGTCAAGCGATTTACGTTGCATTAATCTTTCTGTGCTGTAATCACAGCGAGATGATTTGTGCGGAATAAATCGGCGAGCGGTTTAAACAAATATTAAACTTCTGATGGTTTAAATGGCATGCACGGCAGAAAATAAAAAACGACAAGCGTAAAAAAAGGGATTCGATAATGTTCAAAAAAGCGGTGTTAGCAGTATTGTTGATACAAGGGTTGGTTGCATGCGCACCGGTACAGGATGTCGCCACCACGCCTGAAGATCCGTATGAACCATTTAACCGTCAGGTTTTCGCATTTAACGAAGTGGTGGACACGTTTGTGTTGCGCCCTGTGGCGGAAGTTTACCGTTTTGTGCTGCCCGAAGTGGCGCGCACCGGCGTATCGAATGCGCTGAGCAACTTCTATGAACCCGTGACCATGGTGAATGCGCTGTTGCAGCTCGATGGCGAGCGCGCGATGACGTCTTTCTGGCGCTTTATGCTCAACACCACGCTGGGCTTCGGCGGTCTGTATGACTTCGCCGGTGAGAATACCGAGCTGAAATATCGCGGTGAAGATTTTGGTCAGACCATCGGCGTATGGTCGGATAATACCGACAGCGCCTATCTGGTATTGCCGATTTTGGGCCCGAGCACCACGCGTGACGCATTTGGCCGTGTGGTCGATGTGGGCTTAAACCCCTGGACCTGGGCGTTGGAATCGGGCGAAAGCATTGCGATTGCGGTGACCAAAGGCGTGTCGGATCGTGAAAAAGCGATCGATCTGATCGATGAGATTTACGATACCTCGCTTGATCCCTACACCACGATCCGTAGCGGGTATCTGCAACGTCGCAAGGCGCAGATTCTCAACACCCATAATCCCAAAGATCAGGCTTACCCGAACATTGACTAATGGCGTGATGTCCATTACATAGTCATTTTTCAAGGAGAAGCGGATGAAGCGTTTATTAGCGGTAATAGTTTTATATCTGGGTGCAACAGCTGGAGCTTACGCCTCGGCGGATGAAGTGGCCCAATTTGCAGACCGGCTGGCAGGCGATGCGTTGGAAATCGTGAAGGACGAATCCACACCCAAAGCGCAAAAACAAGCGCAGCTAGAGAATTTATTCCGTAATTATGTGGATATTCCGTGGG
Organism: Alphaproteobacteria bacterium UBA6178; assembly: GCA_002422205.1. Classification (GTDB taxonomy): domain Bacteria; phylum Pseudomonadota; class Alphaproteobacteria; order Rickettsiales; family UBA3002; genus UBA6178. The sequence continues at coordinate 2,628 of DITS01000018.1, forward strand.
TAGCGCGCTTTGTGCTGGGCACCCATTGGCGCGCCGCAACGCCCGAGCAACAACAGGCTTATCTGCAAAATTACGAAGCCTTTGTGCTGAAAAACTATACTGCCCGACTCACCAACTATACCGGCCAGCAATATAAAATTCTCCATACCCGCGATGAAGGTGAGGGCGAATATTTGCTGACCATGGAACTGGTGAACACCAATGAGCCTAATGTAATGGTGGATTACCGTATCCGCACGCAAGAAAGCGGCGGCTATAAGATTATGGATATCGTGGTGGAAGGTGTGAGTATGATTACCACCCAGCGTTCTGAATTCGGCTCGGTCGTCAACCGCAACGGGTTGGACGGGCTGATCGAAGCACTCGGCAAAAAAGCTGCCAAATCCAGCTAACATACTGCGGGTCAATAAAGGCCTTAAAACATTTTGGTGAAAATTAAGGCGCACTCCTTGGCTTTGATCGTGAGTGCATATTCGGCTGCGAGATCATTCGTATTCGCAGCTGTCGTGCAAGTATTAGCACCAAACACCGAGTGGCTTCGGGCGATAATGCTGCCATAAGCTGGGCGTCCGTCATCTATTTTTGTATCAATATTCCACGCCTCTTCCGGCGTGAGAATACCTGCGGAAGGCGGGGCACCAAAATTCGCTGCACCAAAAACGAGTACATTCGCTGGAAACCCGCCGGGCAAGGTAAAATTACGAGTGGGCGAGTTAATGACCGTCATGGTATTTGCGGCAAATCCCCAGCCGCCATTAGCAAGTTTTGATCGGGGGACATTGGTATCTATGGTGGCGTTGTTGCAATCGGCAAAAGCCGTGCGGCCTGTATAGGTGCCTTCGATGAGTCCTGCTAACGCCAGATGCTTCCAGAGCTGAAACCCCTCAGTGCCTACATTTATGACATTCACCCCGCAGTCGATGACTCCATTGCCGTTCCCATCGCATGCACCGGTGGCAGAGCCGGCAGCACCGGAATTGGTCGTACAAGTGGCCGCAACATTGTCCGTGAGCCAGAAACGCGTGGCATCCTTAAAGTCACCAGGAAGCGCTGCATATTTATCACGAAACGTCTGAAAAGACGTATAATGACGAGCAGCTTCATTGGATATGGCGCGTAGTTCCGCAGCACGAATGAGCGATTGACCCGAAAGAATGCCCCCGGTCAACAATCCGAGAATGACCAGAACAATGCTGAGCTCAACCAGTGAAAATCCGCGCATACAATCTCCCCTTACCAGCATCAGGTGCTTTCGCATTCCTCATGGAATCATTATAACAAAAAAGACTGGGGGAAACAATTAGTAAAGAGTGGATAAGAGGTAGTGAGGACCCTTACGCTGCGCGGGAAATTGGCTTATATTTGATACGGGTAGGGGTGAGGGCATAATCGCCGAGGCGGCGTTTGCGGTCTTCCTCATATTCCTGATAATTGCCTTCAAACCACTCCACATGCGAGTCGCCTTCATAAGCCAGAATATGCGTGGCGATGCGATCTAAAAACCAGCGATCATGGCTGATGATGACGGCGCAACCGGCGAAATTGAGTAAAGCCTCTTCGAGCGCGCGCAGGGTTTCGACATCGAGATCATTGGTCGGCTCATCGAGCAGCAACACATTGGCACCGGATTTGAGCATTTTCGCCAGATGCACGCGGTTGCGCTCCCCGCCGGACAAATTGCCGACTTTCTTTTGCTGATCGGGCCCTTTGAAATTAAACCAAGAGCAATAGGCGCGGCTTTTGACTTCCTGTTTGCCCAGCGCAATCACATCGAGACCGGCGGAGATTTCCTCCCAGACGGTGGCATTGTCATTGAGCGAATCGCGCGATTGATCAATATAGCCCAGCTGCACCGAATCACCAATGGCAAGCGAGCCTTTATCGGGCTGCTCTTGCTGCGTGATCATGCGAAACAGCGTGGTTTTACCCGCACCGTTAGGGCCAATCACGCCAACAATACCGCCCGGCGGCAGGCGGAAATCCAGCCCCTCAATCAACAGCTTATCGCCGAAAGATTTGGATAGCCCCTTGGCTTCGATCACATTCTCGCCCAGCCGCTGCGCGGTGGGGATCACGATTTTGGTCTCACCAATGCGCTTTTCGCTTTCTTGTTTGACCAGATCGTCGAAGGCTTTGATACGCGCTTTGGACTTGGATTGACGCGCTTTGGGCGAGGAGCGCACCCAGTCCAGCTCGTCCTGAATTTGTTTCTGGCGCGAAGATTCTTCCTTCTCCTCGGATGCAAGCTGCTTGGCTTTTTGCTCCAGCCAGCCCGAATAATTGCCCTCATAGGGGCGGCCTTCGCCACGATCAAGCTCGAGCGTCCAGCTGGTGATATTATCGAGGAAATAACGATCATGGGTGACCATTACCACGGTGCCGGTGTAATCGCGTAAATGGCGCTCCAGCCATGCCACCGATTCGGCATCCAGATGGTTGGTCGGCTCATCGAGCAGCAAAATATCGGGCTTTTCCAGCAGCAATTTAGCCAGCGCCACGCGACGTTTTTCCCCACCCGATAGCTTGTCGATTGCCGCATCAGCCGGTGGGCAGCGCAGCGCTTCCATCGC
>DITS01000024.1:0-15076 GCA_002422205.1 Alphaproteobacteria bacterium UBA6178
TGGGATGAGATGCTGGCGTCGAGCGCCAGCATGACGAAGGATAAAGAATGAGGACAGGAAAGGAAGGCCAGACCCCGTCCTACGACGGGGTGACAACGTTACATGATACCGTCATCCTCGGGGCGGCATCGCCGATCCCGGGGATCTCCTTTACGGCTAGGCCGTAGCAGGAGCAAACAGAAAAACCCCTACCTGATTCTTTCAATATCGACGCCACATTGGGTGAGTTTGTCTTCGAGCCGTTCATAACCACGATCAAGATGATACACACGGTTGATGATGGTTTCGCCTTTGGCGGCGAGTGCGGCGATGATGAGTGTCATCGAAGCGCGCAGATCGGTCGCCATCACTTCCGCACCGCGCAAGGCAGGCACGCCACGGATGATAGCGGTTTCGCCCTTAATGACGATATCCGCGCCCATGCGCACCAGCTCGGGCACATGCATATAGCGGTTTTCGAAGATGGTTTCGGTGATCGATGACGTGCCATTGGCACAGGCGAGCAGCGCCATCATCTGCGCCTGCATGTCGGTGGGGAAGCCCGGATGCGGCTCGGTAGTGATGTCAACAGGGTGTAATGCCTCGCCCGCACGCATGACATGCAAGCCGCGCTCAGTCTGCGTAACCTGCACGCCGATTGCATCGAGCTTGGCAATCAGTGCGCTCGACGTATCCATGCGCGCATCGATCAAATCCAGCTCGCCACCGGCAAGCCCCACCATGCATAAATAGGAACCGGTTTCGATGCGGTCGGCTATCACGCGATGATGCGCCGCATGCAATTTCTCGACGCCCTCGATGCGCAGCGTATCGGTATGAATACCGGTGATACGCGCGCCCATTTTGGATAGCAGCTCGACCAGATCGCCGATTTCCGGCTCGCGCGCGGCATTGTGCAAGGTGGTGGTGCCACGTGCCAACGACGCCGCCATGAGGATATTTTCCGTAGCGCCGACGGAGACTTTGTCAAAATGCACTTCGGCCCCATGCAGCCCGTTGGGGGCGTGCGCGACGACATAGCCGTCTTCCAGCTCGATCTGTGCGCCCATTTGCTCGAGTGCTTTGAGATGCATATCGACCGGGCGGCTACCAATGGCGCAGCCACCGGGCAGTGAGACGCGCGCGCGGCCAAAACGCGCCAGCAACGGCCCCAGCACCAGCACCGACGCACGCATGGTACGCACAATGTCATACGGTGCGGTTAGATTGGGAATAGAGTGTGCATTCAAAATAATTTCGCGCCCGCCGAAGCCTTCCTCGGTGGGGTCGCACATGGTGAGGGTGACGCCATGCTGCGCGAGAAGGCGCGCCATGGTGGTGATGTCGGCGAGATAGGGCATGTTGGATAAGGTGACTGGCTGCTCGGACAAAAGCGACGCACACATCAGCGGCAATGCAGCATTTTTCGCGCCCGAGATACGGATAGAACCCGATAGCGGCTTGCCGCCTGTGATACGTATCTTGTCCAACGAATCAGGCCTTCTTTTCCACCCGTGGCAATGTCACGCCCTGCTGGCCCTGATATTTGCCTTTACGGTCGGCATAGGAGGTTTCGCATAGCGATTCGCCTTTGAGGAATAAAAACTGGCACGCGCCTTCATTGGCATAAATTTTAGCGGGCAGCGGCGTGGTATTGGAAAATTCCAGTGTCACATGGCCTTCCCATTCGGGCTCGAGCGGGGTGACATTGACGATGATACCGCAACGCGCATAGGTGGATTTACCTAAACAGATAACCAGCGTGTCGCGCGGGATGCGAAAATATTCGACGGTGCGTGCGAGTGCAAAACTATTGGGCGGGATGATGCAGACATCGGTCTGACGATCGACAAAACTGGCGGAGGAAAAATCTTTCGGATCGACAATCGCCGAATTCACATTGGTGAAAATTTTGAACTCATCCGACACGCGCGCATCATAGCCATAAGACGACAAGCCATAAGAAATCACCCCGTCGCGTTGCAAGTTTTCAACGAAGGGCTCGATCATGTTGTGGGCTTGCGCTTGCTCGCGTATCCAGTGATCCGGTTGTATCGGCATGAGGGCCCCTTTGCGTGTGAGTTCCACTCTCACTAGCACGCAACATGCGTTGTGACAAGATCAAGCCTTGGGAATTGTAGTCATTTGTAATCGCTTCCACATCTTGCGGATAAGGCGTCAGCCGATCGCATGACCGCTGAATGGACGGGAAATTGCTTAACGCATCCACCTTGCTTGCCAGCGTGAATTTGTGAATAACAGGTGATTGCGTCAGCCAGCGGCTGGCCGCTTCTTTCATCATCAGCGGCACGCTGGAGCGGTGAATACCGTACCAGCCATTCAGACAAATGCCGACTTTTGGCTGATCCGTTTGATCTTCGTAAGTACCAAGCCATGCGGTGGTTTTGCCGATAATGGGGTCTTTATCGGGCTGTATCGTATCACCCGTTTTACGCTGAAGCACCAGTGTCGCTAGATTAGGTGAGCTAACCTGCGCCAGATTTTGTGCACTGCTCACCTCATTGAGCGCGTCGCAGCAATAAATGCTGCTGGGCACTGAGTCATTAATAAGTTTACCTATCCACATCAGGCGGGGATCGTCTTTATCCAAAAGGCGCATATAGCTATCGGGCAACCCGAATTCGGCACCGTCAATGATCCCCAACGGCGGAATGAGAGAGTCCGGTTCACCGCTAGCGCGACGTTGTGCGAGCTGCTCCAGCGCATCACTTAACAGGCGGAAGTTGGCCGTGCTGATATTATGGCTGGCGGCATAATGTGCGTGGACGGGCCAGCGGCTGGCTTCATCATAAGGCACCACCAGCTCAGCATGGGCCGTATCAATAAAAAACTCGCGAAAGGCGGGATTATCCCATAATGTTTGCTGGATCAGATCGGTAACCGCTTTTGTGCTTTGCTTGAGGGCCGCATCGAGTGCATCATTTTTTTGCATATATTCCATCGCCGCAGCCGGATTGGGGCTTCCATTCTTCAGTAGCGCATTTTGTTGCCTTTTCACTTCCCGTTGATAGCGCTCGCAATTCAGCACGGCTTTGTGGCAGCTGTCATAGGTCGCTTTCAACGCTTCGCCGCAAGGCTGCGTCGCTAATTTGGCGTTATCAATATAGGGTAGATTAAACCGGTCAGGGAACACCAGATACCCTCCATGCACATGCGCTTCGCGCTCGGCAGGCTGCTTATCGGCAAAGGTGAAACGGTAACGGGACATAGCGCTCGATCAGTTTTCCCAAGCATAATGCGGCTACGTGACGATATGATGACAAAAAGGAGCAAAGATGGGCTTTAGAGCGGTCAAAACCTCAATGTCACCAAATCTTCACACCGCAACGGGTGTAAGCTGGTATTTTGGGCCAGCAAATCATACGGAGGCATTATGAGCGAGACGATTAAGTGGGTAGATCGCCACAGATATATCGGTGCAGGCTATGCGAATACGCTGGTATTGGACGGTAAAAGCGACTTTGCCTGCATCCATGTTATTCGAGATAGTAGAGAATTGCTCAATACGTATAAAGTGAGCTTAGACCAGATGCAGCAGATCGATGAGCTTGCAAGAAAGGAAATAGGCCGACAGAAAAATGAGAGAGAAATGGGGCTGAATACGGGAAGCGATAATAACAAGGGTGAGGGAGTCAGCGAAGCATGGCTTCGAGATGCAATGGAAAGCCAGTTATCACCACCCATTACGCCCAAACCTGCTCAGGAAGGCGAGCCATGCGGAAGAATGAAATCCGAAAATAAGCGGTGATGAATTAATTATTATTTGAGCAGCACATCACCGGACGGCTGATGCCGCAGGTAAGTGCGGTGTTGGTGCCTGCCATCATTTCGGCGGCGGTCACGGTAGTGCCAGTGACAGCGGTGCTGGTCCAGTTAGTGCAATTTGGCGTGCCGTTAACCCACATGGCCACGGTAGGGATGGAAGTGATAGCAGCGCGACCCGTCCATTGCAGATTACCGCAAATGCTATAACCGGTCATGCAGGCTGTATTCACCGCATTTGCTGCAATATTACCGGTAGTCACGTAGAAACTGTTGGCGGTAGGTCTGCTGCGCATACCCCAGATTACATAATCATCGAAATAAGCGGCGGCGCCAATACCGTCATTATACATGGCGTCATTGAAGGTGACGTTATTATCGCAATTCTCTTCTTCGGGCGTGGTGCCAGTGCAGGCGATGCCGATCGCTGTGCTATCAACACCGTACGCACCCATGCGGTTACGGCCATGGCTGACAACAATCCATGCGCCTTGCCCCGCAGGGTTGGTAATCGTGGTGCCTGAGCCATCCTGAATGGTGATCGCCCCATTGGCCGTGCCGGATGTGGCCATGGCCTCAGTCATGGCATAGGTAAATTTACCATTCCATGAATCGCCGATATAATCGGCAGGTAAATTAAGGGTACGCACCGGCACTGCGCCGATACGAACGGCGCCTGTATCGGTGACACTTGCGGGCGGGGCCACGGTACAATCGGTAGCAAAGCCGAATAACGGATCGCCAAATATTAAATTACGCGCTGCCGGACAAGGCAACATGCCACCATTAACCGTTGCATATTCTTGGAGTGCGGCTTTAATATCGACCAGACGATCACGCGTGATATCACGGCGGGTGCGCTCGATAAAAATTTCGGCTCCGGTGAGTGCTGATGCCGCCAGCAGGCCGACAATCACAATCACGACAGAGAGCTCAACCAGCGAAAAACCACAGCGTTTATTCATCCAATCAGTATAGTATAAAACACCTGATGGCGCTAGCGATTTTAACGCAAAAACGCTTAAAAATGCACTTTTAGGTGCAGGGAAATTTAAAGGGAATGCTAGTTAAAAAGTGGTGGGCAGATAAATCAACGAACAGCCAATCGCATCGGCAGTAATTTGATATTTCGCCGTATCCGGATCAGCGGAGGTGGTACAGTTTACCCCATAGGTGGCATAGTTACTTTTATATTGCCGTATTTTGCCATAGCCGGGCACACCATCATCAATTTTGACGTCGATGCTCCACACTTCTTTAGGTCGAAATAAGGACCCCATTGTGCGCAGAGCGGTTGTTTTCATGCCCACTTCAAACATTCTGGAATAATCGCCCAAAAACATCCCAACCATAGCCGGATTCGTGATGACGCCTGCATTCATAAAGGAGTAGCCGCTATCACGTGAGAGACTTGTCATGGGGCCATTGGTGCCCGGGACCACGTTAAAAAGGCCACCGCCGCCCTGCACGCCGGTATAGCGGCCTTCAATCATGCCGGCATTGGACAGATGCTGCCAGAAACGATGGAGTTCGTAGCGCTCGGCTGCTGGGCCTATCACCCCATCACCATTGCCGTTGCAGGTCTCAGTGGAGGTGCCGATATCAGTGGCAGGGGTTGCGCATTGCCCGCTGCCACCACCGACCCGGCCCCAGATTTGCGTGGCGCGCGCATGATCGCCAGGCAGGGCTTTATACGTGTCGCGGTACAGCCCCACGGCTTTTTCGTAATTGGCAAGGCTTTGCGGAATGGATTTAAGGCTGGCGCCACGAATGAGCGCTTTGCCCGATAAAATACCACCGGTGATCAATCCGAGTATGACAAGGACGATAGCGAGTTCAACCAGCGAAAATGCACGATTCATAGTGATCATTATAGCAAAATGTAATGCACAAATCTAATGAAACTTAAGGGGCGGATGGGAGGATTTTAGGGGCGAGGGGGAAGGATAGAGACCGAGCCTTACGTTATTTCGTTGTCATACTGGTGCCTGACACCAGTATCTGCGCGCTGAATGCGATGCTGGCTTCGAGCGCCAGCATGACGGAATAATAGAGAACGAGGGCAGGTGCATGTAGCAGGAGCGAATATCAAAAACCGAGGTCAGGAGACCGAGCCTTTAGTTGCCGAAGGCGTTAGGTTCATCGCGTAGGCCAGTAGNNCGCTTGTCGGATTCGAACTGACGACCTACCGCTTACAAGGCGGTTGCTCTACCCCTGAGCTAAAGCGGCACGGCCCTATGTCTAGCGAAGAAGAAAGGGGGCTGCAAGCATTTGTTAGTTTGTATTATACTCGCCATCATTCAGCCAGCGGCGGCGGTTTTCGGGGCGGCCCAGATAATAGCCTTGCAGATAATCAATGCCCAGATCGATCAGCATTTTGGCGATTTCGCCATTCTCAACATATTCGGCAACCGATTGCAGGCCAAAGCCTTGCGTGAAGTCGAGCAGGGTTTTGACGAAGAAACGGTTATCGGCGTTATCGACGAGGTCTTTGATAAAGGCGCCATCAATTTTGACGATATCGACGGAGAGGGTTTTGAGCTGACGGAATGAGGTATAGCCGGAGCCAAAATCATCGAGTGCCACCTGACAACCCTGCGCCTGAATTTGGGCCACGAAATACGCAGTGCGGCGCAAATCGAGCTGCGCGGCGGTCTCGGTGATTTCGACGATACAGCGCGGCGCAATTTCGGGTGTTTCACGCATCAGCTGCGCAAACTGATCGAGCCAGCGCGCATTGCGCGTGGTTAGGTTGGAGACGTTGAATGCAAGGGTAACATCGGGTGAGCGGCGCAATTCATCCACCACCATTTCAAGCACGGTCTCGTCGATCATATCGATCAGGCCCATGCGCTCGGCAATCGGAATCAGCGCACCGGCGGAACTGATTTTACCATCATCGCTGTATAGGCGTAGCAGCGCTTCATAATGCGACACGGCGCCGCTGCGCGCGTTGATAATGGGTTGATACGCCATTTTCAGCCGCTTCTCGCGCAGGGCAGTACTAAGATAATTCGCCAGCCCCATATCCTGACGATCCTGATCGGGGCGTTGGGCTTCTTGTTCATACGAACGAATCGGACCGTCGGGCAGTAAATTACGCAGCGCGATAAAGGCGCGGTCCAATGCGTCGGCGGGATTATCGGCGTCGGTGGGGAAACAAATGCGCGCCACGCTGGCAATCACATGCAGCGAGCCATAATCGGACGAGCAGCCATAATGCTGGATATGCGACAGGATACGCTGCGCCATATAATCAATTTCATCGGCTTTGATTTGGTGCAATATCACGCCGAACTGGTCGCGCTGAATGCGCTGAATATAATCATCGGCGCCAATGATGCGGGTGATTTCGCTGGCCAGCTGATGCATCACCGTTTCGCTGATTTCATGGCCGTAGCCGCTCATAATCATCGCCAGATTATCGATCGACAAAATCAGCAATCCGCCTGCGATATCCGTGCGCTTGGCCTGCTCCATCGATCGCGACAAGACTTCGATAAAATCTTTTGGATAGCCGACATCATGCGCGAGGGCGGTGACGGAAGGCGTCGGACTTTTCGGTGAATGTGAGGCCATAGTCTGTTGAAATGGCGTGGGGATACCAATGGTTTGGCAGTGATCCCGCATGTGCCGCTTCCCTATTATTGTTAAACATGTTGTAATCGGCAGTCTGGCTACCTTAGGCTTAGTATGGCGCGAAATGGTAAAAAAACCCTAAAGAAATCTAAAATTTTGATAGAATTGTTTGTATCAGGGTTTCACCCACGATCGCGAGGTAAATCAACAATCCCGTCCAGAAATTAGCCTTAAACCGCGCCATGCATTGTGCGGGCTGCATAAAATCGACGCTGCGCACCTGCCAAGCAAGATGCAGCGCCACCGGTATCAGCCCGATATAATAGCTGGGGCGAATCGCGGTGGCCCAGCCCGCTGCGATTAAAAATACCAGCATCAGCGCGTAAAACGCACCGATCATTTGCCGGTTGTAGCGCCCGAAACGCAGTGCAGTCGACTTCACGCCGACGCGTCGATCATCCTGCACATCCTGATGCGCGTAGATGGTGTCATAGCCCATCGTCCAGCAAAATCCTGCTCCGTAGAGCAGCCATGCGGGTAGGGCGGGGAAGCCATCGAGTGCCACCCATGCCAGTAGCGCGCCGAAATTAAAAGTGAGGCCCAGAAAGGCCTGCGGCCAATAGGTGATGCGCTTCATGAAAGGATAGGCGGCCACCAGCAGCAGCGAACCCGCCGCCCATAGCATCAGCGCCGGATGCAGCTGCAAAGCGATAATCAGCGCCAGTGGCAGTAACGCACCCAGCAATGCCAGCGCGTCATAGGGCGCGAGCGCGCCGCTTGCCAGCGGGCGATGACGGGTGCGCGCCACTTGCGCGTCATAGCGGCGGTCAGCCAGATCATTGATCACGCAACCGGCGCTGCGCATGATAAAGGCCCCCAGCGCGAACAGTAGCAGCAAATCTTGCGGTGGGTAGCCATGAAATGCCAGCCCCAGCGACCACCAGCAGGGCCACAGCAATAGCCAGGTGCCGGTGGGCTTATCAAGCCGCATCAGCTGCGCCAGCAACCGCGCGCGTGTGGCGATATGGCGCTTGAATGTGGGGTGTGATTCTGTCATGGCTAGTCATTATAGATGGAGTGATGATGTCTTCCTACCCCAAAACCCGCCTGTTTGTCGAGGATACGCTGCGCATGGGCGACCAGCTGACGATCGACGGCGATCAGGCGCATTATTTATTGCGGGTGATGCGCGCAAGTGAAGGGGATGTGGTGGCGCTGTTCAATGGCCGCGACGGCGAATGGGCGGCACGCATTACCGCGCTGGCAAAAAAGACTGTAACGCTCGAAGTCACACAGCAATTGCGGGATTATCTACCGCCGCCCGATGGCTGGCTATGTTTCGCACCGATCAAATTTGGCCGGATTGATTATTTGGTGCAAAAAGCCACCGAGCTGGGCGCGGCGGTGCTGCAACCGGTAATGACCCAATACACCCAGGCCGAACGCATCAATGAAAAGCGCCTGCTGGGTAATGCGATTGAGGCGGCGCAGCAATGCGAGCGGGTGGAAGTGCCGCAGCTGCGCCCCGCTCAAAAGCTGGTGCAACTAATTGCGCAGTGGCCCGCTGACCGGCTGTTGATCTATGCCGATGAGAGCGGAGACGGGGTGAGCCCGCAAGACTGGCTGCCTACGCAAAATCCCGATAAATGGGCGATACTGATTGGCCCTGAGGGCGGATTTTCGCCGCAGGAACGCAGCCTGCTCACCAAAATGCCCAACGCGCAGGCCATCAGCCTCGGCCCGCGCATTTTGCGTGCCGACACGGCGGCAATCAGCCTGTTGAGTCTGGTGCAATGTTTCTTTGGTGACTGGCATATTGCACCGCGCTGGCAAACGCCCTACATTGAAGGCAGTTAAGCGCGACAAGGAGACCACATGTCAGCCGTTATTGAATTGCTCGTATCACGGCTGCAACAGCAGCGTCTGCCTATCGCCGATTGGTTCGCGCGTGAATATGCCAAAACCCCGCCTTGTTTTTACAGCTCGGTTGATCTGCGCCATTCGGGCTTTAAGCTGGTGCCGGTGGATACGAATTTATTTCCCGCCGGATTTAATAACCTGTCGAAAGCGGCGCGCGCACGGGCGGTGTCGCAGGTGAAAGATTTTATCAGCCATGCCAGCCGTCCGATTCATTCGGCGCTGTTGCTGCCCGAAAATCATACGCGCAATATCGGCTATCTGGATAATCTGAACGCGCTGAGCGGTATTTTGCGCGCAGCGGGGCTGGAGGTGCAAATTGGTAGCCTCGCGGCGGAAAGCGGCCAGCCGCTGCTGCTCGAAGGTTCCGACGGCGTCTCAATGACGCAATATCCGTTGCGGCGCGAAGGCACCAAACTGATGACCGATGATGGCTTCACCCCCGATATGATTGTGGTGAATAATGACATGACCGCAGGCAGCCCACAGATTTTGCGCGGCGTGACGCAGCTGATTGCGCCGCAAACGGGACAAGGCTGGTACCGGCGTAAAAAATCCATCCATTTCGATGCCTATGAACAGGTGGTGCATCATTTCGCGCAGGCGTTTGATCTTGATCCGTGGATGCTGAGCGCGCATTTCCATAAATGCGGGCTGATCGATTTTCATCAGCGTAAAGGCATTGAATGCGTGGCACTCGGTGTCGAAAAAGTGTTGAGCAAAGTGCGCGCCAAATACGCCGAATATGACATTAAAGACGAACCTTACGTGTTTATCAAAGCCGATAGCGGCACCTATGGCATGGGCATTATGACCGTGCGCTCTGGCGACGAAATATATGAGATGAACAAAAAGAACCGCAATAAAATGAATGTGATTAAAGAAGGCGTGCAAAGCACCGAGGTGATCATCCAGGAAGGCGTGCCGACCATTGACCGCGTCGGCGATGCGATTGCCGAGCCGATGATTTATCTGATGAATGGCCACGCCGTAGGTGGTGCGTTTCGTGTCAATGCCGAGCGTGACCAATATGGCAATCTGAATGCGAAAGGCATGCATTTTGCGGGCATGTGCGATGAGGCCGAAGCGGGTGCCAATGCGTTTCATGCGGTGAAAGATTGCGATTTTACCGTCTATGGCTTGGTGTCGCGTTTGGCGACCCTTGCCGCCAGCCGAGAGGAATATGGCGAAGGGTATAGCATTTGAGCGATGGGAAAGCGGGAATAAAAGAATAACGTCATCCTGTGGCTTGCGAAGCAAGAGCGCAGGATCTCATGAGGTGGCGTGAAATGGCACAAGATACTGCGCTGACGCTCCGCGTCCCGCAGCATGACGAATAATAAGAACCGAGGACAGAAGTCCGAGGCTTTAGTGCGCGAAGCGCTTAGGCTCATTGCGGAGGCCAGTAGGCCGTAGCAGGAGCAAACGCAAAAACTACACCACACGCTCGGGCGGGAAGATCACCGTGACGGTGGTGCCGGTGCCCACTTTACTGTTAAGCGTGAGGCGGCCACCATGCAGCTCGGCGAACATTTTGCATAAAGGCAGGCCAAGGCCCGTGCCTTCATGGCTTTGATTGCGATGCACCTGACCAAAGACCGACAAGGCTTTTTGAATCTCAGACTCGGGAATACCAATGCCGCTATCGGTGACGGACATATACACCCCGCCCGCGCGGTCGCGCCGTGAGGACAGGCTGATCTCGCCTTTCTCGGGTGTGAATTTGATCGCGTTGGAGAGCAGATTGAGCAAAATCTGACGAATCTTGCGTTTGTCGCCGCGTATGTGGAAGGCCTCGCCCTCTTTGAGGGCCAGATGGATTTGCTTGCTGCGCGCTTTTTCATGAATGATGCGGATACATTCATCCATGATTTCATTGAGGTCTACTTCTTCCTCATTAAGCTCGAGTTTACCGGCTTCGCCTTTGGAGAATTCGAGAATATCGCTGATAAGCTGAAGCAGATGACTGCCGCATAAATTAATGTCATGGATGCGCTCCTTTTGTTTGTCGTTGAGCTCGCCGAAATACCCGGCATTGATCATTTCGGAAAAGCCGATAATCGCATTCAGCGGCGTGCGTAATTCATGGCTCATATTAGCCAGAAATTCGGACTTAGCTTGCGATGCTAAAATCGCCGAGGCTTCGGATTCTTCGACGCGCACAATCTGCTTGGCCATGGTGAGCGCGAAGAAAGACAACACCGAGCCAAAAATAGTGAAGATGGCAAGGAAGCTGACATCTTTGATGCGTGCGTCGCGCCATTGATTGAGAAAGTCACTTTCCTCGATCACCACCGCCAGAAACATTGGCAGATTCTTGAGTTCGCGATAGGAAAACACGGCAATCACATCGTCGATTTTGTGGGTATCGCTGATGACCTGATCGCGCTCGGGATGGCGCTGGCTGTGCTCGCGTACTGTATTGAGGATATCCGATTTGCGGCGCATCATGGTGCTGGCACCTGAGAATAGCGTGTTGCCATTATTGGTGAACAGCGACACCATGCGATGCTGCCCGAAATCAACTGAGCGGAAAAAAGTGATAAAGAATTGCGGGTCTATCGCGGCAATGACGATACCGCCGAAACTACCATCCAGCTCGGTGACGCTGCGTGCCACTAAAATCAGATCATTCGAATCATTCTGGCGCGTGATGGCAAAGCCGGTGCCGCCTTCATCGTCTTTGAGCGCATTGAAAATCGGATGATCGGCGAAGGATTGATTATACACCACCTGATCCTGATAGCCGCGTTTGAAGGCGGCAAGGCGGATATCGCCGTCTTTGCCGACAATCATGATCGAGGCGATCTGCGGGGTTTCATCGACCCACAGCCGCAGATTATGCTCGATATCTTCCATCAGATTATGGCCGAACATGCGGTTGAAATATTGCCGCTCGACCACGCGCCTTAAGGTTAGATCGACCGCGAGGAAGGTGAGCTCGGCCTGATCGGCCATGATATTGGTGAGGCGCTCGGCATTTTTGCGCCCGTCATCAATTGCTTTCTCATAGGCTTTGGACGCCTGATACACCACAAAGACGCAAAACAGCAGCATGATCAGCGAGCTGAAGGCAATCAGCGTCCTGACTTTCGGCGGCTTATTCTTGCGTTTTTCGGCCTGCGCCATAGCGTTTTTTATCCTTTAATGCCATTGCCGGACAACACAAACCCTTTGCCCAGACTGACACATCCTGTCGTAATAAGGTTAAATTAACGCTAATAAATCCTTATAATTTCCTTTATTTCATGAAATTTTTAGCCGATGATTCTGGTTGTACAGGGCAAGTGGGGAGGTTGCATGGTTGCACGCATGGCGAGTCTGGCCTTTTGTGGGATTGAGTCCACAGCCGTTGATGTGCAGGTGCATATTGCCAACGGCCTGCCTGCTTTTACCATTGTCGGACTGGCCGATAAAGCCGTGGCCGAATCACGCGAACGGGTGCGAGCCGCCCTGAGTGCGCTGGGATTATCACTGCCTGCAAAAAAAATTCTCGTCAATCTCGCCCCTGCCGATTTAGCCAAGGAAGGCAGCCATTTTGATGTGCCGATTGCATTGGCGGTCTTGGGTGCAATGGGCGTGTTGCCGCAAGAAGAGCTGGCGCAATATGTGGCACTTGGTGAGTTATCACTGGATGGCCAGCTCTTGCCGGTGGCAGGGGTGCTGCCCGCAGCGCTGGCGGCCAAGGCGCAGGGACTGGGGATTATCTGCCCCAAAAGCGGTGGCAGTGAGGCGGCATGGGCGGGTGGCATGGATGTGCTGGCACCGGCATCGTTGCTGGCACTGATTAACCATATGAAAGGCACGCAAGTGCTGAGTCCGCCACAACCGGCAATGACAAATCCCGTGCCCGCCGGCCCCGATTTAGCCGAGGTGAAAGGCCAGCAATTGGCCAAGCGTGCGCTGGAAATTGCGGCGGCGGGTGCGCATAATCTGCTGATGATCGGCCCGCCGGGTGCCGGTAAATCGATGCTGGCGGCCTGTTTGCCGCGTATTTTACCGCCGATGAGCGCACAGGAAATTTTAGAAGCGAGCATGGTGGCGAGCATCGCGGGCCGGTTGAATGACGGCCAGCTCACAAGCCAGCGTCCGTTTCGTGATCCGCATCATTCCGCCTCGATGGCGGCGATGGTAGGCGGCGGACGCAAAGCCGTGCCGGGTGAAATTTCACTGGCGCATCATGGGGTATTGTTTCTGGATGAGTTACCTGAATTTCCGCGTGGCGTGCTCGAATCGCTGCGCCAACCGCTGGAAACCGGCACGGTAAGCGTGGCGCGCGTGCAGGCGCATGTGACCTATCCGGCGAATTTTCAGCTGATCGCGGCGATGAACCCGTGCCGTTGTGGTTATCTCGATGATGCCGGACGCGCTTGCGGCAAGGCACCGAAATGCGCGGGTGAATATCAGGGCAAACTCTCCGGCCCGCTGCTTGACCGCATCGATATGCATATTCAGGTACCGGCGGTGGACACGCTCGATATGATCAGCCCTACGATTGCTGCTGAATCCAGCGCAATGGTGGCACAGCGTGTGGCACAGGCACGCCAGCTGCAGGCCGCACGCTTTGATGCGCTGAGCCAGCCGATGCGCACCAATGCGAATGTCAGCGGTGAATTGCTGCAACAAATCGCCATGCCGCAAGGCGAGGGCAGGGCGCTGCTGGAGCAGGCGACACGGCAGATGCAGCTGTCGATGCGCGGGCTGACGCGGGTACTGCGTGTGGCGCGCACCATTGCCGATTTGGCGCAGGCGCCACAGGTAGAGGCTGCGCATATCGCCGAGGCGCTTACCTATCGTCCGCTGGTAAATGCGCCACAACAGCAAGCGGCATAAATTCCGTTGGCGGAATGGCTTTTTCGCGTTAACATGGAGCAAAGCCGCTTAAAAAGGAGAGCCACATGGGAGCATCCGCCCGCCGCCGCACCCCGTCCAAAGGCCCGCGCCTGAGCAAGGCGCAGCGTCAGGAGCTGATGGCGCTGGAAACCCGTTCGCACCGTACCCTCACCGCGCTCGATCAATCCTGTGAGGCACTGCGCCAGCTGGAAGATGAAATCGCCCATTTTATGGAGCAGTATTATACCAAAGTGGGAAGCTATTTTGAGGAGTTGGCACGGCTGGAGGAGGAATTGACAGCGTTTAATGCTTCGATTGCCGCTGACCAGATTGCCGCGCGTAAAACCCATCAGGTGAATGAATCATTGCGGGCGATTGCGCATAAATCCAACGCGCGGGCGCTCGAGGCGGATTTGAAAACGCTGTATCGCGATATGGCCAAACGCGCCCATCCCGATGCGGGCGACACCGCTGATCATGAAGCCATGGGCCGTATCAACGAAGCCTATGCAAAGCGTAATTTAGGTGAGCTATGGAAAATCCGTCAGGAGCTGGAAGTCGAGCCGGTGAAAGCGCTACCTAAAGACCGCATCGCAATGCTGCAAGCGCAACAGGAGGCGCTGCAAAAAACACTCGAAGAGGTGGAATCGCGCCGCCTGTCGCTGGAAGAAAGCGAAGCCTGTGCATTGATGCAGCGGGCCTTTCAGATGCGCATCTGCGGGCAGGACTTTATTCAGCAGGTGACCGATCAGGTGCTGGCGCAGATCACCGTGACGCGCAAAAAACTGGTGACCACCAAAATCAAACATCTCTATGTCGATGCGCAACCGGCACGGCGCGATATGGCGGTGTGAGGGTTAGCTCGCTTTCGAGGATTGCAAGTGGATTGTCATACTGGTGCCTGACACCAGTATCTTATGCGACGGCGTGAGATGCTGGCGTCGAGCGCCAGCATGACGAATACATAGAGAACGAGGAAGTAAGC
>DITS01000024.1:15096-22818 GCA_002422205.1 Alphaproteobacteria bacterium UBA6178
AGTCACTTAATAGTCATACTGGTGCTTGACACCAGTATCTGGTGAGACGGCGTGAGATGCTGGCGTCAAGCGCCAGCATGACGGAATGATAGAGAGCAAAGACAAAACATCAAGCAGCGAGGCGGGTGGCAATCGCGTCGGTGTCCATCACCTGCGAGACGGGGCCGAGCGCAGCGAGGGTGAGGCTGGGCGCAACGAATAAATCGCGCGCCAAGGCATGAATATCATCGAGCGTAATCGCATCGACCAGCGCATTGATATGCGCCGCATCGCGATATTCGCCATAATGCAGTAAATGACGACCTATCCATTCGGCCACGGTGGAAGTGCTCTCGCGCGCCATGAGCAGCGTGGCTTTATGCTGCTGCTTGGCACGTTGCAATTCGGGCGAGGTAACGGCATGCGTGACGTCGCGCAAGACATCGCACACCACCGGCATCAGCTCGGCGGCTTCTTTCTCGCCGGTGGCGGCATAAATCGCGAAGACGCCGCAATCGCTGTAGGATGATACGAAGCTTTGGATACTATAAACCAACCCGCGCTTTTCGCGGATTTCTTGAAATAAGCGCGACGACATGCCGCCGCCTAAAATGGTGGAGAGCACCTGCTGCTGGTAATAGCGCGCATCGGATTGCGCGAGGCCCTGCATGCCCAGCACCAGCTGCAGCTGCTCGAGTTGCTTGGCCACAATGCGGCACCCGCCGCCATAGCGACCGGCTTGAAGCGGAGAAGCCGCCACTTCGGGCATATGCAAATGCTGCTCCATCAAGCGCACCAGCGCGTCATGATCGACCGCACCGGCAGCGCTGATGACCATGCGCGAGGGGTGATAATGCTGCGCGACATAGCGGCGCAAATCATCGGACTGATGCGCACAAATGCGCTCAGCGGTGCCTAGAATGCTGCGGCCCAACGCCTGATCGGGGAAGGCGGCCTCCTGAAAATAATCAAACACCAGATCGTCCGGCGTGTCGTGATGCATGGCGAGTTCCTGCACGATGACCTGCTGCTCTTTGGCGAGCTCGTCCGCATCGAAAATGGAATCGCGTAAAATATCGCACAGCATGCGCGCGGCAAAAGGCAGATCATGTTTGAGGATTTTGGCATAATACACGGTGTGCTCATGCGAGGTGAAAGCATTGAGCTGGCCGCCGATATCGTCAAACGCTTCGGCGATTTCCTGCGCATTATGGGTGGAGGTGCCTTTGAACGCCATATGCTCGAGCAGATGCGCGACGCCGTGCTGTGCGGGCTGCTCATGCCGCGCGCCGACATCGACATTGATGGCAAAGGACACGTTTTCCACGCCGGGTAAACGCTCCGATGCGACGCGCAAGCCGTTGGATAAGGTGGTGAGCTGGTAGCTCATTGCTTATGCTCGGCGACAAATTGTTTGATGGTATCGAGTTGATTCTCCACCACCTCAAAACGCTCAGGCCGTTCAAACAAATCGGCCAGATGCTCAGGCAGAGCGGGATGCACGCCGCTTGCGGCTTTGACCGCATCGGGGAATTTGGCGGGATGCGCGGTGGCCAGTGTGACCAGTGGTGAATCTTTATGCGGATGGCAGGCGCGAGCAGCATAAACGCCTACTGCGCTGTGCGGATCGAGCAACTCGCCGGTGGTTTGATACACGCTTTGAATGGTGGCCTGCGTGGTGGCATCATCGACGGATGCGGCGTCGAACAGCGTGCGGAATTGCTGCAATACATCATCGCGCAATGTGATCGATTTGTCAGTGCGGAATTGCTGCATTAGCGCGTCGATTGCGGCGCCGTCACGCCCGTATAAATCGAATAACAACCGTTCAAAATTGCTGGAAATCTGAATATCCATGCTGGGGCTGAGCGTGGGATGCACACCCTGCATGCCGTAGCTGCCGCTATGCAGGCACCGCGCCAGAATATCATTGCTGTTGGTGGCAATGATCAGCCGCTTGATCGGCAGGCCCATTTTATGCGCAATATAGCCTGCGAAAATATCGCCGAAATTGCCGGTGGGTACGCAAAAGTTGATCTCGCGCGCAGGGGCACCAAGGCGCAACGCCGCATAAAAATAATAGACGACTTGTGCCAGAATGCGCGCCCAATTGATGGAATTGACCGCGACCAGCTGATGCTGGCGGCGAAAATCCGCATCGGCAAACAGCGATTTGACAATATCCTGACAATCATCGAATGTGCCTTTGAGGGCGATATTATGCACATTCGCATCGGGGATGGTGGTCATCTGGCGGCGCTGCACCTCGGAGACGCGGCCATGCGGAAATAAAATGAAACTCTGAATGCGCGAGCGCCCGCGCACGCCTTCGAGTGCGGCCGAGCCAGTATCGCCCGAAGTGGCGCCCAGCACCACCACCGATTCGTCGCGGCGAATCAGGAAATGATCGACCAGCCGTCCTAAAAATTGCAGCGCGAAATCTTTGAATGCGAGGGTAGGGCCGTGAAATAATTCGAGCAGCCATTCATTGCTGCCAAGCTGCGTGAGCGGGGCGATGGCCTCATGGCGGAAACTGTCATAGGAGGCGTTGATGATCGAGGCCAGCTCGGTATCGGTGAGCGCATCGCCAACATAGGGGCGCATGATTTCCAGCGCCAGCTCGCGGTAGGATAAAGCGGATAATCCGGCAATCTGTTGCGGCGTGAATTGCGGGATGGTCTCGGGCACATACAGCCCGCCATCGGACGCCAGCCCCGCCAGCACCACATCTTCAAATCCCAGTGCGGGCGCTTTGCCGCGTGTGGAAATATAGTTCATGATCCTTCCTTCTCGTCATTCTCGATCGCGCATCGCGCGTATCGGGAATCTCCTTTAAGTAGATCCCCGGGATCGGCAATGCCGACCCGAGGATGACGTATCATTACTTTTGTCATTCCCGTGACAATGGGAATCCAGAGCGGCTGGATCCGCTTTCGCGGGTATGACGGGTTAGGGTTGGTCTAAATAACGCTGCGTTAAGTGCGCCTTATATATCGCAACATTCAGCGGTTGGCCAGTGGCTTGTGTAATCAAATCAGGCGTGGAATGCAGCGAGGCGCGGCTATGCACCTGCTCGCGCAGCCATCCAAACAGCGGTACGAAATTCCCTTTGCGGATATGCGCCGATAAATCGGGGATGACGCGGCGTGCAGCGTCAAATAGCTGCGCGGCGGTGATCGCGCCCAGCGTGTAGGTGGGGAAATAGCCGATCGAGCCGCCCGGCCAATGCACATCCTGCATGCAGCCATTGCCAACGCAATCGGGGCGGATACCCAGCGCCGCCTGCATGCCGTCATCCCATGCGGCGGGCAAATCGGCCACGGGCAGATCACCCGACAATAACGCCTGCTCCAGCCGGTAACGCAGCATGACATGCAGCGGGTAGGTGGCCTCGTCGGCATTGACGCGAATAAGGGAACGCTCCACACGGGTGAGGCTTCGCGCCATATTTTCTTCGTCCCATGTGGCACCAGCAGTGCCAAACGCCTCGCGCATCAGCGGCAGGGCAAAATGTAAAAAATCGCGGCCACGGCATAGCTGCATTTCCACCAGCAGCGATTGGCTTTCATGCAAAGACATACCACGGGCACGCCCTACCGGCTGGTTTCGCCACTCCGCTGGCAGGCCCATTTCATACAGCGCATGGCCGGTTTCATGCAGCACGCCATAGAGGCTTTCGGTGAAGGCCGATTCGCGGTAGCGGGTGGTGAGGCGGATATCGCCCGGCACCCCGCCGCAAAAGGGATGCGCGCTGATATCGATGCGGCCTTGCGTAAAATCGAAGCCGAGTAATTGCATCATCTGCCGCCCCAGCGCTTCCTGTTTGGCAATCGGGATGGCATCGGCAAGCGGGGTAAAGGGCTTGTGCGCGGCCTGATAGGCGATGACCTGCTCGATGAATGGCGGCAGGAAGGCTTGCAGATCATCGAAAACCGGATCGATGATCGCGCGGCGCATGCCGGGATCATAGCTATCGAGCAGCGCATCATAGGGGTGCAGGCCCAGCGCTTCGCCTTTGATCACGGCGGCTTCGCGCACCAGTGCCAGGACGGGCTCGAAATACTGCTGGAAACGCGCGAAATCATTCTCAGCGCGGGCGCTGCGCCAGACATGCTCGCAGGCGGTGGTGGCGCGGGTAAGCGCTTCGACTAAATCAGCAGGGAGTGCGGTGGCATGGGCGTATTCGCGCTTCATTTCGCGGATATTGGCGGCCTGCCACTCGGTGAGTGACTCATCGGCGGCTTGTGCCAGCCACTCGCCGATGGCGGGCTCGGTGAGTTTGGCATGCGCGATACCGGCCAGCGCGGCGAGCTGCTCGGCACGAATCTCAGCGGCACCGGAGGGCATCATCACCTCATAGTCCCAGCCCAAAATGGCCGAGGCCCCTTCGATGGCGCTGAGTGCATGAAAATGCGCCGCTAATTGTGCGTAAGCGCTCATGGCTGATCGTCCGTTTTGGGTTTGGGCTTGCGGTGATAGAGCAGGGAAATGACAAATATCGCCAGCCCGATGCTGAACCAGGTGAAGGCATAGGCCAGATGGTCATTGCGCAGCTGCACCTTCTCGTCGGCAGGCACCGGATAGGTGCTGGTATCCTGATCGCCGACGATATCGAGCGTCAGCGGCTCGAACTCCAAGCGCGCATGCTTGGCCATCTCAGCGGCATCGCGACCAAACCACATATTTTTCTCGGGCTGATTCTCGGGCGTGAAAGTGTTGCGCTCATTGCTGAGGCGAATGCGGCCCTTGATGGTGATTTTCTCGTCCGTGATGGTGGCGTAGCTGGCTTTATCATCTTTCAGCGCAGCCGGAATCCATCCGCGATTAACCAGAATGATTTTTCCCGTATCCGGCCCCTCATCGACGATAAAAGGCGTGAGCACGGAATAGCCCAGCTTGCTTTTGTAATAGCGCGCGGCGATATGAAATTCCGGCTTATTCATATAATAGCCGGTGAGCATGACATAGTGAAAATGCTGCGCCTTGCGCTCTGCGTCGGTGGCGGGTAATTGCTGCAGCGGCGCATCATGGATGCCTTGCTCGATACGCGCAATCAGATCGCGCTTCCATGCGAGGCGCTCCAATTGCCAGAAGCCCAGATAGAGCATGGCCAATACGCCTGCCACGCTCATCACCAACGGAATCAGTTTGGGACGGACAAAACCTTGCATTATATGTCTTCCTCCTGTTGCAGCCGGTGATGTTTAAATTGCAGCGCCAGTAAATAGGATTTGAAAAAGCGCAGACATACCGGCGTGAGTGCGAACAATAATAAAGTGGCTGCCAGCAAGGTGAGCCAGATTGGCGGGCGGAACGCAAACTCCAGCCATGTAGCGAAACCGACAATCACAAAACCCAGCAGCGTGATAGCAAAAAAGGCAGGCCCATCGCCGCTATCATGCGCGGCAAAGGACAGGCCGCACTGGCTGCAACGATCCGCAAGGGTCAGGATACCGCGATACAGGGAGCCAACTCCGCAGGCAGGGCAACGGTTGGTCAGTGCAACATGTAGTGCGGAATGCGACACGGAATTTGTTTAAGCACCCCACCAGTAAACGGCAACAAACAAGAACAGCCACACCACATCGACAAAATGCCAGTACCATGCGGCGAATTCAAAGCCTAAATGCCCCTCGGGCGTGAGGGTGCCTTTATAGGCGCGCACCAGACACACGGCGAGGAAGGCGGTGCCGATCATCACATGCACGCCGTGGAAACCAGTAGCCAGATAGAAGGTGGCGGCATACACCCCGTCCGTCAGCGCGAAAGCAGCATGCGCATATTCATAGGCCTGTAGCGCGGTAAAGCTGACACCGAGCAAAACGGTGATCCATAAGGCTTTAATGACCTCATCATTTTTACGCTCGAGCAGCGCGTGATGCGCCCAGGTTACCGTGGTGCCCGAGAGCAGCAGGACCAATGTATTGATAAAAGGAAGATCAAACGCGTCGAAGGTATGAATCCCCTCGGGCGGCCAGACGCCGGTGGCAATATTCCACACCTCATCAAGCGGCAGAACGGGAAAAAGAGAAGCATTAAAATAGGCCCAGAAAAACGCAAAAAAGAACATCACTTCCGAGATGATGAACAGCGCCATACCGGCGCGTAAACCGGTGCGCACCTCGCGCGTGTGGGCGTGGTCTTGCAGCCCTTCGCGGATCACTTCGCGCCACCAGAAATAGCAGCAGGCGATCACCGCGATAAAAGCGCCAATTAGTACATAGGGCGCGACGGCGTGCTCATGCATGAATAAGGCAGCGCCGACAACCAGCGCCAGCATGGCAAAGGACGTCAGCAACGGCATGGGTGACGGGTTGACAAGATGATAAGGATGATCCTGTGTAGCGCTCATGGATGGAACTCCGGTCGGGTAGGTTAGTTTTTGCTCGTTTCGCTGAAAAACGTATACGATAAAGTGATGTGTTTGACACCTTTTAATTGCGGGTCCTTGTCAAATTCCGGATCGATAAAAAACGACACTGGCATATTTACCACTTGGTTGGCGCCAAGCGTCTGATAGTCAAAACAGAAACACTGCACTTTATGAAAATATCGCCCTGCCTCATGCGGGGTGACATTATAGACCGCCATGCCGGTGGTGGGCGTGTCAGATTGATTTGCCGCCTTGTAGCTTATTAATTTTTGCTCGCCGATTTTCAAGCGAATGGGCTTGGCAGGCGGGGTAAAAACCCAGGGCAGATCGGCGTCGATATCGGAATTGAAGGAGATGGTGACGCTGCGCTCCAGCACATGGTCGGGCAGGCTGGTCGCGGTTTGCGTGGTGCCGCCGAAACCGGTGACGCTGCAAAATAAATTATACAGCGGCACGGCGGCAAAGCTGAGCATGGTCATGCCCGCTACAATCATCAGTAGCGGAATAACGGTTGCGCGGTAAGAGGGTACGGAAGGCATGCGGTGGTTTTAGCTCATTTTGAGCAAAGTAACACCAAAAATAAGCGCCATAATGGCGCACAAAATAAACAGCAGGACAAAATTTTTGCCCTGCTGTTCTTTATGTCTTTTCGAAAGCGGCATAGTGCCTATTTCGTTTGGTTGCGGCGCATGAAGTCCAGCAACAACAACACCATGATGGTGAACAAGCTACCCAGAATAAAGCTGAGGCCCATCATATAGATGCTGCTTTCGCCTATCGTGAGCAATAATTTATCGGTAGAAGAAGTAGGATCGGGAATCAGCATCAGCGCTTCCGTATCGCCCGATGACAGGGGGACAGATTCCATTACTGCGCCATTATCTTCGATGATGACGGCGCCATCATTGGCCGTTGCACCATTATCAATGGTTTCTACTTCGGTATTAGTTTCAACTTCTTCCATGGGTCACCTCCAAAATGGTTTCTATAGCGTTAGCGCGAATTAAAATGAAATGCCAGCAGAAAGAGGCATCAGGATCGAATCCGCCAGCAATGCACCAAACATAGCGAATAAATAGACAATCGAAAAACCGAACATCTGACGCGCTGGCGTAAAGTCGGCGGCATGATATTGGCGGCGGCTATGCTGGATAAAACGTACACCCAGCCCCAGCGCGATGACACCATAAATCCACCCGCTGAAACCCAGCGCGACTGGCAATAAGGTGACAGGCAATAGCAGCCAGCAATAAAGCTCCATCAGTTTTTTGGTATAGGCGGGCCCATGCGTGACAGGCAGCATCGGGATGCGCGCGGCGCGGTAATCCTCGTTGCGATACAGTGCCAGCGCCCAGAAATGCGGCGGCGTC
>DITS01000050.1 GCA_002422205.1 Alphaproteobacteria bacterium UBA6178
TCCATCTCGCCATATTGCGCCAGCGTCAGCGAGCGCGGGATCGGGGTGGCGGTCATCGCGAGGTTATGCGGCATCCGGCGCCCCTTGGCGGCCAAGGCAAGGCGCTGCGCGACCCCGAAGCGGTGCTGCTCGTCGATTACCACGAGGCCCAGATCGCGGTAGCTGACGCTATCCTGAAAGATCGCATGAGTGCCGACCAGCAGCTGGATCGAACCATCGAGCAGCCCCATCAGGATGCTCTCGCGTTCCCGCCCCTTGGCGCGGCCCGTCAGCAACGCAATCTCGACCCCGGTGGGACCGAGCATCTTTCGCAGCGACTCGAAATGCTGGCGGGCAAGGATTTCGGTGGGGGCCAGCAGCGCGGCCTGCTTGCCGGCCTCGACCGCTATCATCATGGCGTTGAGCGCCACCACGGTTTTGCCCGCGCCGACATCGCCTTGCAGCAGGCGCAGCATGCGGTCGCCGCTTTGCATGTCCGCATCCATCTCATATAGTACCTGACGCTGGCCGTCGGTGAGTGTGAAGGGCAACTGTGCTATCAGCTGTTCACGTAGCGGTACATGAGGCGGAATGATAATGCCCGCCTTACGTTTTACCTGTTTACGCAACATGGCCAGCGCAAGCTGGTGGGCCAGAATTTCATCATACGCCAGACGCTGCCGCGCGGACGAATCGAGGGCTATATCGCTTACGTCATCAGGTTTGTGCAGCCTTTGCAATGATTGCTTCCAGCCTTCCCAGTTGCGGCTTAGGAGCAAGTCATTATCCAGCCATTCGGTTAAGTCGGGACATTGCTGCAGGGCTTGCAGGATCAGTTTGCGTAGGTGTTTTTGCCCTAATGCATAAGTGAGTGGGTAGTTTGGCTCGAGGGTGGCGACTTCGTTTAGCTTGTCAGGCGGGGCGATCACATCGGGGTGCGCGATTTGCAGCACGCCGTCATAGCGCTCGGCCACGCCGCTGATAATGCATTGCTTGCCGATGGGTAATTGCGCACTCAGATAATCGGCGCGGGCATTAAAAAAGGCTAGTATCATATCGCCTGTGTCATCTCCGCAGATCACGCGGTAAGGCAGTTTTCGCCCTCTGGCTTTGGGTGGGGCGTGGTGGCTTTGGATGGTGACAATTGCCGTAGCCACCTGCCCGACTGGTATATCCGCCAGCTTATAGATAGTGCGCCGATCTATGACTCCCGATGGCAGATGAAACAGCATATCGCGGATAACCGGCCCGCGTGACTGCGCTTGCTGCGCGTGCAATGGTGATTTATGTGCCAACAAGCGGGAGAGCGCCGCCTTCATATTGGGGCCAACCCCTTTGAGGGTACCGACATCTTTGAATAGAGGATATAAAATGGCCGGACGCATCACGTCAGGCTTTCAGCTCTATCAACTCGTTACGTGTATCCTCGCTTAAGAGCCTTTCCGTTTCTTCGCAGGAATCGAGCAAATTGCGCGTTTCATCTTTACGCAGCGGGGTGAAAATGACGCTGGCAGTAAGTGAGAAATTGGGTTTGCCACCAAAATTGATACGATGAGAGGTGATAAACCAACGCAAACGATTAAGCACGACGCGCGAAGATTCGGGCGATATATCGAATAACAACAAGCCAATCGCATAATCTGACAGACGGCACACCACATCATCGGCGCGGAATTTGGTTTTGCAACAGGACGCCACATGTTTGAGCAGTTCGACGCATGCTGCCTCGCCATATTGGGCAAGGTTTTTGTTATGACGATCAATCCGCACGATGGCAAAGGTGGCTTTTAGCCCATGCGTGTTGACATATTTTTGTGCGACTTCGAGATATTTTCCTGCGCTGTAATGATCAGGCAGACCAGACAGCTCATCGATCGATTGCACACCTGCCATGTTTTCGGCGATCATGGATTGTAGCGAGCGGTCCTGAATCTGGCGGCGTTCGTCTTTTAAAATCATGCGAAACCAATGATTGCCATCGCGCGCTGGGTCACGGTATATGCGCATAGCGAGGAGTATTTCTTCGCCTTTTTTGTTTTTCATGCGCAGCTCGGGCACACGGGAGAGTACCGAATCGATGTCGGTGGCGTCATCATCATATTCTAAAAAATCCTCGATTGCTTCTACTGCCCGCTTGCCCAAGATGATTTGCAGATCGACGCCTTCGAGCTCGGTGGGATGGAAGCCCAGCATTTCGGCGGCTTGCGAATTTAATTCTTTGATTTTCACCAGTCGCTTAGCATTGTTTTGCGACAAAATGATAATGGCATCTTTTTGTGGTGTGGGGGATAATTCTGGTTCTGGTTGCAGCATAACGGCTTGATTCCCCGATCAACTTGATTATCTTGCACTCTCTAAAGGATAGCAAAAAATGTCAATCGAAGAAACCACCCAAATTCGCATTAAGCGGATTCGCTACCGTAGCTGGCACCGTGGCTGCAAAGAGACCGATATTATATTGGGTAATTTTTGTGACCAGTTTATTGAGTCATTAACGCTGGATGAGCTGACGCGGTTTGAAGCATTGCTTGATGAGGATGACGCCGAAATCTGGAGCTGGCTGACGCATAAAACCAAATCACCTAAGGCGGAATATGAGCCGCTGTTGGAGCGGTTGCGCCATTTCCGCGACTATGCGCCGCTATAATTCATGAGTAGTCTTCACATTCCCTTTGATGCAGGCAATCATCTGCAGATATCTGGTGTTCCTGCCAGTGCACAAGGCTATGTGCTCAGCCAATGGGCGCAGGATGCGAACCGGCCTATTATTCATATTACCAATTCGGACCGCGAAATGGAGATGGTGGCGACTGCCTGCCGCTTTTTTGCGCCGGATATACCCTGCCTGACGCTACCCGCATGGGATTGTCTGCCCTATGACAGGGTATCGCCCAGCCATGCGATTATCGCTGAGCGGATTCAGACATTAAGCCAGCTGGCGCAAAGCCACAGCAAAGCATGTATTGTGGTGACGACCATTAGCGCCGCGATGCAAAAGCTACCTCCTAAAGCGCTGCTGAGGGCGGCGAGCTTTCAGATTAAAGCGGGAGACAATGTTGATCGCGATGCGCTGATTCGTTTTATGGTGGATAATGGCTATAACCGCGTGAGCAAGGTGATGGAGCCGGGCGAATTCGCGTTACGCGGGAGCATCATTGATATTTTTCCGCCTGATAGTGAATCGGGTATCCGGTTTGATTTGTTTGATACTGAGGTGGAAAGCATCAAGCTGTTTGAGCCGCTCAGCCAGTTAAGCCATGCGCAGGTGGAACAGATTCAACTGCAGCCGGTGAGCGAGATTTTACTGCATGCTGAAACCATCGAGCGGTTTCGAACCGGCTACCGCGAGGCGTTTGGCGCCGTTACCAAAGAAGATCCGCTCTATGAGAGCATTTCTGAAGGACGGCATTATGCGGGGATGGAGCATTGGTTGCCGCTATTTTATGATCGGCTTGACACATTGTTTGATTATGTGCCGGACGCCATTGTCAGTTTTGATCATCATGCTGAGCAAAGCCGTGCTGAGCGGATTGAATTGTTACAGGATTATTATCAGGCGCGCAAAGCAGGGAGCCAGAGTGGTGCGGTTTATCATCCGTTGCCGCCGGAGTCGCTTTATTTGCTGAATGCGGTCTGGTATCCGCTGCTCAGCCAGCGCGCGGTGATGACGCTGTCGCCCTATCAGTCCGAATCGGCCAATGTCAATCTGGCGATTCGTAATGCGCCGGATTTCTCAGCCATACGCTTGCAAAAGGATGGCAATGTATTTGCCAGTCTGAAAAGCGCAATCGAGGCCCGCACTCACCCGACATTCATTGCCGCCTATTCGCAAGGTAGCGCGGAGCGATTGCAGCATTTGCTTGGCGAGCATGGCATTGCAACCCAAGCAATTACGGCCTGGCATGAGCTGTCTGTTTTACGTAAAGGGTTGGTGGGGGTTACTGTTTTTCCGCTCGAACATGGGTTGGAGCTTGATAACGCGCTGATTCTGACCGAGCAGGACATATTGGGTGAGCGCATCATTCGTACGCAAAAGCGCCGCAAAAAATCGGATGCGTTTATGAGCGAGGCCAGCAGCTACAGCGAAGGCGAGTTGGTGGTGCATAAAGAGCATGGTATCGGGCGTTTTGACGGGTTGGTGACAATGGAGATTGGCCACCATAAGCATGATTGCCTCAAGCTGGTCTATGCGGGTGATGATAAGCTGTTTTTGCCAGTGGAAAATATTGACATGATCAGCCGCTTTGGCTCGGAAGCCGAAGGGGTGCAGCTGGACAAGCTGGGTAGTATTTCGTGGCAAAAGCGCAAGAGCGCAATGAAGCAACGGATTAAATTAGCGGCGGAGGAGTTGCTAAAAATAGCCGCCAAGCGGGCAACAAAAGCTGCCCCTGTACTAGTTCCTGTGGCAAGTTTATATGAAGAGTTCTGCAATCGTTTTCCTTATACCGAAACCGAGGACCAACTCACCTCGATTCAGGAAGTGCTGGATGATCTGGCGGCTGGCACGCCGATGGACCGGCTGATATGTGGCGATGTCGGCTTTGGTAAAACCGAAGTAGCCATGCGCGCGGCCTTTGCCGCCTGTGCGGCGGATGAGCCGGTGCAGGTGGCGATTATCGCCCCGACGACGTTGCTGGCGCGTCAGCATTATCAGAATTTTAAAGCACGATTTGAAGGGTTACCGATTACTATTAGGCCGCTATCGCGGCTGGTAACCGGCAAGGAGGCTGCTGCCACAAAGGCGGCGCTGAGCGATGGCAAGGTAGATATTATCATCGGCACGCATGCGCTGCTTGCCAAGTCGGTGCAGTTTAAAAATCTGGGGCTGGTGATTGTCGATGAAGAGCAGCATTTTGGGGTGGCGCAGAAAGAGCGCCTCAAGCGCCTGCGCACTAACACGCATGTGCTGACGCTGTCGGCCACGCCGATTCCGCGTACCTTACAGATGGCGCTTTCCGGCGTGCGTGAGCTAAGCCTGATTACCACCCCGCCGGTTGACCGGCTGGCGGTGCGCAGTTTTGTGATGCCGTTTGACGAATTGGTGATACGCGAGGCCATTTTGCGCGAGCTGCATCGCGGCGGGAAAACATTTTATGTCACGCCGCGCATCAAATATATGGCAGAGTTAAAAACCCGTTTGCAGGAGCTGGTGCCGGAAGTCAAAATCGCCGCCGCGCATGGTCAGATGACACCGAGCGAGCTCGATCGGATCATGAATGAATTTTATGATGGCAAATATGATTTGCTGTTGTCGACCGCCATTATTGAATCGGGTCTGGATGTGCCGACGGCGAATACGATGATTATTGATCATGCAGAAATGTTTGGGCTGTCGCAGCTTTATCAGCTGCGCGGGCGCGTCGGGCGCGGCAAAATCCGTGCCTATGCCTATTTTACCCTGCCCCACCGCAAAACACTCACGGCGCAGGCGGTAAAAAGGCTGGAGGTGATGCAAACGCTCGATACGCTGGGCGCAGGCTTTACATTGGCCAGCCATGATATGGATATTCGCGGCTTCGGGAATTTGCTGGGCGAAGAACAATCCGGCCATGTGCGCGAAGTGGGCATTGAGCTGTATCAGCACATGCTGGAAGAAGCGATTGAGAATCTACGCGCAGGGCGTGACATGGACGATGAAGAACGCGCCGATGATTGGAGCCCGCATATCAGCCTCGGTACATCGGTGTTGATTCCCGAATCCTATGTGGAAGATTTAAGCCTGCGTATGGGACTGTATCGACGCCTTGCAGCGCTTGCGTCATCGGAAGAAATTCAGGGATTTGCTGCCGAATTGGTGGATCGCTTCGGGCCGTTACCCGCTGAAGTGGAGCATTTGATTGAGATATTGCGTATCAAACAGCTATGCAAAAGAGCGGGCATCGAGCGGCTTGATGTGGGGCCGAAAGGCGCGGTGTTTACTTTCCGCCACAATAAATTTGCCAAGCCAGAGGCGCTGATTTCCTATATCAGTCAAAAGCCTAAGCTATTTAAAATTCGCGCTGATCAGAAATTGGTGTATATGGATAGCTGGAAGGTGGGGCACGATCAGTTTGCGAAGGTGAATGCCGCCGTGGAGACGATTGCAGGGCTGGCGGCTTAAGCCATTATTGCGCTTGCGCGGTTAATAAACCTAGCTATACTGCGGCTTTTAGACGATTTGAAAGACAGCTATGAGTGATTTATTCGAAGGCGGTCAGGCCCGAAAAAAAGCACCTGATAATTATTCTGCCAAAGATATTGAAGTCCTTGAAGGGCTGGAGCCGGTGCGCCACCGCCCCGGCATGTATATCGGCGGCAGCGACGAAATGGCGATGCACCATTTGATCAACGAGGTATTTGATAACTCGATGGACGAGGCGGTTGCTGGATTCGCTACCCGTATCGAGATTGAAATAGCGCCAGACAACGCCGTGACGATTCGTGACAACGGGCGCGGTATCCCGATTGATCCGCATCCTAAATTTAAAAATAAATCGGCACTTGAGGTGATTCTGACCACGTTGCATGCGGGCGGAAAATTCTCCGATAAAGTCTATCATACCGCGGGTGGTTTGCATGGCGTGGGGATTTCGGTGGTGAATGCATTGTCGCATCATTTGCGCGTCGAAGTGGTGAAAGAACAGACGCTCTATGTGCAGGAATATTCGCGCGGGGCACCCACGGGCAAATTAAAATCAGCCGGTGCGATTAAAAACCGAAAAGGCACCAGCATCACCTTTCAGCCTGATCCTGATATTTTTGGTACCAAAGCAAAATTTCGGCCCGCGCATATTTATAAGCTGATTCGCTCGAAGGCGTATTTGTTTCGTGGCGTTGAAATTCGGTGGAGTTGCGACCCTAGTTTGCTGGAAGGGGTGAAAAATGTACCAGCGCAGGACACCATCCATTTTCCTGGCGGGTTGGTTGACTTTTTGGGACGCGAGCTGGAAGGCCGCAGCACCGTAACGCCTGAGTTTTTTGCTGGCGAGGCCGAATTGCCAGAGGGTATGGGGCGCGTTGAATGGGCGGTGTCGTGGCCGATTGATCAGGAAGGGCATATCAGCACCTATTGCAACACCATCCCGACGCCGGAAGGCGGCACGCATGAAACCGGTTTGCGCGCGGCGCTGAACCGTGGCGTCAAAGCATTTGGGGAAATGACCAATAATAAAAAAGTCGCACAGATTACCGCCGATGATATTTTGGGCGGGGCGGTGGCGATTGTGTCGCTCTTTATCAAAGACCCCCAATTTCAGGGACAAACCAAAAATAAACTGGTGTCGCAAAATGCAGCGCGTTTGGTTGAAAACGCCATGCGTGATCCGTTCGATCATTGGCTAAGCGGTAACCCCGAAACGGCGAATGCGTTGCTAGCGCATATTATGCTGCGCGTGGAAGAGCGGATGCGGCGCAAACAAGACAAGAATGTGGCGCGTAAGGCGGTGACTTCGCGGCTGCGTTTGCCCGGCAAGTTGGCGGATTGCACGCGACAAAATAATAATGGCACGGAGATTTTTCTGGTTGAGGGTGATTCGGCGGGTGGCTCGGCCAAGCAGGCGCGCAATCGTGAAACGCAAGCGGTGTTGCCGCTGCGTGGTAAAATTTTGAATGTGGCGAGCGCTACGTTGGATAAAATCCGCGCCAATCAGGAGATTTCCGATATGCTGCTGGCGCTGGGTTGTGGCTCTGGCAGCCATTATGACGAGGCAGCGTTGCGCTATGATAAAGTGATTATTATGACTGACGCAGATGTGGATGGAGCGCATATTGCATCATTGCTAATGACGTTCTTTTATCAGGAAATGCCGAAGCTGATTGCCAATGGGCATTTATATCTGGCACAGCCACCGCTATACCGCATCAACCAATCCAACAAAAGCTATTATGCGCAAAGCGATGAAGAGAAAAATGCGCTGGTGGAAAAGCTTTCGAAGGGCAAAGGCAGAGTTGAGGTTGGGCGATTTAAGGGCTTGGGTGAAATGACCGCACCGCAGTTGAAAGAAACGACGATGAACCCGGAAAAGCGCGTGTTGCTGCGCGCGATGATTCCTTCAGACGAAGTGGAGGATACGGTAGAGCGCGTCAACCAGCTGATGGGCAAAAAACCGGAGTTGCGGTTTAATTTTATCCGTGAGCAAACTGAGCTGTATGGTGATAAAATTAATCAGCAGTTGGATGTTT
Organism: Alphaproteobacteria bacterium UBA6178; assembly: GCA_002422205.1. GTDB lineage: Bacteria > Pseudomonadota > Alphaproteobacteria > Rickettsiales > UBA3002 > UBA6178. The sequence continues at coordinate 8,140 of DITS01000050.1, forward strand.
AGAGCATACAGCGTGAGATAATGCGCTGACGCTTCGCGTACCGCAGCATGACTAGTTATTCATGGGCAGGAGATTTGCTGCGCGGTTTTGCATTTCGGTTAATTGCTCTGGCGTGGGCGGGATAATGCCTTTTAAAATTAAGTAGCCGTCATCGCCTAGCGCCTCGTCACTTACCAGCTCTTGCGCAAATTCGCGCAGGCCAGGCACAGTAGCTTTATGCGCGTTTTTGACATAGACAAACATGCTGCGCGAAATCGCATAGCTTTGATTGACGATATTTTCAAAGCTTGGCTCGATGCCGCCGACCAGACTGGCTTTGACCATGCCTGCATTTTGCTCCATAAAGCTGAAGCCAAATATCCCCACCGCGTCGGGGTTGGATATCAGCTTTTGCACGATCAAATTATCATTTTCGCCCGCTTCCACAAATACGCCATCTTCGCGCATGGTGGTACAAGCGGCTTTATGTGCGTCCTTATCGGGGTGCGCCGCGTGGTATTCGGGGAATTGGGCGCAAGCAGTTTCCATGACCAGCTCGACAAAGGCATCACGCGTGCCGGAAGTGGGCGGTGGGCCATAGATGCTGATCGGTTTATCGGGCAGGCTGGCATCAATTTCATTCCAGCGCTTGTAAAAGTTTGGTTTTAATGCGCCTGCTTGCGGCACTTGCTTGGCGAGCGCCAGAAATATCTGCGCTTTGGTGATGTCGTATTGCGGACTATTCAGAGCGTTGGCGAGCACGATACCGTCATAGCCCACCATCAGTTCGGTAATATCAGTAATGCCATTTTTTGCGCATAATTCGATTTCGGATGATTTGATTGCGCGCGAAGCATTTGAAAAATCGGGCGTGTCTGTGCCTATGCCGTCGCAGAAAAATTTGAATCCGCCGCCGGTACCGGTTGATTCGACGATGGGCGTACGAAAATTGGTAGTTTGGCCGAATCGCTCAGCAGCTGCCGCAGTAAATGGAAATACAGTGGACGAGCCGACGACGCGGATTTGTTCACGCGCATGGGCGCCGAATACCACTGCTTGCGCTATTATGAGTATGAGTAGGTATCGTAACATGGCATCCCTCCCAAGTTGGAAAAGTGGTAGCAGATAGGCAGGGGGACTGTCTAGCTATTCAGCAGGGCTTCGACTTCTTCGGGGGACAGCACATGCTCGCCTATTTCTTCTTCCGGCTCTGATGCAGCCGCCGCCTTATCTTCAAGGTCGCTTGCCGCTAGCTCGGGTGCAGTCGCCTCATCCATCCCGCTTGGTTCGATGGATGCTGTTTCGACAGGAGGCACAACCTCAGGCTCTACGCCTTTTTGTAAATCGCCGATCGCCATTTCTTCGAAATCGGCTTTATGGGGCAATGCGTCATCGCCAAAGGCCGCAATCAGGAAGGTGCGCAGTTCGTCGGCATCGGGTAATTCCACATTGGTGTGGGTTTGCTTGTCACTGGGGGTGAGTTGTTCCCGCGATAAGGCTGAGTAGCGTGTGTAGAGATCGCGCTCAATTTTATGGGCGCGGGAAACGCCGCTTTTGGTGTAGGCCTCATGCGCCGAATCGGCCTCTACTAGCGTGAATTGGCTCGCGTTGGTGTAAATACGGTAGATGGTTTTATCAGCGTTGATAAAACGGCGATGATTCATAATGATGGGCGAGAGATGGTGCGTGCCATTCATTTTGCCTGCATCGGTTTTTTTGTCTGCGTCCATTATTCTAAAAGGCCTTCCACTTCATTCCACCTATCACATAGGCTACACCATTTACCCCGCTTTTGCCCAGCGGTAACATGCAGGAACGGAATTTTATCAACATGCCATGCGTGTTGGTAAATTCCGAATCCTCCATTACCGGTTGCTGCGTTGTGCGCACTTCGTCGAATTTATGGGTGAGCGACATGCTGGTAGGGTATACTAGTTTTTCACATATTTCCTTATTGTTCAGATCATCGCCATAGGCTTCAATCAGGTCTTGGCCTAAATAGGTATAGCGGTAGGTATTATCTTCTTCGATCTGCACTAAAAAGCAGCTGTCCCAGATATTGGCAATTTCATCGGGGTTGATATCGGATTCGAGCGGATAGGTGCGTGCGTCCTTCTTTTGCTCCCAATAGCTCAGCAATTGCTCGTTAATCCGCTTGTGCGCGGGCTGAATCAGCTTATCGACATTCTTTATAATATTTTTGATCATAGCCTGTTCCCGTTATTGCTATAGCTTGCGCTTTTAGCCGTTTTTTTCAAGTGCTTTTCCTGCTAAATAGAGTGATCCTGCTATTAGTATATCAGCTTCATATAGCTCTGATACAGCAGAAATATGCGCCAGCGCTTCCTCGAGCGAATTGTACCCAACCACCTCTTTATTAATAATTTTTTCTGCTTTTATTAGCTCGTTCAATGACATGCTTTGCGGCTCGCCTTCGATTTCGATGGCGTGAATGCTAGATATATGCGCAGCCAGTGGTGTTAAAAACCCCGCTGCATCCTTGCGGCTAACCATGCCGCAGATGAGATGGACAGGGCGATTGCGAGATTGCACCCATTGGGCCAGTTGCTCGGCAGCGGCAATATTATGCCCGCCATCAAGCCACAAATGCAGATGCGCAGGTAGCATGTTAACCAGATTTCCGGCTTTTAATGGCTGAAGCCGCGCGGGCCATTGTGCCTTTTGCAGGCCCGATATGATGGCGTTATTGGTGATGGTATAGCCTTGCTGTTGTAACTGATGAATTGCGGTGATTGCGGTTGCTGCATTCTGCCGCTGATGCGCGCCTTGCAGGCCCAGTTCTTCGTTCATTTCGGATGCCGTGATAATCGGCGCATCAAGTGTTTGCGCGACGGTTTTTATGGCTTGTTCCGCTTCGGCTTGTTGAGTGGCTAAGATTAATGGCGTTTTTGATTTGATAATTCCTGCTTTTTCATGGGCAATGGCAGCGAGCGTATCGCCCAAAAACTCTGTATGATCGATCGAGACTGGTGTGATAATGCTCAAGGCCGGATTGGGTATCACATTGGTGGCATCAAAGCGGCCCCCCATCCCGACCTCCAATAGTGTGAAATCGGCTGGCGTTGCCGCGAATGCTTCGAATGCAACAGCGGTAGTCGCTTCGAAGAATGTCAGCGGATGGCTTTGCGTGCGCTGCTGTGTTTGTCTTAGCAATGGCAGCAAGGTGTCGTCGGTTATTTCTTGTCCCGCGATGACGATGCGCTCACGAAAATGCACCAGATGCGGCGATGTATACACGTGACAGCAATAGCCTGCCCCTTCCAATATCGCGCGGATAAAGGCAATGGTGGAGCCTTTACCATTGGTGCCTGCCACATGAATGACGGGTGGCAGCTCCAACTGCGGGTTGCCATAGGCTTGCAAATAGCGCTGCATACGGCCTAAGGATAAATCGATTGTTTTGAGCGCCGGATGTTCCAGCGCTTTCAGTACATCTTTCATCTCGGGGCTATCAGCCATAGAGGTGATTCAGCAGTTTACGGTGACGAGCGACATTGTGCACCCGCAGATAAGGCACCTGCATTTGCACCAAAAATGCGGATAGCGCTAATGTCACATCATCGCGCTCTGCGGCGGGGGCTTGGGTGAAGAGCGAGAGGAACGATTTACGCGAATGACCGATCAGGATATCGAAGCCTAATGATTCGAGCTGGCGGGCACGCAAAACTAAATCGAGGGATTGCCGAGGTGTTTTACCAAAACCCAGACCGGGGTCAAAAATAATGCGGTGATTATCGATTCCGTGACCATGCAGCACATGCTGGCGTTCGATCGCCCATTCCACCACCGTGCTCACCGCATCGGCATCGGCTGCTAGCGTGTGTTCGCGCTGCACCGGCACGCTGAGCGAATGCATCATCACCAATGTGCAGCGGCTGTCTTTTACCGCTTCGATCATATCGGGATTGGTGAAACCGCTGACGTCATTGATCCAGTCGGCTCCTGCTTCCAGCGCGTGGCGTGCGGTGTCGGCATGGCGGGTGTCCACGCTGAGCTTGCGCCCTGCATCATGGCAACGTTGCGCGGCGAGCGCAACGATACCATTCAACCGTTCCCATTCCTGCGCCGATGTCAGAGGGGTGGCATCGGGCCGTGTGGATTCGGCGCCCAGATCAATAATATCTGCCCCGTCTGCAATTAACGCATCGACTCGCGTTAGCGCGCTTTTGGCATCGTGAATGCCGCCATCGGAAAAGGAATCAGGCGTGACATTCAGAATGCCAACCAGGTTAGTTTGTGGTGATTTTTTGCTCATACGACTTTGAGTATCCCCGCTTCGATTGGTCTGGCTGTGCTATTTGTCAGATTGGCACATAAGCTGCGAATGCTCAATCGGGTAATAGGATGCATCCAATTGGGGGCAATATCACACCAAGGAAGCAGCACAAAATCACGCGTTGCTATGTGCGGGTGTGGTAGATGCAGTGTATCCAATTCCAAGACTACATCCTCATAGGCCAGTATATCGATATCAATCTCACGCGGGGCCCAATGGCCACGGTTGGTGCGACCCATAGCGGCTTCGGTTTGTTTGATGGCTTGTAGCAAGGCTTCGGGGCTTAGCTGCGTTTCGGCTTGGGCCACGGCATTGATAAAATCGATATTCCACTCATTGGGTGCCCCCTCGGGCAGCAAGGCGGGGCTTTGGTATAGCGGCGAGATAACGGGCGCGCTGATGGCATGCATTGTGACCAACTGTTCGATAGCAGAAAATAATGCTTGCTCGCGTTCGCCCAGATTGCTGCCAAGGCCAAGGAATATTTGGGTCATGCCGCCTCGATGCGCTGCGCGTCAGCGGGTAAATCGCTGATGATATATTCGGCACCGCCCAGCATATAGGGTACGGGCGGTATGCATTTATGCAGGCGCAGCCAGATTTTCACCGATTCGGATTCGGCTTGGCCTACCTGACGATTCAGGTCCTGGCGCACCAACGCATGCAGCTGTGTGGCAAGATATTCGATCAGGCGAAATTCGCTTTTGGCGGTATATTCCACTATGGCGGTGCATATCTGGTCGTAGCAGATAAAATCATTGCGGCTGTCATCTTGTGTACAGGCCGGTGCTTTACTGAAATAGAGGCGAATATCGACCTCTAGTGGCTGGGGCTTGGCGCGCTCGGCCTCGCCTGCCCCCAGATTCACCGATAAGCGCAAGCGGTTGATGGTCAGAATCGACTGATAATAGCTCATCGTTGCGCTGCCTTTCATTTTGCCGCATACAGGGGTGGAGATAACCGCCTGCAACTGCTATTAAAGGGCATTATGGACTACGTCAATATCAATGGGAAAACGGTGCCGACCGAGCGCGCGCGGATTGCGGTGGCCGATCGCGGGTTTCGCTTTGGGGACGGTGTGTTTGAAACCATCGCCTTGCATGATGGCATACTCTATCAGTGGGAGCTACATGAACAGCGCATGGCTGAGGGGCTGGCCGCCTTACGGATTCCGCTACCTTCGTATGATATGGTCAAGCTGGTGCGGCGGGTGATTCGTAAAAATGCGCTGCGTGACGGATTTGTGCGCATCAGTATTAGTCGTGGCGTGGGTAGCAGGGGTTATCGCCCCCTGCCCGATATCAGCCCGACGCTGGTGATTGAATGCATGCCGTTTGGCGAGGCGAAGGAGGCGGCGACTACCCTATGGCTTAGCCGTTATACCAAGCCGCCGACCTCATGCTTTCCTACCCAGTTTAAAACCGCGCAAGGGTTGAACAGCACATTGGCTATTATGGAGGCGGATGCGCAAGGATGCGGCGATGCGCTGCTGCTCACGCATGATGGGCAGCTATGCGAAGCATCATCGGGTAATTTATTTTGGTATCAGGATGGCGCGTTGCATACGCCTGCCACTAGCACCGGCTGCCTGCGTGGTACCACGCGCGATGCGGTGTTGCGGCTATCGCCCTACCCGATCAAGCATCAAAATACGTGGCTGGATACGTTGCAGCATGCGGAGTGTGTATTTATCACCAATTGTAATCTGGGAATTATGCCGGTATCGGCGCTGAAACCGCAGGGCTGGCAATGGAAAGCCTATCATCAGGTAATCGGCGAGTTGCAATCGCTCTACCGGCTGGATATTAAGCGTTATGTCGATCAACACCGCTAATCCGCTGGAGGCAGCGCGGGCATTGCCACGCAACGGGCATTGGGCGTTGCTGTATTCTGGCATGCGCTCACAAGGTAGCGGCGGGCAGTCTTTTTTAGCGTATGAGGCGACGCAGGTTATTGATGAGGGAGGCTTTGCTGCCCTTGAGCAGGCATTAGCACAAAACCCGCAGCAGCGCTGGTTTGGATATTTAGGTTATGGGTTACGGCATGAGCTGGAGACGCTTAAGGCTGATGACCCTGCGAAGCATAACCTGCCAGATTTATGCCTGTTTGCTCCCACGCAGATTCGGACATGGCAGCATGCATCGCCTGTTATGCATGAGCCTATTGGGTATCCAGTACCGGGGGTGGTGTCGCTATCGTCGAATATGAGTAAGGCGGAATATCTGGCGGCAGTGCAGGCCACGATTGCGCGTATTCATGCGGGCGAATTTTATCAGGCGAATATTACCCGCAAATTTACAGGGCGCTTTGCGACTGCACCGGATAGTTTTGCTTTGTTTGAGCAGTTATGCGCTATCAGCCCTGCCCCGTTCAGCGCATATATTCAGATGGGCGATGTGGCGATATTATCTTCCAGCCCTGAAGGGTTTTTGAGTGTGGATGCAGCGGGCGATTGTATTAGCCGCCCGATTAAAGGCTCTGCTGCGCGCGGGGCTACTCCGGCGGAGGATGCGGCGATACTCGCAGCACTTGCACATAGTGAGAAAGACAAGGCAGAGAATCTGATGATTGTGGATTTGATGCGCAATGATTTGTCGCGCGTGGCAACGCATGTGGAGGTGTCCGCGCTGCATGAGGTGCATAGCTACGCCACGATTCATCAGATGATTTCTACGGTGACGGCGCAGAAAAAAACTCAATGCACGGTGGTGGATGTGGTAAAGGCGTGTTTCCCGCCTGGCTCGATGACGGGCGCGCCTAAAATCCGTGCGATGGATTGGTGCTCACACATGGAGCGCACGCCGCGCGGGGTTTATAGTGGGGCGATTGGCTGGATGGATGGGCAGACTTGCGATTTGTCGGTCGTCATCCGCACATTGATTATACGAGATGACCAGTTTGAATTTCAAGTCGGTGGTGGGATTGTTGCCGATTCAGAGCCGGAAAAGGAATGGGTGGAAACATTGGTGAAAGCACGCGCCATGGCACAGGTGCTGGGCATTGATATCAAAGCGCTAGAGGCAATATGAAGTCGTTATGCCCACTCAATTTCTTCCACGCTGGTGAGGGCCTGAATATCGGATAAGCGTTGCGGGTCGATGGCGTAGCGGTGCGGTAATTTTAACTGTACGCGCATGCCGGGGATGCGCACCCATAACAAAATGTTCAATGCCTGTGCGTCGGCGGCGCCAAGATGCGTTTGCAGCTTGGTAATTTCATCGATACTGGATAGATGAATTACCACCTTGCTATCGCGGCGCGAGGGCTGCAGGGCAGATAGCGGCTTGATATCCTGCGCGATGATGCGAGGGCCGCCCTCTTCCATTTTAGCGTCGGCGCGGATGACAACCATGGAGCCGTTTTCTAATAAGTCGCCAGCGTTATTGAGTAGCTTTTCATCGAAAACGGAAATCTCAGCAAGCCCTGCCGCATCGGATAATTGCACGAAGGCGAATTTGCCTTTTTGCGACATTTTTACTTTTTTGCCGGTAATAATCCCTGCGATCTGGATGGAGGTGTATTCTCTGCCTAATCGGTCGGCCAGACGCGCTGTGCTGATCACACCGGATTGTTCGAGCATGCCCGCGTAACCTTCCAGCGGGTGCGATGAAAGATAGAAGCCGATGGCGGCAAATTCCTGCTGCAATTTTTCCAGTGCAGGCCATTCATCTTGCGGTTTGAGGTGATGTTGCGCGGGCGTGCTGGCTTCGATTTCGCCAAACAGGCTGGTTTGGTTGCTGATGCGGTCGCGCGTGGCGCTGTTATTGATACCCAAAATAATATCACTGGAATGGAAAAGCTGCGCGCGGTTGGGGTTGATGCTGTCGAAGCAGCCCGCCATGATCAGATGCTCCAGCTGGCGGCGGTTCATAGCGGCGGCATCCACGCGGCGTGCCATATCGAATATATCGGCAAAGGCACCATTGGCGAGGCGTTCATTGATGATTACCTGCATGGCGCTATCGCCAACATTCTTGATAGCAGCCAGCGCATAGCGGATGGCGAGTTTATCACCATGCTGATCAACACTGAACTGCACTTCGGATGCGTTGATATCGGGTGGCAACACCATAATGCCGAATTTTTGTGCTTCTTGTTTAAACACATTCAGCTTGTCGGTGACATGCATATCATAGGTCATCGATGCGGCTAGAAATTCCACAGGGTAATTGGCTTTTAAATAGGCGGTTTGATAGGCGATGACGGCATAGGCTGCCGCATGTGATTTGTTAAAACCATACCCTGCAAATTTGGCTACCAGATCAAAGATATAGCTTGCCTGCTTACCATCGACGCCATTGGCTCTGGCGCCGCTTACGAATTGTTCGCGCTGCGCGTCCATTTCGGATTTGATTTTTTTACCCATCGCCCGACGCAGTAAATCCGCCGCGCCTAATGTATAGCCCGCCATCACCTGCGCAATTTTTTGCACCTGCTCCTGATAGATGATCACCCCGTAGGTTTCTTTCAGCACCTCTTCCAGCATGGGGTGCAGATAGTCCGGCTCTTCTTTGCCGTGTTTGCGATTAATATAGGTGGGGATATTATCCATCGGGCCGGGGCGGTAGAGCGCGCCCAACGCGATGAGGTCTTCGAGGCAGTCGGGGCGTAATTTGCGCAAGGAGTCCTGCATACCCGCCGACTCAAACTGGAACACGCCCACAGTGTCGCCACGGCTGAGCAGCTCGTAGGTTTTGGGGTCGCCATCGGGTAATGTTTCGAGCTGGATATGTATATTCCGTCGAGCCAGTAAGTCGATGGTTTTTTGCAATACCGACAGGGTTTTAAGGCCCAAAAAGTCGAATTTTACCAGACCCGCATTTTCGGCGTATTTCATGGAATATTGCACCACGGGCATGTCGGATTTGGGGTCGCGGTAGAGCGGCACCAGCTCGTCGAGTGCGCGATCAGCTATTACGACGCCCGCCGCATGGGTTGACGCATGGCGGTACAGCCCTTCTAACTGCAAAGCCAGTTTGACCAGATGGTCAACACTTTCCTCGGCAAACATCAGTTTTTTAAGCTCTGGCTCCATGTCAATCGCCTGTTGCAGCGTGACTGGATTGGCGGGATTATTGGGCACGAGTTTGCTGATTTTATCGACTTGGCCGTAGGGCATTTGCAGGACACGTCCTACATCGCGCAAGACCGCACGTGCTTGTAGCTTTCCGAAAGTAATAATTTGCGCGACTTTGTCGGAGCCGTATTTTTCCTGCACATAGCGGATCACCTCGTCGCGCCGCTCCTGACAGAAATCGACGTCAAAATCGGGCATTGATACACGCTCAGGGTTCAAAAAGCGCTCGAAAATTAGCCCGAAACGCAGCGGGTCTAAATCGGTAATTTGCAGCGACCATGCCACCAGTGAGCCCGCACCCGAACCACGGCCCGGCCCGACAGGGATTTTGTGTTTTTTGGCCCAAATGATGAAATCCGATACGATCAAAAAGTAACCGGGGAATTTCATGGTGATGATGACATCTAGCTCGAAGGCTAAACGGTCACGATAAGGTTTTGCTACCGCTTCTCGCTCGGTTTCGTTCATTTCAGCGGTGAACATATGCACGCTCAGCCGCTCTTCCAGTCCTTCTTTGGCTTGTTTGTCGAGTGCTTCGCTTTCATTGAGAATTTGACCGGATTCATCTTCCATGTGGAAGCTGGGCAAAATCGGTGCACGTGAAGGCGAGAAAACCGCGCAGCGTTTGGCGATTTGCACCGAGTTTTCGAGTGCTTCCGGCAAATCGGCAAAGAGCAATTGCATTTCTTTTTGCGATTTGAAGCGGTGATCGGGGTTAAGTTTGGGGCGATTGTCTTCGGTAACATAGCGCCCTTCAGATACGCACATCAGCGCGTCATGCGCTTCGAATAAATCGGCGCTGGCAAAATAAACATTGTTTGTCGCAACGATGGGTAAGTGGTGCGCATTTGCCAATTGAAGCAAACCCTGTTCTATGCGCTGTTCCGGTTCCATGCCATGGCGCATCAGCTCGATATAAAACCGGTCTGCGAACATATTTTTTAGCATCAGCGTGAGGCGCTCGGCTTCTTGCGAACGGTTGGCCAGTAATGCTCGGCCAATGCCGCCAAACGGCCCGCCGGATAGTGCAATCAGCCCCTCGCTATGCGCATGAATACAATCATAGGATAGCAGCGGTGCCATGCCATCTTCGGGCGCGATATAGGACAGACTCGAGAGTTTCAACAGGTTTTGATAGCCCGCCTCGTCTTTGGCATAGAGTAGCAATTCATCGGGTGTGGTGCGTTTGTTTCCATTGTCTGCATCTTGCGGCTTGATCGAGACGCTCATGCCGATAATGGGCTGAATGCCTGCTTTGGCTGCATATTCAGAAAATTCAAGCGAGCCGAAGAGATTATCGTGATCCGTCACCGCTACGGCGGGCATGCGGTGTTGTTTGCATAAATCTATCAGCTTGGGCAGGCGCAATGCGCCTTTGAGCAAGGAATACGGGCTATGCACCCGCAGGTGGATGAAGTGCGGCTCAATCATAGCCGTGTCGCCTTGCCCGCCTCCATGCGGAAGGTCATATCCATACGTGCGGCCAAATCCAGATTATGCGTTGCGATTAATGCGGTGGTGCCATGCTCGCGCGCAAGCGACAGCAATAGAGCAAAAATGATATCGGCATTTTCCTCATCGAGATTGCCGGTCGGTTCGTCGGCCAGAATGAGTGCGGGGTTATTGGCAAGGGCGCGTGCTATGGCGACGCGTTGCTGCTCGCCGCCGGATAGCTCGGAGGGGCGATGGGCGGCGCGTGGCTGTAGCCCCACCATATCGAGCAATGCTTGCGCATGGGATTGTGCATCTGCCCAGCCAGTACCCGCCATCAATTGCGGTAGCATCACATTTTCGAGTGCGGAGAATTCAGCCAGCAGATGGTGGAATTGGTAAACGAAACCAATATGTTGATTGCGGGTGCGCGTGCGCTCGGCTTCCGACAGGGTATGCGCTTGTTTGCCCGCAATCCACACGCTACCACTGGAAGGCATATCAAGCAATCCGGCGATTTGCAGCAGCGTGGTTTTGCCTGAGCCGCTGGGGCCGGTGAGTGCCGCGATCTTTCCGGCTGGCAGCGCCATGTTGAGCTCGCGCAGCACTTCGACGGAAAGCTCGCCCTGCGCATAGGTGCGAGATACGGCTTGCAGCTCTAACACATTATTCATAGCGCAATGCCTCCGCCGGATTGAGGCTGGCAGCGCGCCATGCCGGATAAAGCGTGGCAAGGAACGACAAGCCGATAGACAGCAGCACGATGATGACCACTTCGAGCGGGTTGGTTTTGGTGGGTAGCGTGGAGAGGAAATAGATTTGCTCGATCAGGATTTCTTGCCCGGTCAATGATTCCACCGCGCGTTTGATGCCTTCGATATTGGCAGCCAGAAATAAGCCTAGCCCGAGCCCCAAGATTGTGCCGATGCCGCCGATAAGGGTGCCGCTGGCGCAAAATATTTTCATTACCGAGCGGCGCGATGCGCCCATGGTACGCAAAATGGCGATGTCCTGCCCTTTATCCTGCACCAGCATGATAAGGCTGGAGATGATGTTGAACGCCGCGACGACGACGATGAGGGTGAGAATGATGACCATCACATTACGTTGCACGGCGAGCGCACCAAATACGGTGGCATTGCTGCGCTGCCAGTCATAAACGCGAAAATTATTGCCTAATTGCGCTTGCAGGGTGGCTGCCAATTTATCAGCGCCCTCGGCTTGCTTTAGCCCTAACTCGATAAGGCTGACGCGGCCTGCGTCTGACTCTTCACCACTGCCAAGCTGAAAATAAATTTGTGCTTCGTCGAATGGCATTAAAATTAGACTTGAATCATACAAATGCATGCCCAATTTGATGGTGCCGATTAAAGGATAAGCTTTCATGCGCGGCACCATGCCCATAAAGGTGGCGCGGCCTTGCGGTGATATCAACGTGACCGGATCACCCAGTGACAGCCCCAGATTTCGAGCCAGTCGTTCGCCTAAAATCACGCCTTCGCCTTGCTTGAAATCACCCCATGAGCCATTTGTCAGCGCATCGGTGAGCAAGGGTTTATGGCTCAGCGCATCACTCGGAATGGCCATAACTTGCGCGCCCAGCGCGTGATTATTGGCGGATGCCATCACCTGTCCTTCGATTTTAGCGATGGCATTTTCCACTTCGGGCACCTGCTCGAGCTTGGCAATAATATCGGGATAATTGTTGAGGCCGCCGCCTTGCGCATAGATGGCGACATGACCATCGAGCCCGATAAAACGCGAGGTCATTTCGTCGCGAATGCCGTTCATTAGCGAGGTGACCAAAATCAGCGTGGCAACGCCTAACATGATACCCAGCACAGAGAAGGCGGTGATGACGGACACGAACCCCTCACGACGACGCGGGCGCAAATAGCGCCATGCAATCAATCGTTCGAAGCGGTTAAGTAGCATGATCAGCCTTTCAGTTTGGCGATAGCATCGGCGATACTGAGTTCTTGCTTTTCACCGGTGCGGCGGCTTTTGAGCTCGACTTTACCTTCGGCTGCGCCACGCGGCCCGACAATCATTTGCCATGGCAGCCCGATTAAATCCATGCTGGCGAATTTGGCACCGCCGCGTTGGTCGGTATCGTCATAGAGCACTTCGATATCGGCCTGTTGCAGTTGCGCGTAGAGATCATCGCAAAAACTTGCGCAGGCAGCATCGTCACTGCGTAAATTGATGAGGCCGACTTTGAAAGGCGCGACGGATTCGGGCCAGATGATACCAGCATCGTCATGGTTGGCCTCGATAATAGCGCCGACAAGGCGCGACACACCAATGCCATGGCAGCCCATCATGGCGGGCACTTCGGCGCCAGCGGCATTGGTGATCGTGGCACCCATCGCTTTGGTGTATTTATCGCCAAGGTAAAAAATATGCCCGACTTCGATACCGCGCGCGGTTTTGAGGCGGTCAGCTGGCACGGGGCAATTGGCAGCATCATGCTGATCATCCGCTGCCGAATAGAGCGATTTCATTTTGGCGATATCAAGCTCGTCTTTGGCGACTTCGTCTTCGAAGGCGGCATCATAATAGACCTGGCTTTCGCCTGTTTCGGCGATCACCTGAAATTCATGGCTTAAACTGCCGCCGATCATGCCGGTTTCGGCGCGGAAAGGAATGGCGTTTAACCCCATGCGACGGAAAATACGGATATAGGTTTTATACATCGCATCATAGAGTGCGAGATGGCTTTCTTCGTCAGCGGTGAAGCTGTAAGCGTCTTTCATCAAAAATTCGCGGCCACGCATGACCCCGAAGCGCGGACGGATTTCGTCGCGGAATTTCCACTGGATATGATACAGCGTGAGCGGCAGGGATTTATGCGTTTTGACATGCTTGCGGAAAATATCCGTAATCACCTCTTCATTGGTGGGGCCATAGAGCATTTTGCGATCATGCCGGTCGGTGACGATCAGCGTTTCTTTGCCATAATCGCCACGGCCTGATTCTTCCCATAGTGACACCGGCTGCATGGTGGGCATGAGCAATTCGATAGCGCCTGCCTTGTCCATTTCGGTGCGCACGATGGATTCCACCTTTTGCAGCACGCGCCAGCCCATCGGCAGCCAGTTGTAAATACCGGCTTGCAGCTGGCGTACCAGTCCGGCGCGCAGCATCAGGCGATGCGACACAATTTGCGCCTCGGCAGGATTTTCTTTGATTAACGGCAAAAAGTATCGGGAAAGTCGCATATTACACCATCATTGTTCGTAGGGCGCATAATGCACAGCGCATTTTAAAAAGGCAAGCAATCTGGCGTTGTTATTTGCGCTTATCGATCCGCCCTAATTCCCAGCTACGGGCGCTTTCCCAGCCTTTGTCCCGCATGCAGGGCTGAATAATCATGTGGCGCAAATCATCGAGCATGGCGTTGCGCTGATAATCCGGCTCGCGTTCGATATAGACATGGCGACTGCCGAAGCCACCATGATGGCCATGACCGAAGCCACCATAAATGCGGCCATGCTCACGCCCACCAAAGTCATATAATGACGGCGGGTAGGTTAAATCCGCGACTTCACTGCACACGGCCAGATCATTATTGAACCAATTATTCTGCGTGTGGAAATAATCGATGCATTTGGCAAATTCGGGCGTGCCCTCCAGCTCGCCATGCGCTTGGCAGAACCTTACATCGCGCGGGGGCCCGCACGCTATCAAAACGGTTAGGGGCAGCAAATACAACAGGCGTTTCATTGCTTTTTCTCCGGTATACAATCGGGATCGAAATAGGCTTCGTTGCCGATGGGCTGACGATTGAAGTCTACCTGTCCGTCTTTATCCACATTGACACGCCCCAACCAGATATCGGTTTCGGACGCGTTGAAGTTATAATCATTCTGATCGACATAATCACTCAACGGCACATCAAGCGCAATGCCCAGTTGGTCAAAGCTTTCTTTGCCAATGGCGGGCGGTGCGATATCAGCGGGTGCTACGGCCCAGCCTTCTGCGTTGACGCCGTCTTTTACTTCCACATCGTCGGATGGTTTATAGAGCTGCAATGCTTCGCAACCGCCGCCCACGCGGTGGGTTTGTGCCTGCGCTCCCATGCTAAGTGTGCAGGCCAGTATCGCTAAAAGGGTTCGAACCATAAGGTGAAATACTCCCGATTGATGCCCCAGCCGATAATGATCGTTGCGATGGCTGCGAGTATCGTGGTGATCAGCAATTTACGGCCAATATTCGCACGTTCTGGCGCCGAATGATAGGTGTTTTCTTCGGGCGTGGCGGGCAGATGCGAGCCAAAAGGCAACACCATAAGCAACACTACCCACCAGCTCATGATATAGATCATGGTATATTCAAACAAACCCATGGCGGCAAATTGTCACAGAACTGTCATAGACGCAAGGCGCTTATTTCTCTTATAATGAACAGGTTATAAAAGGATTTTTTGATGGCTGGACATAATATTCCCCGATCATTTGCCCGTGGCGCGGTCTTTGGTGCCGGTTTGGCTATTCTGGCTACTGGTTTGGCGCTTGCCACAGGGGGTACCGGCTTGTTTTTGGGTGCCAGTGGCATTGGCGGCATTGTGATGGAATTTATGGTAGGCGCAGCGGGCGGCATGGCGATTGGCGGGCCTGTTTTTGCCGCTACGGATGTGTTTGTTCAGGCTGTCCCAGGCTTGCCGGACTTGTTGGGAGCCAATAGGGAAAGGCGAAGCGAAGTTCGTCAGGCGGTGGCGCGGGGCAAAATGCTTTCAGACCCTGACGCTAAGAATTTTCGACGTCTGGAGCAAATTGAGCAAAATATTCTGGCACCAGATTATGTGCATAGCAACCATGCCGCCCAGCTCGAGGCTGAACGCGCACTCGAAGAAGCGCAGGCATTAGAAGCTGCAACCGCGCAGCACCGCTGATTAGCTCAACTGATGCAATTGAATATCGAGCACTGGTTTTTTTCCTAATTCGGTACCGATGATGCGGCGAATAACGGCGCGGATTCTGTCATCGAGCCCTTTGGTTTTACCGGATTTGATTACTTTGTGCACTTCTTCAGCCACTTGATCGCAAATATCCTGCATTAGCTCGGCATCCTCTTTGACATCGAGCACACCCGGTCCGGAGAGCATTGGCTTAGAGACGATTTTGCCATGCTTATCGAGTACCATGGACAGGATAATGCAGCCATCATCACGGATTTTACGGCGGGTGCGGATGACGGGTGAATTGGTGTCGATCAGGGTTTTGCCATCGACGGCGATATAGCCGGAGGTGACGGTACCGATAATGCTCGCCTCGCCTTCTTTGAGCAGTATCACTGCGCCATTGGTGGCCTCGACCGCTTCTTTGACCTGCAGGCTGCGTGCCAGCTTGGCATGCTCATGAATATGACGTGGCTCGCCATGCACCGGTACCGCAATTTTGGGGCGCACCAGTTGATACATACGCTCCAGCTCGCCACGGCATGGGTGGCCGGATACATGGATCATCGCGTCCTGATCGCCGATCACTTCCAGCCCCAATTGTGTTAGCTTATTTTGCATCCAGTTGATTTTGGTTTCGTTACCCGGAATCATGCGCGAAGAGAAAATGACCGTGTCTTTGGGTGCCAAGCGCAGCACCGGATGGTCTTCGCGCGAGATTTTAGACAAGGCAGCGCGTGATTCCCCCTGACAACCGGTACAGATAATCAGGATTTTATCTTTGGGAGCATCCATCGCTTGTTTGTCGGTGAGGAAGGGCGGCACATCCTGCAGATACCCGCTTTCCTTTGCCGCGTCGGTAATGCGCCACAGTGAGCGGCCTGCGAGTGCAATATCGCGCCCTGCGTCGAGGCCCGCGTAAATAATCGATTCGAGACGTGCCACATTAGAGGCGAAAGTGGTAACAATGGCACGATTTTCGCAGTTTTTGATCACTTCGGTGAGGTGATGACGCACATGCGATTCGGAGCCGGACTCACCTTCCACCATCACATTGGTGGAGTCGCAGATCATCGCCAGCACGCCTTCATCGCCATAGCGCGCCAGTGTCGCCTCATCCGATGTGGGGCCGACCATGGGGTCGTGGTCTAATTTCCAATCGCCGGTATGCATCACCACGCCCGCATCGGTACGTACGGCAATCGCGTGCATTTCGGGGATGGAATGGGTCAGCGGAATCATCTCCAGCGTGAAGGGGCCCAGTTCGATTTTGCTATCCGGCCCGACGGTGTGAATTTTGACACCGTGGGTTATCCCCTCTTCTTTCAGCTTGGGTTTTAATACAGCGGCGGTAAATGGCGTGGCGTAAATGGGGCAGGGATTGCCCATTTCGGCCCATAAATACGGCACGGCACCCAAATGATCTTCATGCGCATGGGTGAGTACCAGCCCCAGCAAATCATCTTTATGTTCCATGATAAAATCGACATTGGGGGTAATCACCTCCACACCGGGCAAGTAATCATCGGCGAAGCCGATGCCCAGATCGATCATCAGCCATTTGCCTTTATAATGATAAAGGTTGAGGTTCATGCCGATTTCATTGGAGCCACCGAGTGGCACAAATAATAAATCATCGTGATGTTTGGCGAAACTGAATGCCATGTTATGCCCTGCGTATCTGCGCTGACGCGCTGTTTTGTTGATAAATAAGCTGAAGACCGCGCATGGTCAGGTTTGAGTCGACTTCGTCGATAACGGTACTATCGCGCGCGAATAAATCGGCCAATCCGCCGGTGGCCACGACTTTCATATTGTGCCCATATTCGCGCTTAATGCCGGATAGGATGCCTTCAATCAGCCCCATATAACCGTGATAAATGCCCGATTGCATGGCGCTGGTGGTGCAGGTGCCGATGACTTTTTCGGGTTGGCGAATGACGATGCCGTGTAGTTTAGCGGCGGCTTTTTGCAGCGCTTCGAGCGAAACATTGACACCGGGTGCAATCACGCCACCGATATAGTCGCCTTGCGCGTTTACCACGTCGAAGGTGGTGGCGGTGCCGAAATCGATGACGATTAGCGCCTGTTTGTGGCTGTGCCATGCGGCTACCGCATTGACAAGGCGATCCGCGCCTAACTCGGAGGGAGTATCGATGATGACGCGCATATCGAGCTTTAATGCGTCTTTGCCGACGACCAACGCCTGTGTGTTAAAATATTTGCTGCATAACTGCCGCAGCGGAAAAATGGTATCGGGCACAACAGAGGATAAAATCGCACCGTTAATATTGGCAGCGTTGATGCCTGCTTGCTGCATCAGCAACAAAAGCTGCGCGGCATATTCATCTTCGGTGCGGTGGCAATCGGTTGCCATGCGCCAGACGCCGTCGAGTGTGTCATTATACAGGGCGAAGACCGTATGGGTGTTGCCCACATCTATGGCCAGTAACATTACGCTCCGCTTTCTTTGAACAATACGTCACCAGCGGTGATGGTTTTGATTTCGCCGGATGACAATTGCAGCAGCATGCGCCCTTGCGTGTCGATACCCTGAAATGTGCCGCTGAAATGCGTATCGCCCATCGCCACTTCGGTGGGATGGCCCAGCCGGTAGGCCGATTCCGTCCATTGCGCACGAATGGTATCGAAGCCATTTTTTTGCCAGCTGTCATAGGTGTGAATGAAGTTATAGACAAAGCGCGACAAAACAATTTTAGCGCTGATAATTTCGACACCGGATGCGCGCAGGCAAGTGGCGGGGAATGGGGTGTGCTCGGGGAAGCTGTCAATATTCAGGCCGATGCCGACGACCACCCATTGTTTGTCTTTGCCATATTCATCCAGCGTGGTGAAGGATTCGAGCAAAATGCCACCCAGCTTTTTACCATCGTGCAAAATATCATTAGGCCATTTGCATTCAACCGCGCCACCGTCGGATATAATGGGCTCGACAGTGTGCAGGGCGGCGACCGCTGCAACAAAGGATAGCTGCGAGCATTCCTGCAATTGGCAGGGCGGGCATAGTAATACGGATACATATAGATTGCCCTCGGGCGAGGCCCATTCGCGGCCCATGCGGCCTTTGCCTACTGTCTGGCGTTTGGCCCAGATAACAGCCCCATGCGACGCACCGCCGCCAGCAAGGCGTTTGGCTTCTTCATTGGTGCTATCAAGCACATCGTAGGAAAGCAGGTGATAATCATCGAGAAGATTATGTTGTATGGCTTTCATCCGTGCCTGCTACCGGGCCAACACCGAGACGGCAGAGGCCGTCATATCGATCAACGGTGTCGGGATGATAAAGAATAACAGCGTGACCAGCGCGCACAAGGCAAGCACCACGCGGCTGCTTAGCATGGTCTCGCCATCAAACTTATCTTTAGCTTCATCGAAATACATGACTTTTACCACCTTGAGGTAATAATAGGCCGCGACGACGCTGGATAGCAAGCCCACAATGACCAGAATATACATTTCGCGCTCTAAAGCCGCCAGAAATACATACATTTTGCCAAAGAATCCGGCAAGCGGCGGAATTCCGGCCATGGAAAACATCATAATCGCCATAAACAAGGCTGAGCGTGGCGAAGTTTTGGATAGGCCGCCCAGCTCTGCAATATCTTCCATGGCTTTGCCATCGCGGCGCATCATCATCACAAACCCAAACGCGCCCACGCTCATAAAGATATACAGCGACAAATAGATCAGCATGGCTTGCACACCCGCTGCCGTGCCAGATGCCACACCTACCAACGCATAGCCGACATGGCCGATGGAGCTATAGGCCAGCAGGCGCTTAATATTGGTTTGCCGGATAGCGCCGAATGCGCCCAGCAACATCGAGGCAATCGCTACAAAATAAATAATCTGCTGCCATTGCATCACGAGCATTTCGAATGGCTGCATTAGAAAACGGGTGAACAGTACCAGTGCTGCGATTTTGGGTGCGACGGCGAAAAAGGCGACCACCGGTGTGGGCGCGCCCTCATACACATCGGGTGTCCACATATGGAAGGGCACGGCGGATATTTTAAAGCAGAACCCGACCATCACCATGACCATGCCGACAATCAGTGCGGGTGAGAGCACCTGATCGGTTGAGTCGGCAAATAAAGCTGCCAGCGTTTCAAAATTAGTGGTGCCGGAGAAACCATAGACCAGTGATGCGCCAAACAGCAGCATGCCCGATGCGAGCGAGCCGAGCACAAAATATTTCAAGCCCGCTTCGGAGGCGCGGACATTGTCGCGCTCATAGGCGGCCATCACATATAACGACAAGCTGGCAAGCTCGAGCGCCATATAGAGTGAAAGCAGATCATTGGCAGAGACCATCAGCAACAGCCCGAGCACCGCAAAGAGATACAAAACAGGATATTCAAAGCGCTTGGTTTCTTTGCGTTGCAGCCATGGCACCGACAATATCAGCACCATTAGGGCCGCAAATAATATCAGCAGCTTGGCATATTGCGTGATGGAATCAGAGCGGAACATGCCGTGGAAAATAGTGACCGTATCAGCGGGTTGCTGCATCAGAATATAGGCGCTACCCACTAATGCCAGTGCAGCGAGCATCGTAAGGCTTATGGTCACCTTATTGCCTTTGAAGGCACCGATCATCAGCATCGTAATTGCGGTAATACAAATCAGCAATTCGGGTACCAACGGGATTAATTGCATGGGATCAAACATTATTCTGTTTCCTCTTCTGCCTGCGTGTCAGCGGAGGTGGTATCCGGCTCTATGATTATTTCATCGATCATGGGCTGCTTGGGTTCTGCCATCACCGGCTCCATCAATGCGGAGGGGTTCACCTGCGCGATCAGGTGACGCACGGAGGGTGCCATCGCTTCGAATACCGGCTTGGGATATACGCCAAGCCAAATCACCGCAATCACCAATGGCGCGAATATGATTTTTTCACGTAAAGACAAATCGGGCAGTTTGAGCAGGTCGCGTTTGACCAATTCGCCGAAACACACCCGGCGGTAGAGCCATAACATATAAGCCGCGCCCAGTACCAAGCCGGTCGCCGCTGCAAATGCCGCCCATTGGTTGGCTTTGAATGTGCCGACCAGCACCAGAATTTCGCCGATGAAGCCGGATGTTCCGGGCAGGCCAACCGAGGCCATCGTAAAGATCATGAAGATAGCCGCGTAAATCGGCATGTTATTGACCAGTCCGCCATAGCGCGCGATTTCGCGCGTGTGGATGCGGTCATAGACCACGCCGACACATAGGAATAAGGCGCCGGATACCAGACCATGGCTGATCATTTGAAAAATTGCGCCCTCAATCGCCTGCGTGTTGAATGCAAAAATGCCCAGCGTGACAAAGCCCATATGCGCGACGGAAGAATAGGCGATCAGCTTTTTCATATCCTCCTGCATCAGCGCCACCAGTGAGGTGTAAATGATGGCGATGCAGCTTAGCCAGAAAATCAAATCCGCAAAATAATGCGAGGCTTCGGGCAGCATAGGCAGGGAAAACCGCAAGAAACCATAGGCGCCCATTTTCAGCAATATACCTGCCAGTATCACCGAGCCAGCCGTGGGTGCCTGCACGTGCGCATCGGGTAGCCAGGTATGCACCGGCCACATCGGCACTTTCACGGCAAAGGATGCCAGCATAGCCAGCCACAGATATTTTTGGATATCGAGTGATAATGTCGGCGCCTGCTTCATCAATTCGGGAATGCTGGTGGTGCCAAAGGTGAAATACAGATAAAGCAAGGCAATCAGGAACAAGACAGACCCTGCCAGCGTGTAGAGAAAGAATTTATACGAAGCGTAAATGCGGCGATCCCCGCCCCAGATACCGATAATCAGGAACATCGGAATCAGCATGCCTTCGAAGAAAATATAAAACAGCAGCAGATCCAGCGCGCAGAAGACACCGATGACGAAGGTTTCCAGCAATAGAAATGCCATCATATATTCGCGCACGCGCTTTTGCACCGATTGCCAGCTGCATAAGATACAGATCGGCATCAGAAAGGTGGTCAGCAGAATCATGAATAACGAGATGCCATCAACACCGAGATGGTAATTGATGCTTTGGCCTTTAAACCATGGCACCATTTCGACAAACTGGAAATGATGGGTGGTGGTGTCAAAATTGCTCCACAGCGCCAGTGAGGCGATGAAGGTAACGATTGTGGTCCATAGCGCGGCGTAGCGGGCATTTTGTGCGCCGACTTCATCGTCACGTACAAAAAGGAAAATGATAGCCGCGCCAATCAACGGCAGAAAAATCAGGATGGAGAGGATATGCAATTCCATGATTACAGTCCTCCCAATGCGACCAGCATCAGCCAGCTAATGAGTAACACCAACCCGATCAGCATGGCGAAGGCGTAATGATAGACAAACCCACTTTGCAGTCGGCTTGCCCATGCGCCCAGGCGTTGGCTGACTGCGGCGGCGCCATTGGGACCCATTCCGTCGATAATTTTCGTATCCCAAAACAGCCAGAAATGTTTGCCAAGCGAGCGCGCGCCGCGAATGAAGACACACTCATACAGCTCGTCGAAATACCATTTATTGAGCAGGAACAAATAAATGGGGCGGAATTTAGCGGCGAGCTTTGCCGGTAGCGCGGTGTTGCGCATATAGAGATAGAAGGCCAACAGAATGCCGAATACACCGGCTGCAATCGGCAGCTTTGCTACCCAAAGCGGGGCGTGATGCGCGGCTTCCAATGTGTTATTTTGTTCCAGTACAAAGATCGAGCCGTTCCAGAATCCGCCATCGGCATCGACCATGCCGAAGCTGTAATAACCGATCATGCCCGCAAACAATGCTCCCAGCGCCAGCGGCACTAAAGGCAAGAGCATAATTTTGGGTGATTCATGGATATGGCTCATCACCTCATCCGAGGCGCGCGGCGCGCCGTGGAAGGTGAGGAATAGCAAACGCCATGAGTAAAAAGCGGTCAGGATCGCGGCGCCAATACCCAGCCAAAAGGCAATCATGCCTTGGGTTGAGTGATCGCCATAGGCGGATTCGAGGATCATGTCTTTGGAATAAAAGCCCGCGAAAAGGGGCAGGCCTGCAAGCGCGAGCGACCCTATCCACATATAGGCATAGGTGAAGGGAATCTTTTTCCAGATGCCGCCCATTTTACGCATATCCTGCTCGCCGGACATGGCGTGGATGACGGAGCCGGAGCCAAGGAATAGCAGCGCTTTGAAAAAGGCGTGCGTCATCAGGTGGAAAATCCCTGCCGCATAGGCCGACACGCCGCAGGCAAAAAACATATAGCCCAGCTGCGAACAGGTGGAATAGGCAATCACCCGCTTGATATCATTCTGCACCAGCCCTACCGTTGCGGCGAAGAAGGCTGTGGCAGCGCCGACAAGCGTGACGACCATCAGCGCCGCAGGTGCATATTCCATCATAGGCGAAATACGCGCGACCATGAACACGCCGGCTGTTACCATGGTTGCGGCGTGAATCAATGCGGATACGGGGGTTGGCCCTTCCATCGCGTCGGGCAGCCAGGTATGCAGCAGCAATTGCGCCGATTTACCCATGGCACCGATGAACAGCAACAGGCAAATCACATCCATGGTAGGGAATTCCCAGCTTAAAAAGCGCATGGTGGTTTGCGATATTTCCGCTGCTTGCGTAAAGACCGCGTCGAACTGTACGGTGCCGAAGATTAAAAATACCGCCATGATACCCAGTGCAAAGCCAAAATCACCCACGCGGTTAACGATAAAAGCTTTCATGGAGGCGGCATTGGCTGTGTCCTTTTTGAACCAGAAGCCGATCAGCAGATAGGAGCATAACCCTACCCCTTCCCAGCCGAAGAACAGCTGGATGAAATTATCCGCCGTAACCAGCATCAGCATGCAGAAGGTGAAGAGCGATAAATAGCACATAAAGCGTGGCTTATGATGATCGTGGCTCATATAGCCGACGGAGTAGAAATGCACCACGGTGGAGACCGATGTGACCACCACCAGCATGACTGCAGTGAGCGGATCGACGCGCAGCGCCCATTCCACCACAAAATTGCCGGATGCAATCCACGGCATCAGCGATATGGTGACACTGTTTTGCAGCAACGCCACCTGATAGAATACGGTGAGTGCCAGCAGTGCGCTGATGAGCATGGCGCCGCAGGTAATGAGTTGTGCATGAAAATCACTGATACGACGCACGGTGAGCCCGACGCTCAGCGCACCCAGCAAGGGCAGCATGACCAGTAAAATAATCATTTCATTGAGCGCCATGCCTTAGCCTTTCATCACATTGACGTCTTCGACATCAATTGAGCCACGATTACGGTGATAGACAACCAGGATTGCCAGGCCGATTGCAGCTTCGGCGGCGGCAACGGTGAGCACCAGCATGGCAAAAATCTGCCCTGTTAAATCGCCGAGATACACGGAAAATGTTACAAAATTGATATTCACTGCCAGCAAGATCAGCTCGATAGACATTAAAATGACGATGATGTTTTTGCGGTTAAGGAAGATGCCGCAGACGCCGATGACAAACAGCGTCGTCGACAAAATCAGGTAATGCATCAGCGTGATGGAACCAAACATCGTCCCTTCCATATTATGCCCCCTGCCCCGGTTTGATTTTGACCATTTGCACCGATTCGTCGCGGCGACGCGAGACTTGCTTGCTGATACGCTGGCGTTTGACATCCGGTCGGTGGCGCAATGTCAGTACAATCGCCCCGATCATGGCAACCAGCAAAATGAGCCCCGCCAGCTGGAATAAATAGACATAGTGCGTGTAGAGCACGTTGCCGATGGCGTGGGCATTGGTTACGGACTCCGCATCCGGTATCGCAACGGATACGGCAGCGCGCGCCGATTCCGATATGACGGACGCATACATGAGCGCGCCCAACTCTATAAACAATACCAGCGCAATGAGTAGCCCGACGGGCAGATATTGCAAGAAGCCCGCGCGCAGCTTAGCGTAATTGATATTGAGCATCATCACCACGAACAGGAATAATACCGCGACAGCGCCGACATAAACGATGATCAATGTCATCGCCAGATATTCGGCGCCGATCAGCACGAATAAGCCCGCCGCATTGAAAAATGCAAAAATAAGGAAAAAGACGGAATGCACCGAATTGCGTGCCGAGACCACCATAACCGCCGACCCGATCACCATGATCGCGAAGATGTAAAACATCAGGCTGGCTAAATCAAAATTCTCTAAGCTCACATTCAATCCTGTTACTTTATTTTTGCTGCGGTGTGCCCGTCTTGTTGTGGTGCCCCTCTTCTAGCGATGACGCTGAAAATGTGCAAGCCAGTTTCTTCATCGATAGGGTGCATCCATCAATAGATTTTGTGCAATCTCCGATTCCCAACGGTCGCCATTATCGAGCAATTTGTCCTTATCATAAAACAACTCTTCGCGCGTTTCCGTCGCATATTCAAAATTCGGGCCTTCGACGATAGCATCAACGGGGCAGGCTTCCTGACAAAATCCGCAATAGATGCATTTGGTCATATCGATATCGTAGCGGGTGGTGCGGCGTGAGCCATCTGCACGTTCTTCCGCCTCAATCGTGATGGCGAGTGCGGGGCAAATTGCCTCGCATAATTTGCAGGCAATGCAGCGTTCTTCGCCGTTGGGGTAGCGGCGCAGCGCATGCTCGCCACGAAAACGCGGGCTAAGCGGGCCTTTTTCGTATGGGTAGTTAATAGTAACCTTGGGCTTGAACATGTATTTGAATGTCAGCCACATGCCCGAGAGCAGCTCGGTCAGTAGGAAGGCACGCGAGGTTTGCGTAAAGAATGACATGGTCTCTCCTAGTCTATGCTGTAATCGACGGTGATAGCTGCCGTCATTTTTTTATCAATCGAGCTGGTATCGTAATAGTCACCGGAATCTTCGGTGGCCTGTGCGGATAAAATCTGGAATTTGCCCTGCCGCGCGGCGCGCAATGATCCGAGCTTCGAGCCGCTGCTGCTGGCAAGTATTTTGGCGCGGTTATAGGCATCGGTGGCAGCGGCTTCGAGCAACTCCATTTTTACCTCATCCACTTTGGTGTAATAATAGGCAGGGGCTTGCGAGCGCACATCAACATCATCAACCAGCAAGCGTGAAATATCGGATGAGAGTGTTTCGATCCGTTTGACATCTGCTGAGCTGATGTTGATGTAACGCTCGAGTGTGTGCAATGCGACTTCGTTGGTGGTGAAACCTTTATCATTGATGGTATTGATGGTGCCCGGATAGGCCGCTTTTACCGTGATATCCTGCGTGGGGATGCCGTTGTCTTTAAGATATTGCATCACTTTGCCGGTATCTGCCTCAAGGGTTTGTGCAGCGGCTGGCAATGTGGGGCGCACCACGCGGATGAGAACGCTCCAATGCGCGAGATCAGAGATGAATTGTTTTTCCGCAAAGCCGCGCACTTTTACGATTTGATTGGTGGGAATCATCCCGCGCAGGCTTTCGGTAATAATAAATACAGCGGCAATGAGTGCGATTGCTATGAAAAGCCCCTGAAAAAAGCGTCCATCAGTGTTTGTGCTCATTGTCGTCTCCTATTGCGGCAGTTGCTGCGTGAATACCAGATAACCAGAAGTCAGCACCACCCAAAGCAGTGATAATGGTAAGAATATTTTCCAGCCTAAACGCATGAGCTGATCGTAGCGATAACGTGGGAAAGTGGCGCGCACCCATAAAAAGACGAAGAGCAACGCACAGATTTTTAAGGCAAACCAGATGACACCGGGGATGAAACTCAGCCATTCGCACGGGGCTTGCCAGCCACCGAGGAATAAAATCACTCCGATACCGCTCATCAGAATCATATTCATATATTCGCCAAGGAAGAAGAGCGCGAAGGCCATGGAGGAATATTCAACGTTATAGCCCGCAACCAGCTCGCCTTCCGCTTCGGGTAAGTCGAATGGCAGGCGGTTGGTTTCGGCCAGTGCCGAGATAAAATACACCACAAACATGGGGAACAGGCCGGAGAAGACAAACCAGTTGAATATGCCACCCGATTGCGCGGCAATAATATCACCCAGATTGAGCGAGCCGACCATTAGCAGTACGGTTACAATGACAAAGCCGATGGACACTTCGTAGGATACCATTTGCGCAGCAGAGCGGATGGCACCCAGAAAAGCGTATTTCGAGTTACTGGCCCAACCGGACATGATGATGCCATAGACGCCGAGTGATGAAATCGCGAATAAATACAGAATGCCGACATTAATATCGGCAATGACGAATTCGGCAGAGAGCGGCACCACGGCCCAGCCGAGCAGCGCCAACATAAAAGTGATCACGGGTGCGAGCAGGAAAATGACGGTATTGGCCTGTGTGGGGATGATGGTTTCTTTTAGAAAGAGTTTTAACCCGTCAGCAAATGGCTGTAGCAACCCGAAAGGCCCCACCACATTCGGCCCTTTGCGCATTTGCATAGACGCTATCACTTTACGCTCAAAATAGGTAAGCATTGCCATGCTGATGAGCAGCGGTACCGTAACCAGCAAAATGCTCAAGGTGATATTGATGACTGGCATGAGGTAATTCAGCCATTCAGGAATGGTTTCGCTCGTATTAAAGAAGGTGATACCCGTCATGTTACGCCGCCTCCTTCACTTCCACTTTCATCTGTGCGATGAGTGTGGTGCAATCGGCCATGGTTTTTGATGCACGGCTGATTGGGTCGGTCATGTAATAATTCAGAATCGCTTTTTCGAATTTATCATCTTCGATTGTGAGTGTGCTGTTGGCGCTTGCGGCTTTCCATTTCGCTGGTTTGATTGTGTTGATATGCCCTAATTGCGGAGCAACCTCAACCAGTCGGGCGCGCATTTGCTCTTGCGTGTCATAGGGCAAGCGGTGCCCCAGCGCATCCGATAAGGCGCGGATGATTTTCCAATCTTCCTTGGCCATGTTGGGCGGGAAAATGGCGCGGAATGCTTCTTGCGGACGACCCTCCATATTGACATAGATGCCGTCTTTTTCGGTATAGGCTGCACCGGGCAGAATCACATCGGCGCGGTGCGCACCGATATCGCCATGATGGCCCTGATAGATAATAAATGCATCGCCGAAATAGCTCATATCGATTTCATCGACGCCAAGCAGATAGAGCATTTCGATGTCTTTATGGCCTATCGCATCAATGATACCGGCGATGTCTTTGCCGCCTTTTTGCGGTACAAACCCAATATCCAGCCCGCCAACACGCGCGGCAGCGTAGTGCAGCATATTGAAGCCGTTCCAGTCATCGCGCACAACATTGCAATTTTGCGCCAGCAATTTACAGGCTTGCAGGATGGCTTCACCATCTTCACGCGCTACGGCAGCCGCACCCACGATAATCAGCGGGTGTTTCGCTTTGGATAAGGCTTTTGCTACCTCATGCTTGCTATCGAGCAATGCATTCAGCGTGGTAGGGTCGGTGCCTAATTGCTTGACCGGATAGGTCAGATCATGCGGTTCGCCCAGATTGAAGATTTGCGCCGCGTTTCTGAGGTATGCTTTGCGCAGGCGGGTATTGATGAGCGGTGCTTCATGACGCGGATTTGCACCAATAAGCACCACCACATCGGCCAGCTCGACATTGGCAATGCCGGTATTGAAAAGATAGGATGCGCGATCCGTTGCGTCGATTTTAGCGCCATCCTGACGGCAATCCAGATGCGGTACGCCGAGACTTGTCATTAAATCCTTTAGCGCCACCATCGATTCGGTATCGGCCAGATTGCCGGCCAATGCTGCGATATTATCGGCGGGTATGGATTCTATTTTGGCGGCAATGGCCGCGAAGGCTTGCTCCCATGAGGCTTCTTCCAACCGCCCATCGATACGTATATAGGGGCGGTCTAGCCGTTGGTTGCGCAGGCCATCGCAAGCATAGCGGGATTTATCGGCCAGCCATTCTTCGTTTACCGCTTCATTCAGGCGCGGAAGCACGCGAAGCACTGACTCACCGCGGGAATCGATGCGGATATTGCTGCCGACTGCATCCATCACATCGATGCTTTCGGTTTTTTTCAGCTCCCACGGGCGGGCAACGAAGGCGTAAGGCTTGCTGGTGAGTGCACCGACGGGGCATAAATCGATGACATTACCGGATAATTCCGATGCCATTGCTTTTTCGAGGTAGGTGGTGACTTGCATTTCTTCACCGCGATAAATCGCGCCTAAATCCGGCACGCCTGCGATATCTTCGGCAAAGCGGATGCAGCGCGTGCAATGGATGCAGCGGGTCATGTGGGTTTTAATCAGCGGGCCCATATATTTGTCTTCGACGGCGCGCTTATGCTCGTGATACCGGCTTTCGCCATCGCCATAATGCATCGACTGATCCTGCAAATCGCACTCGCCTGCCTGATCGCAGATCGGGCAATCCAGCGGGTGGTTGATCAGCAAAAATTCCATGACGCCTTCGCGTGCTTTTTTGACCATCGGCGTTTTGGTGAATACTTCTTGCCCATCGACGGCGGGTAGTGCGCAGGAGGCCTGTGGTTTTGGCGGTCCCGGTTTTACCTCGACCAGACACATGCGGCAGTTGCCCGCGATTTCCAGTTTTTCATGATAACAAAAACGCGGAATTTCGATGCCATGCATATCGCAAACCTGAATGACGCTCATTCCGGTTTCAAATTCATATTCATTTCCATCAATTTTTAATGTGGGCATTTTATATCTCTTACGCTGCAATTCGTCGGTAGGCTTTAATTCTCGCTTCCATTTCGGGGCGGAAATGGCGGATTAGGCCTTGAATGGGCCAGGCCGCGGCGTCGCCGAGGGCGCAGATGGTGTGGCCTTCAATCCGGCGGGTCATGTCTTCGAGTTGGTCAATTTCGGCCAGGGTGGCGTTGCCTTCGACCATGCGCTGCATCATGCGTGCGAGCCAGCCGGTGCCTTCACGGCAAGGGGTGCATTGGCCGCAGGACTCATGCATATAAAAGGTGGATAGCCGCGTGATGGCTTTGATAATGTCGGTGGATTTATCCATGACGATTACGGCTGCCGTGCCGAGGCCAGATTGTACGGCGCGTAAGGAATCAAAGTCCATAAGCACATCGTCGCAGATGGATTTGGGCAGCAACGGCACCGACGAGCCACCGGGAATAATCGCCAGCAGGTTATCCCAGCCGCCGCGCACGCCGCCGCAATGTTTGTCGATTAGTTCTTTGAGCGGAATGCCCATTTCTTCTTCGACATTGCAGGGGTTGTTCACATGGCCGGAAATGCAGAAGACTTTGGTGCCGGTGTTGTTGGGGCGGCCAAGTGCGGCAAACCATGCGGCACCACGGCGCAGGATGGTGGGCACCACGGCGATGGATTCCACATTATTCACGGTTGTCGGGCAACCCCACACACCGCATGCCGCAGGGAATGGTGGCTTCAAGCGCGGCTGGCCTTTTTTACCCTCGAGCGATTCGATCAAGGCGGTTTCTTCACCGCAAATATAGGCCCCTGCCCCGCGATGCACATACACATCAAAATCATAGCCGGAGCCGCAGGCATTTTTGCCAAGCAATCCTGCTTTATACGCTTCCTCGATGGCGTGCTCGAGGCGGTCGGCTTCGAGCACGAATTCGCCACGGATATAGATATAGGCTGCGACTGCACCAATGGCAAAACCACCGATCAGGCAGCCTTCGATGAGTTTATGCGGGTCGTTGCGCATCATTTCACGGTCTTTGCAGGTGCCCGGCTCACCCTCATCTGCATTCACCACCAAATAGGCGGGGCGACCATCGGATTCTTTGGGCATGAAGGACCATTTCATGCCAGTTGAAAAGCCTGCGCCACCACGGCCACGCAGGCCGGAATCTTTAACCTGCTGAATAATGGTATCGCGGCCTTGCGCCAGAATGGCTTTGGTATTGTCCCAGTCACCGCGCGCCTGCGCGCCTTTCAGCATCCAGTCTTCAATGCCGTATAAATTGGTAAAAATACGATCCTTATCATTCAGCATCGCTTACAGTCTCCAAATAGGATTTCAGGGCCGGATCGCCAATAAAGGCATTTGGAATTACCACAGTAACAATGCCAGCCGAATGCGGCGCTACCGAATAAGGGCGAAACGCCAGCGTGACGCCTTTTTTATCGAGATAAGCGATGCAGCCGTCGCATGCATTGCGATTCACGAAACTATTTTTCTTGGCGTTGAGCACTTCATCCCAATAGCTGCCTTTTTCAACGCCCCCCTCATAACTGCTGACGATGCTGTCATAAATATGGGCATTAATCGCATCTTGTTGTGACTCATCGAGCATCATTGCCATGGAAAGCGGCTTACCATCGGGCATAGCGAAGGTGACTGCATTTTGTGTCGTCATGCCGTGAGCCGCGCCTGCCGGATGATGAAAGGTGGATTGCAACACGCTGAAATAGCGGCTGTCATTGACCAGCACATCGTAGCTGCTTTCATATAATGTGCTATGGCTATCGGCGTTTTCAGGCTCTGGTGCAGGCTCGCCCAGGCATTGCTCTTTAGAGGCAAGGAATTTAAGGCGGGTATTAATCCGGCTTTCGATCAGCGGATGCCCTACCCCGTCTTCAATTTGCGGATAGGTCAGGTCAGCTTCGCAACCACAAAAATCCCACAATTCGTTTTTCAGCTCGCCTTTGCATTGCTCGCTTTTATCGATGAAATAACCGCGCTGCACCACCACATCGCGCAGTGATATTTGGGCCTGCGCTGTTGTTGAAACGCAGATAAGAGCCAATGCTATGACAATTTTTTTCATTGCGCTATCCTGCTTTCTTGGCGGCGAGCGCCTGTTTTTGTGAGCTTAAGCTCGTTAGCTCCTCAGGCTCGGAGCTGATTCGTCCGGTTTGCGAGCCGGTTTTGGGCATTTCGCCGCGACGTAGGGCAGCCAGCACTTTGCGTGTGGATTGATAATCCAAATCTTCGAAGAAATGATCCCATTCGGGGGTGGTAATTTCGATCATCGGCGCGTTACAGCATGCGCCGAGGCATTCCACCTCCGTCAGGCCGAATTTGCCATCCGGCGTCACTTGACCAAAATCGATGCCGAGTTCGTCGCGGCAAGCGCGCACGACATCATCCGAGCCGCGCAACCAGCATGGGGTGGTAGTGCAGCATTGCACATGGAATTCACCCACCGGCGCCAGATTATACATGGTGTAAAAAGTGGCCACTTCGAATACACGGATAAAAGGCATTTCCAGCATATTGGCGATGCTTTCCACGGCTGCGCGCGGAATCCATCCACCATTTTGCTGCTGTGCCAGCGTCAATAGCGGCATTACCGCGCTTTGTTGGCGGCCTTTGGGGTATTTCTTGATGATTGCTGTCGCTTTTTTTGCATTCGCAGCGCTAAAAGCGAATTTCTTGGGCTGCAATGCATCCGGCGCGATGTGTCGTGCTCCGCTCATTATTGGGTATCTCCTGATGCATTGCAATCAGTCTGCTTAAACTGTTCTGCATTTCCTTCATAGGGGGCGCAGGGTTTTTCGGTCGGCCCGCCGAGCGCATCTGCGCCTTCACAGCGCATAAAGGACTGATCCTTTTGCAGAAGGTACGACCACTGATGCCCATCGCAACGTGCGACTTCTACCCAGCCATTTTTAGTTAGCGAGCAGCCGGTCAGGGCCTTTTGCTCTTCAGCCTTGGCTTTAGGTATGTTGTAACGCAGAATATCGCATGGTTCATGCATGAAACGCGCAGCCGATGCTGCAACAGGCAGCATAATAATGCTCACTATAATTCCTATTTGTTTCATCATCGGTCAATCTCTCCAAACACAACGTCAAGCGTGCCGATAATGGCACTGATATCTGCCAGCATGTGGCCCTTACCGATCACATCCAGACCCTGTAAATGCGCAAAGCCCGGCGCACGAATTTTGCAGCGGTAGGGCTTATTGGTATCATCTGAAACCAGATACACACCAAATTCGCCCTTAGGCGCTTCTACTGCCACATAGACTTCGCCTGCGGCCACGTGGTAGCCTTCTGAGTAAAGTTTAAAGTGATTAATCAACGCTTCCATCGAATGTTTCATCACATCGCGGCGGGGTGGCACAATTTTGGGATCATCGGCAACCACGGACCCTTTGGGTAAGGCAGCGCAGGCTTGCTTAATGATTTTGAGGCTTTCGCGCATTTCTTCCATGCGGCAGAGGTAGCGATCATAGCAGTCGCCGTTTTTGCCTATCGGCACGTCAAAATCCATTTTATCATAGACTTCGTAGGGCTGCGATTTACGCAGATCCCATGCGACGCCCGAGCCGCGCAGCATCACGCCGGTAAAGCCCCATGCTTGCGCATCATCGGCATTGATAACCCCCACATCAACGGTGCGTTGTTTCCAGATGCGGTTTTCGGTGAGCAGGCTTTCCACATCGTCGATGATGGGGCCAAATCCGTCGCAAAATGCGATGATTTCCTGCTCCATGCCAGCGGGGATATCCTGATGCACACCGCCGGGGCGGATATAAGCCGAGTGGAAGCGCGCGCCGGATGCGCGTTCATAAAATTCCATGATTTTTTCACGCTCTTCGAACATCCATAACAGCGGCGTGGTCGCGCCGATGTCGATCGCTTGTGTGGTGACATTGAGCGTGTGGTTCAGAATGCGGGTTAACTCCGAAAAAATGACCCGCAGATATTGCGCGCGTGGCGGAATCGGCAACCCAAGCAGTTTTTCGACGGCCATTGAATAGCAATGTTCCTGCACCATGGGTGAGACATAATCGAGGCGATCAAAATAGGGCAGCGCCTGTAGGTAGGTTTTATGCTCAATCAGTTTTTCAGTGCCGCGATGCAACAGGCCAATATGCGGATCGGCACGGGTGACGACTTCGCCGTCCATCTCAAGCACCAAACGCAGCACGCCATGCGCAGCGGGATGCTGCGGGCCAAAATTCAATGTCAGTGTTTTAATATCTACTTCGCTCATTGTGCGCCTATTTGCTTTTGTTCCATCCAGCGCACTTCACAGCGCTCGCGCCCGAGTTTTAAAATCGGCTCATGCATTTCTATGGGTATCATATTCAGCTTTTGCTCGTCGCGGTAACGCGCCATGCATTGATCGGTGAAGGCTTTATATACATCCGCATCGTCATCGGTTGCGCGGTGGCCCATGGTGGGCTCAGTGATAGCGGCTTTTTGCTCAGGCGTTGCGGGCGTGGGGATGGCGCGGGTTACCAGATATAAACCCGCTGCAATGGATATGACCACCATCAGTAAAATCAACTTCATCATGCCGCATTCCCTTTCGCTTTTTCATCGCCGGGTAATTCATAGCCCTCAGACCCTTCCCATGGGCTGAGGAAATCAAAGCGGCGGAATGCCTGTGGCAATTTTACCGGCTCATAAATCACGCGCTTTTGCTCTTCGTCATAACGCATTTCGACATAACCGGTCAGCGGAAAATCTTTGCGTTGCGGGTGCCCGTCGAAGCCATAATCGGTCAGGATACGGCGCAAATCGGGATGGTTGGCAAAATAGACGCCATATAAATCCCATACTTCACGCTCGAACCAGTTGGCGCTGGGAAATTGCGGCACCACGGATGGTACCGGTGAGGCCTCGTCTGTGGTTAGCTTTACACGGATACGCTGGTTGTGCTTCAGGCTGAGCAAATGATACACAACCTCGAAACGCTCAGGACGGTTGGGATAATCGGCGCCGCATACATCAATCAGGGTTTTGAACAGGCAATTGGGATCATCTCGCAGAAAGGATATCACCCGATTCACCGATTCACGGCGGATGATCAATGTCAGCTCATCTAATACGCAGACCGTGTCCAGCACGCCGCTGGATAGCTCGTACTTCAGATACTGGCCTAATTCTTCCAGAGTTTCTTTCATCGTGCGATGGTCCCTGTACGGCGGATTTTCTTTTGTAATTGCAAAATACCATACATCAGCGCTTCCGCTGTGGGCGGGCAACCAGGTACATAGACATCGACCGGCACGATACGGTCGCAACCGCGCACCACGGAAT
>DITS01000008.1:0-219 GCA_002422205.1 Alphaproteobacteria bacterium UBA6178
GCACCTGCGCCGCCGCCGACCGGACTGGCCACGCGATTTTGCACACACTCTACACACAGGCGCTGCGCCATAATGCCAAATTTTTCATCGAATATTTCGCCACCGACCTGATGATGAGCGATACGGGCGAATGCCTTGGCGTAATGGCCCTCAACATGGATGATGGCACACTGCACCGCTTCCACGCCCATCAAACCGTGCTGGCCACCGGCGGCTATG
>DITS01000008.1:287-28871 GCA_002422205.1 Alphaproteobacteria bacterium UBA6178
CGCGGCGAAGGCGGCTATCTGGTCAATTCCGAAGGCGAACGTTTCATGGAACGCTATGCCCCCTCCGCCAAAGACCTCGCCTCACGCGATGTGGTCAGCCGCTCCATGACGATTGAAATCAACGAAGGGCGCGGCGTTGGCCCCAACAAAGACCATATCTATCTGCATCTCGATCATCTGGATGCGGAAATGATCCATAAGCGCCTGCCCGGTATCGCTGAGACCGCCAAAATTTTCGCCGGTGTCGATGTGACCAAACAACCGATTCCGGTATTACCCACCGTGCATTATAATATGGGCGGCATTCCAACCAATTATCACGGCGAAGTGGTAACACTGAAAAATGGTGATCCCGACGCGGTCATCCCCGGCCTGATGGCAATCGGCGAAGCCGCATGCGTGTCTGTTCATGGTGCTAATCGCCTCGGGTCCAACTCGCTGCTTGATCTGGTTGTATTTGGCCGCGCCGCTGCGCATCGTGCACGTGAAACTGTTACGCCCGGTGCCACACATAAAATCATGCCGCAGGCCGCTACCGACAAA
Source organism: Alphaproteobacteria bacterium UBA6178 (assembly GCA_002422205.1). Taxonomy (GTDB): domain Bacteria; phylum Pseudomonadota; class Alphaproteobacteria; order Rickettsiales; family UBA3002; genus UBA6178. The sequence goes on from DITS01000008.1 coordinate 831, forward strand.
GCACTCGCACGGCTCGACGCCATTCGTTATGCCAAAGGCCCTGCCCCCACCGCCGAAATTCGCGGCACCATGCAGCGCGTCATGCAAAATCACGCCGCCGTATTCCGCACCACCGACTCGCTCAAAGCAGGCGTCGAAAAAATCAAGGACGTCTATCATTCCTTCACCGACATAGGGATTCAGGATCGCGGGCTGGTGTGGAACTCCGATTTAGTGGAAGCATTAGAGCTGGATAATCTGCGCTCACAGGCTGCCATTACCATGGCCTCCGCTTATAACCGCGAAGAAAGCCGTGGCGCTCATGCGCATGAGAATTTCCCTGATCGTAATGACGAGCAATGGATGAAGCACACCCTCGCCACCCTCGATGAAGAAGGCAAACTCACCATTGAATATCGCCCCGTTCATATGTACACGCTGACAGATGAAACCGAAGTCGTCCCACCAAAACCAAGGGTCTACTAACATGCGCTTTATGCCCCGCCTATTTGTTACTGCTGCATTACTGTTCGTGGCTGGCTGCTCGCAACCCACCGCCATGACGCCGCAGGTCAGCGCAGCCGAAATCGAGGCCGAACGCAGAAACCAGCAGCAACTAGCACATGGCACCGTCAAGCTGAATTATGACGATATCAGCTATGGCAAACGCGAAAAAATCGCGATGCAAAAACATCTGCAGAATGTCGTCGATAAAATGGCCCCCGAGGCCGCCAATATGTGCCGCGAATTACAAGGTCCCGAAGGCAACTGCAATATGTATGTCGAGCTGTCCGATGATGGCGAGGGCATAAATGCTTATGCCGACGGCACCAAAATCGTGATTTTCCCCACCATGGTCGATTTCGCTAAAAACGAAACCCATCTGGCACTCGTCGTCGCGCATGAATACACCCACCATTTCATGCGCCATGTGCAATCCTCACAAGGTAATGTGCTTGCCGGTGCGCTGCTTGGCACACTGGCCGATGCGCTCGCCGCCTCGCAAGGCGTAGGCACGCAAGGCCAGTTCGGCAATATGGGCGCACAGGCCGCGCTGCTGTCTTATTCACCATCATTTGAACATGAGGCCGATTATATCGCGCTTTATATTCTCGCCCGCGCCGGATTCCCCATCGAGGAAGCACCCGAATTCTGGCGTCAGATGGCACGCTATAACCCCGAAGGCATCTATAACCGCACCACGCACCCCACCACGCCGGAGCGTTTTGCATCACTCGAAAAAACCGTGCGCGAAATACGCACCAAGCAAAAAAACGGCGAACGGTTACTGCCCAACCTCAAGCCAAAGTCATAACGAGGAGATATCATGGTTGAATTTACGCTACCCAGAAATTCAAAAGTCCGTAAAGGGATCAAACACCCCACTCCCGAGGGTGCAACAAACACCAAAACCTTCAACATCTATCGCTTCGACCCCGAAGATGTGAAGGAAGACGGCACGCCCAATAATCCGCGCCTCGATACCTATGAAGTGGATATGGATAGCTGTGGGCCGATGGTGCTCGACGCCATCATCAAAATCAAAGACCAGACTGATTCCACCCTCACCTTCCGCCGCTCCTGCCGCGAAGGAATTTGCGGCTCCTGCGCGATGAATATCGACGGTACCAACACACTCGCCTGCACCAAATCCATCGAGGAGTGCAAAGGCGCGGTCAATATTTATCCGCTGCCGCACATGCCCGTCGTCAAAGACCTCGTGCCGGATTTAAGCAATTTTTACGCGCAATACGAATCCATCCAGCCATGGCTGCAAACGCAAACCCCCGCGCCCAGCAATAGCGAGCGCCTGCAATCCCCCGAAGACCGCGAAAAGCTCGACGGGCTGTATGAATGTATTTTATGCGCTTGCTGCTCCACCTCTTGCCCCAGCTATTGGTGGAACCCCGAGCGTTATTTAGGGCCTGCCGTATTGCTGCACGCCTATCGCTGGATTATCGACAGCCGTGATGAAATGACCGGCGAGCGTCTCGATAACCTCGAAGACCCGTTCCGCCTCTATCGCTGCCACACCATTATGAATTGCGCCAAAACCTGCCCCAAAGGCCTGAACCCCGGCAAAGCCATCGCAGAAATTAAAAAACTAATGGTCGAGCGGAAGTTTTAGTAGAATTCGTCATCCTGAGCGCCAGCGAAGGACCTCCCTGCGCTTACTCATTTCCATAAAAAAAGGCGGCCCGAAAGCCGCCTTTTATGTATCAACCAAACGCTGCTGTTTATGCAGCTTGTTTTTTCAGTGCGCGCAATAATTTCTCATGCGCTTTTTTATCATCGATACGTTCCGAAGCCGCCACTTCACCAATCAAACGGTTGAGCGCAGTTTCATAAATCATACGCTCGGAATAGGAACGCTCGGACTGATCTACGTTTTTGTGCAGATCACGCACGACTTCCGCGCAGGAAATAATATCGCCCGAATTAATCTTGGCTTCATATTCCTGAGCGCGACGGCTCCACATCCCACGTGACGTGCGTGCGCGGCCTTTTAAGGTGGTCAACGCTTTCTTCAGATGCCCTTCATCGCTCACGGCACGCAGACCGGCAGCTTCAGCGCGGTTCACCGGAACGCGCAGCACCATTTTATCTTTTTCGAAATTAATCACGAATACTTGCAATTCATATTCACCGATACACTCGGTTTCTTTTGCCATAATCTTGCCAACGCCATGCGTCGGATACACTACATATTCACCCACTTTGAAACTTGCTTTAGCCATAGCTTACCCTTTTTATGATACGTCCCCCGCCAGCCTTCGGCATAAACGGAGCAGGTTAAACACGCCGTGCACTTGCTAACTGCAAATGCGAAAATACACATCAGATTTACGCTGATACTCACCGAAGTGATTGAGGTGTTATAACATAAAATTTGAGTAAAAAAAACAGGAAAAGGCAAAATACCCTATGTTTAAAACATTAAGATTTCGTTAAGGTGCAAAAATATTTTAGTCGCCCGACCCAGGATTTTTACTAAAGTATTGATTAAACTTATCTTTTTTATCTTTAAATTCTTCCGCTTCCGGCAGCCCATCCTTTTTGGTGGTGATGTTGGGCCATTGCTGGGCATATTCGCGGTTAATCTCCACCCAGTCGATCAAATCCTCCGCTTCGGGCTTAATCGCCTCAATCGGGCATTCCGGCTCGCACACCCCGCAATCGATGCATTCATCGGGGTGAATCACCAGCATATTCTCGCCCTCATAGAAGCAATCCACGGGACACACTTCCACGCAATCGGTGTATTTGCATTTAATGCACGCATCAGTGACAACAAAGGTCATAGGGCTTCCTAGCGGTTTCGGCGGGTTTTAGCTTAAGCAGACAGCGATTGCAATTGGATTCGACGCCATTTTTGCTCATAAATCCGCGCCTGCACCCGCATCAGCAAACAGATGATAAAAAGACATAATAGCCCGCCAAACATGATAAATAGTGGCTGTAGCATGCTGCCATCAATACTCACCCCGCCCCTGCGTAAAATGCTCGCCGGTTGATGCAATGTGTTCCACCATTCTACCGAAAATTTGATAATGGGGATATTGATAAAGCCTACCAATGCTAAAATCGCCGCGATTTTGCGGTTCGCCTCGGTAATCACCTCGGTCTGCGTAATGCCGATATAGCCCATATACATAAAGAAGAGTATCAGCACCGATGTAAGCCGCGCATCCCATACCCACCATGCGCCCCACATAGGCTTGCCCCACAGCGCACCGGTCAGCAGCGTAATCAGCGTAAACACCGCGCCCAGCGGTGCCGCTTCGCGCGCCAGCAAATCCCCCAGCGGGTGCCGCCATATTAAATAACACGCAGAGCCAGCGGCCATCACCACATACGCACCGAGCGATAACCACGCGCTAGGCACATGCACATACATAATGCGTACCGTCTCGCCTTGTTGATAATCCGGTGGTGACATTATCAATGCCAGATACAACCCATAAGCCAGCAATGCCGCGCATAAAGCCGATAATGGTGGCAACAGGCGGCGCGTCAGCCGCGCAAAAGTCGCAGGACGGGCAAGGGCATGAAAGTCAATGTTACGCATGCGCCCAGATATAGTTGTTTCATTTGCATTTTACGAGTAGAAATCACGCAGCATCATCACACAGGAGCTGACATGCCCGCCGCGCTTCCCAATATGCAACGGCTGATCGATATTATGGCACGGCTGCGCGATAAACAATCCGGCTGCCCGTGGGATATCGAGCAGAGTTTCGCTACCATCGCCCCCTACACCATCGAAGAAGCTTATGAGGTCGCCGACGCCATCGACAAAGGCGATATGGGCGAGTTGAAGCAGGAGCTGGGTGATTTGTTGTTACAGGTAGTGTTTCACGCGCAAATGGCGCAGGAGCAGTCTTTGTTTGATTTTGAGTCGGTGGCGCAAAGCATTGCAGACAAAATGATAACACGCCACCCGCATGTGTTCGGTGATCAAATGATCGAATCTGCCGAAGCACAAACCGCCAACTGGGAAAATATCAAGGAACAAGAACGCAAAGCCAAACAATCCGATTCTATCTTAGCGGATATTCCCGCTGCCCTGCCCGCTTTGATGCGCGCCATCAAGCTGCAAAACCGTGCAGCCCGCGTCGGCTTCGACTGGCCTGATAGTGAACAGGTCTATGAGAAACTCGCTGAAGAATTGCAGGAAGTGCGCGATGCAGGCGATAATCAGGCCAACCGCACCGAAGAAATAGGCGATTTATTATTTGTGGTGGCCAATCTGGCGCGCCATTTAAAGGTTGATCCCGAAGACGCGCTCCGCGCCGCCAACCGCAAATTCGAACGCCGTTTCCAGTATATCGAGCAGCAAATGCGCATGCAGGGCCGCTCGCTTGAAGGCTCGACGCTCGATGAAATGGAAGCACTATGGAGCGAAGCCAAACACAAAGAAAAAGCAGCCTGATCCTAGCGGACCTTGTAGCTCTTCTGGTTTAACTCGGGCTTGAATTCGGTGTGCGAACCCTGATTGATAATATCCAGATTTTTCCACGCCCGTTTATAATAAGTCGTGCTGCCCGATAGCGCCATATTCAAGTAGCTCTTTGCCAACTCATCATTATTGGCCAGATGCGCATACAGCCCCAGATTATTATCGAGCGCCGCGCCCGTAACATGCTTGCTGGCAATTTTGCGCGCCGCTTCCATTTGACCCGAAACGCCCATCACCATGGCCAGATTCATATCCACCTGTTGCTGCTGCAGCCCTTCCGCCGCACGCGATGCCGATTCCAGCGACAAAATCGCCGGACGGTAATCCTTCATAATCGCCTGTGTCAGGCCGATATTATTCATCACCGCCACATTATTCGGGCTATGGCGCAGCGCTTCATTAAAATAGGCGCGCCCTTCTTCATACATATTTTTGGTCACAAACAAAAGGCCCAGCGCGTTCAGCGTCCGCCAGCGCTTGGCGTCGCGCTCCATGATCTGGCTGAACAGCCGCCCCGCATCTTCGGATTTGCCCATCGCCATCAGCGCCAATGCTTTGCCTTCATGCGCATCCACATGCGTGCTGTCCTGCGCAATCACCATGTTATAAAAACTGACTGCATCGTCGTTATATCCCAGACGGCGCAACGCTTCCGCCAAACCTAACTGATAACGCGCTTCTTTCTCGTCTTTGTCATGCAATTGCTCATAATAGGATAATGCACGCTGATTCTGGCCATTTTCCAGCGCTTGAACCGCACTCTTTTCAAGCGAGTCTCCCACGGTCGGCACATCAGGTGAATCCAGCTTGGCAAATTCTGCATCCGGATCAAAAATCCGATTTTTGCTGGCATCCAGCGAACAGGCGCTCAGCGCAATCATGAGCACTAGACATACAGGGGCATTTTTAAGAATTTTATGCATCCCGTTATCTAATCACTTTGGCGCAATTAGGCAATGAATATTGCAATATAACGATACAATACCGATTTTACTTGCCTTACGCGGCATTTACCCCCAAACATCAGCTTTTAATGACGCGCGCACATTCACTTACCCATTCTCAGGCTTTTCCCGCACATCTGCTGGGAACCGAATCGCTTTCCGCGCAGCAAATTACACAGATTCTTGACATGGCGCAAGGCCATGCGCAGCGAAACCGTCAGCGCGACAAAAAACACCCCGCATTGCGCGGCCTCACCTTGATTAATGTATTCTACGAAAACTCCACCCGCACGCGCACCAGCTTCGAGCTGGCAGGCAAACGCCTTGGCATGGATGTGATCAATATTTCCGCCGATGCATCATCAGTCAAAAAAGGCGAAAGCCTCGTCGATACCGCCCTCACCCTCAACGCCATGCACCCCGATTGCATCGTGATACGTCACCCCGCCAGCGGGGCGGTCGAGCTATTCGCGCGCTATGTTGACTGCCCTGTGATTAATGCCGGTGATGGCGCGCATCAACACCCCACACAGGCCCTGCTCGATGCACTGACCATCCGTGACCATAAAGGCACCATCAAAGGGCTGAACATCACCATTTGTGGCGATATTTTGCATAGCCGCGTGGCCCGCTCCAATGCCTTGCTGCTCAAAACCATCGGCGCAAGCGTTACCCTCGTCGCGCCTGAACATCTTATGCCTGCACATGCCGCCAATGTATTCGGATGCGAGACCACGCATGATATGCGCAAAGGCCTAGAAGGCGCTGATATCGTGATGATGCTGCGCGTGCAACAAGAGCGGATGATCGGCAAATCGATTCCTTCTGTGCGCGAATATTTCCACTTTTACGGGCTGGATTACAGCAAACTGGCGCTGGCAAAGCCCGACGCGCTGGTCATGCATCCTGGCCCCATCAATCGCGGTGTCGAAATCGACAGCGCATTGGCCGACGATATTGAACGCAGCATTATTTTATCGCAGGTCGAAAACGGCGTTGCCGTGCGTCAGGCCTTACTCGAACTCATGTTACAGGAATAAATCATGCCCGACTTTATCAAACCCACATGGACACAAAAAGACGACCACCTCGTCGCCTACACCAATGCGCGATTGATCGATCCCGAATCAGGGCTGGACGCGGTCGGCGGGTTGCTCACACGCGGCAGCACCATCGCCGATTTCGGTGAAAAACTTTTTAACGAAGCCCCCCCCGAAGGCGCTGAAATCATTGATTGCGCAGGCCATGTGCTTTGCCCCGGCCTGCTCGATATTCAGGTGCATTTCCGCGAACCGGGACTGGAATATAAAGAAACAATTGAAACCGGCAGCCGCTCCGCCGCTGCGGGCGGTGTCACCACCGTGGCCTGCATGCCCAACACCAAACCGGTGATCGACGATGTCTCGATCGTCGATTTTATCCATGCCCGCGCACGCGAAACCGCCTATGTCAATGTGCGCACCTACGCTGCCATATCGAAAGCCATGCAGGGCAAAGAAATCACCGAAATGGGCCTGCTCGTCGAAGCCGGAGCCGTTGGCTTCACCGATGACGGCCTGCCCGCCATGGACGCGCAAATCATGCGCCAAGCCCTCGCCTACTCTAAAATGCTCGGTGTGCCGATTGCCCAACACGCCGAAGACCTTAATTTGTCATGTGGCGGCTGCATGAATGAGGGCGCGGTATCGAGCAAGCTCGGCCTCAAAGGCATCCCCAATGCTGCCGAAGCGGTGATGGTCGCGCGCGATATTCTGCTAACCGAGCTCACCGGCGGGCAATATCATGTGCTGCATATTTCCACTGCCGAAGCCGTGGATTTAGTACGTCAGGCCAAAGCCAAAGGCTTAAACGTTACCTGCGAAGCCGCACCACACCACTTCACCTTAACGGATGAAACGGTAGAAGAATATCAGGCCTACAGCAAAATGAACCCGCCCTTGCGTGCCGAAAAAGACAAACAGGCGCTGCTCGAAGGCCTAATGGATGGCACCATCGACGCCATCGCCACCGACCATGCCCCGCACGAGCCCGATAGCAAATCGGTACCGATGCAGGACGCCACCTTCGGTATTGTCGGATTGGAAACCATGCTGCCCATTTCGCTGACCGCGTTATATCATTCCGGCAAAATGAGTTTACGCGACGTGCTCGCCGCCATGACCTATAAGCCTGCGGATATTATTCATGTCAATGCAGGCCGCTTGCGCAAAGGCGCGCCCGCCGATCTGGCGCTGATTGATCTCGCAACCGCATGGAAAATTGACCCCGTTGATTTTCATAGCAAATCAAAAAACTCGCCCTATGTTGGCACCGACGTACAGGGCCGCGCGATTCGCACCATTGTAGCAGGAGAAACCGTCTATAAAATATAAGCCGGATTTTTAACGAAAATGCCCGCTAAATTCGACTAAAGCCCAAGTGAAACTTCAGTTTTTATTAAATGATCTGTGATGTAATGAAACCATGAGCTACCCAGACAATCCAATCATCTGCGCCGTGGATACTACCGACATCGCGAAAGCCGGTGCGATAACCGAAGCCATTCGCGGCCATGTCGGCGGGCTGAAATTAGGGCTGGAATATTTCACCGCCAACGGTGCAGCAGGCGTACGCAAAATCACTGACAAGCGCGTGCCGGTATTCCTCGACCTCAAATTTCATGATATTCCCAACACGGTCGCCAAAGCCATCGCCGCCACCGCAGGCATCAATACCTTCATGATGACCGTGCACACCACCGGCGGACGCGCCATGCTCCAACGCGCGATTGAAGCATCGGACGAAGTCGCACAACTCACCGGCAAAGAACGCCCGCTGATTATCGGCGTCACCGTGCTGACCAGCCTCGATCAGGATGATCTGTCTATCATCGGGATGCATGACCAGTTGCACGAACAAGTGCTTCGCCTTGCCGACCTCGCGCAAAGCTCGGGCCTCGACGGCGTCGTTTGCTCACCTTACGAAATCAATCTGCTACGAAAAGCCTGTGGCGATGAATTCAAACTCGTCGTCCCCGGCATCCGCCCAGAAGGCACCTCGAACGACGACCAAAAACGCGTCATGGGCCCCAAAGAAGCCATCGAACGCGGCGCCGATTACCTCGTCATAGGCCGCCCCATCACCCAAGCCAAAAACATCAGCAAAGCCGCCGAAGCAATTTATCAGTCGCTCTTATAAACTGCTACATCCATGTCTTTTTGTATTGTCATACCCGCGAAAGCGGGACTCCAGCCTTACTTGCTTCTGGATACCCGCTTTCGCGGGTATGACAAAATAAATAGTCATCCTGCGGCTCGCAACGCGAGAGCGCAGGATCTCATGACACATGCACCTCACTGCATAACGCTATGCCCTAAATCGCTTCCCCGTTCAGCTTCAGCGTCACGTCAATATTCCCGCGGGTGGCTTTAGAATAGGGACAAAATTGATGCGTGGCGTGAATCAGTTTCGCGGCTTCATCCTTCGCCAAGGTGCTCAGCGTCACATCCATTTCCACGCTTAAATGAAATCCCTCATCGGTTTTATGCAAATGCACCTGCGCACCCACCTGCGCGTCTGACACATCGAGCTTGTCCTTCTTGGCTAAAAAATCCAGCGCGCCACCAAAACAAGCAGCATAGCCGACTGCAAAAAGTTGCTCGGGGTTGGTGCTGCCTGCCTTCGCATTCGGTGCGCCGGGGCTGGCCAGATCGACTTTGATGGCACCGTCGTCCGTTTCGCCATGGCCATTGCGGCCACCAGTTGTTTGTGATTTTGCAGTGTAAATAATGCTCATGATACGTCTCCTACCATTGGGTTAATTTCGGGTTGCGTTCGTCGAATCCTTTTTGATGCCAATAGGGGTAAATCGGCGGGCGCTGGCTGGCAGCATCCAGCTGCGCCACTTGCTCTGGCGTTAAGTTCCATCCCACCGCACCAAGATTTTGCTTGAGTTGGTCCGCATTGCGCGCGCCGACCACAATATTGCTCACGCTGGGGCGCTGCAACAGCCAGTTAAGCGCCACTTGCGACACGCTCTTGCCGGTTTGCCCCGCTACATCTTCCAGCGCATCCACGACCTTATACAAATAATCATCTTCCACCTGTGGCCCCCCCACATCCCCGCCGGATTTGAGACGCCCCTCAGGCAGCGGTGCACCGCGTTTTATTTTGCCAGTCAGACGGCCCCAGCCCAGCGGGCTCCACACCATCAGCCCCAAGCCTTGGTCCACATTCAGCGGCATCAGCTCCCACTCATAGTCGCGGCCAATCAATGAATAATACCCCTGATATGACACATAACGCGCCAGCCCGTTTTTCTCTGATGCCGCAAGCGACTTCATCACCTGCCAGCCGGAAAAATTTGAACAACCGATATAACGGATTTTCCCCGCAGTCATCAGATCATCCAGCGCGCGCAAGGTTTCATCCACCGGTGTCAACGCATCAAACCCATGCATAAAATACAAATCAATATAATCGGTGCCCAGACGCTTAAGGCTGGCCTCACATTCACGGATCAAATGAAAACGCGACGAGCCTTTTTCGTTGGGCCCCTCACCCATGCCGAACGTTGCCTTGGTTGAAATCAGCGCCTTATCACGCCGCCCTTTCAATGCACCGCCCAACACTTCTTCCGATGCGCCGAGCGAATAAATATTCGCCGTATCAAAAAAATTCACGCCCGCATCCATGCAAATATCAATTAGCTTGCTGGCCTCCTTCACATCGGTATCGCCCCAGCGCTCAAAAAATTCACCCTTGCCTCCGAACGTACCAGTTCCAAAACTTAATACCGGAACCTTTAATCCAGACTGTCCTAATTGCCGATATTCCATCGCCTCACTCCTATGGTTGCTATACGCACCATATAGCGCCATAAATCCAATTACCAACCCCTTTCAGGAAACACAGATTGTCCGAGTCTTATCTGATCGACGATGTGCTGACGCATCACCTCAAGGCCGTATTTTGCGGCACGGCATTGGGGCATGAATCCTTGCGCCAGCGCGCCTATTATGCCAAAGCGGGCAATCAATTCTGGCCGGTATTATACCGCACCGGACTCACCCCGCGCTTGCTCAGCCCGCAGGAATACCCGCTGATGCCCTCGCTGGGTTACGGCCTCACCGATCTGTGCAAAACCGCATCCGGCAATGACGACCAGTTGCCTGCTAACGCCTTTGATGCGCCCGCTTTACAGCACAAAATCCTCACCTATCAGCCTCATATTCTGGCCTTTACCAGCAAAAACGCTGCCTCCGCCTTCCTGCAAAAACCCGTTGGCCAGATTGCCTATGGCCTGCAAAAACCCATGATTGGCCGCACGCAGCTATTTGTGTTGCCCTCCACTTCCGGTCAGGCCCGCCGCTGGTGGCGCGAAGACATCTGGTACAGTTTTGCACAGCATGTAAAAAAACATGGATGGGAACAAGGAAAGCAATGCTGGTGTCGAGCACCAGCATGACAAGCCCGCTAATAAGTCATTCTGGGGCTTGACCCCAGAATCTTAAGGCAGGGAACAAGAAAAGCGATACTGATTTTAGCTTTCCAACTCAGCCGACTAACGCTACTATGGGCGCACAAAAACCATTAGGGGAGATCGACATCATGAAACTTCATACCATTGCATTATCCGCTGCGCTATTGGCAGCCGCCTGCGCACCGGAACACAGCGCCCGCCAATCACTCGATTGGGACGGTAGCTATTTCGGCACACTCCAATGCAAGCACGGCCTGACCGACACCCGCCTGACCCTCAGTGAAGACGGCACCTACCACATGTGGACCATGCATAAGGGCGACCCGCTCAGCACCAACCGTGAAGAAGGCCGCTTTAGCTGGGATTGGGCCGGCAATGAAATCACCCTGCGCGATGGCGGCAAACCCAAACGCTACCACGTCACCGAAAACGCCCTCGAAGTGCTGAATAAAAAAGGCAAAAAACGCGAAGGCGCAGTGCTGATAAAGAAATAGCAATGTATTCTGCACATAAAAAGGGCTGCGTTATGCAGCCCTTTTTTATAGCTAGTCAATGCAGTGGAATAATTAGAAGTACAATACTTCATATACCAAAGTGTTTGACTGCCAGTTCGGTGAGCATGAGTTCGAATTCCCGTATAAAATCTACCCGTAAATCTACCCAGCTTTGCATTGGCTTTCAACACATATCCTCGGAACCCTTCGGACATCGAAACCACATATCATTATAAAATAAAGGGATTTTTGTATCTTTTCGGACATAGCCGAACAGGGAAATGGCGGACAGGGAGGGATTCGAACCCTCGAGACGGTTGCCCGCCTACACACTTTCCAGGCGTGCGCCTTCGACCACTCGGCCACCTGTCCGTATTCCATCGCGAGCGCTTATAACAGTGGGCGAAGAAAAGCGCACGCCTATTTTTAATCGGTTTTGCATAGGGCAAAACCTGTGGCGCCTTCGACCACTCGGCCACCTGTCCGTATTCCATCGCGTCCCATACGAGGGTTACGCTTTACTAAAGTCAACGCAGCGCACTGGCAAGTTTTTTATAGGCAATCCGTCTTATAATCGGCTACAAACTCCCATGGCCAGAAGAAAACAACCCTATATCACCGAAGCAGCGCAATCGCTGGGCGAGCATATCGAGCGCCTGCGGCTGGCGCGCGGCCTCACCCGCATGCAATTAGCGCGCGAAATCAACGTAACCCAGCAACAGGTTGAAAAATACGAGCAAGGTGCCTTTGTGCCCATCCCCATGCTCGAAGCCATTGGCCTTGCTCTCGATAACCAGATTCCCAAACGTATCATCCGCCGCATCTCGAATTTGCGCAAAATCGAGATAGAACAAAGCACCGAACAGGCGGAATTGCTAGAGCTCTACGCCGAGGCATTTGAAGAGGAATAAGCGCGGGCTATATCCGACCTGTATTTATACGCATTAACGCATTTGTCCATCGTCTCACACTGTGTCTGCCATGCTACTATAGTTCAGATTTACGTCGCGCGAAGGCACACTAATAATATATGCACTCCCACTCCTCGTAAAAAATACCTATACATAAGAGGTTACGCAACAGGGAGCCTATATGAGCGATCACTTCACCGAAACCACTACCACTTCATGGGGCAAACGCATCACTAATTCCTTTATCGGAATGCTGGTCGGCTTATTACTGTTTATCGGTGCGTTTGTGGTGTTATGGTGGAATGAAGGCCGCTCGGTCGACCGCATCAAAACACTCGCCGAAGGGCGCGGGCTGGTAATCAGCATCGCATCCGATAGCATTGACGATGCCAACGAAGGCAAGCTGGTGCATTTGAGCGGCTTCACCGAGGGCGATGAATATCTGGCAGATGAAACATTCGGCCTGCTCGAAATCGATGCCCTGAAACTCCAGCGCACCGTCGAAATGTATCAATGGCACGAGGAAACCAGCACCGAGACCAAGCAGAATATGGGCGGCAGCGAAACCACACAAACCACCTACAGCTACAAAAAGGACTGGTCCGAATCCCTGATTAAATCATCCGGCTTCAAAACACCGCAAGGGCATGAAAACCCTACCCGCATGCCCTATCAAAGCGAAACAACACAAAGCGCCAATATCTATACCGGCGAGTTTATTTTATCACAGGCTTTCACATCGCAAATCAATGACTTCAAGCCCTATCCTCTATCGGAGGATCAATATGGCGCCATGGAAGAATCGCTGCAGGAGCAATGGAAAATAGAAGGCGATTATTTCGTACGCGGCAATCTGGATACCCCTGCAATCGGCGACACGCGCATTAGCTTTAGCACGATCCCACCCCTCGATCTCAGCGTAATCGGCAAACAACATGAGGGCGAAATACAGCCCTATAAAACCAAACGCGGCCAAATCGCTCTGCTGGAAGCAGGCACCGTCAGCGCCGATGATATGTTCGCCGCTGCCGAGGCCGAAAACAAACTGCTTACATGGATACTGCGTTTAGTCGGCGTTATCATGATGTGGGTAGGATTAGCGTTAGTTTTCGGCCCTATCAGCGTGCTGGGCAGCGTGGTGCCCTTTATCGGGTCGTTACTGGGCGCAGGTATCGGACTTATCGCGCTGGTCTTTGCCTTGCCGCTCAGCCTGTTCACCATTGCATTGGCATGGGTCTTTTACCGCCCCATTCTCGGCGGCATATTGTTGGTTAGTGCCGCCGTATTGTTTTTTGGCGGCTGGCGCATGGCAAAGGATAAGCTGAAAGCCCGCAGGTCAGTGCTCTAGGGCTATCCCAGATTTTTCGCATGCGCCCGTTATATCAGCGGCAAACGACTATGAACATGTCGCAAGCCATAAGCATAGCAGCCTATGAATACCAGCAGGATACGACGGCGTGACAAGCGCAGGTTACTCATGGCAACCAGCCACGGGCTCCTTACCATGCAATGTAATCGGTTGCCCGACCGCACTGGCGTAAAACACAATCAGCTCAATAGGGTGAGTCTCTGATAAATTTATTCCCCGATGCAGTCTGCCGACCACTTCCGTAATAATGTCTCCGGCTTTGAACACTTTGGCGCTACCATCCTTCAGACTCACTTCCAAATCGCCCGAGACGACATACGCCGCTGATGGCACAGGATGACAATGAAAATCCAGCTGGTCAGCCGGATTAATGGTGATGCGCATTACGCTCAACTCCGCCTGACCGTCGGGATAGGCAAGCGTTGTGCCATCCCAGCTTTGTGTAGCTTGCGATAATACATCCACAGTGGCAGCATGAGCCGCAAGACCAAACAGGCAGATAGATATCAAACTGGCAATAATCAGACGCATGGCTTTTCTCACTCCTTAAGACGCTTACCAATAAGCAGTAATTCAGCCTAATTGCAAGAAGCTCGGAGGATAACCAGCTAAGCACTACCAGTTAATAACATACATAATGCAGTTCTTATTTGTATCCGCAAAATTATAGCCGACAGATTTATCTGTACCATCAGCCGCAAGGGTGCATTGTACACCAGCAGCACTGACCGATGCGCCCCAGCTGGCGCGAATTCTACCCGAATATGGTGCTCCATCATCGATTTTAGTGTCGATATTCCACACCTCTTCCGCCGATAACGTTGCGATAAAGCTGGGGTCTTGTCTTCTAACAAGTGCTATCCTGTTTCCGCACGTCCCGTCATACGTGACACTGCTGCCCGTTCCGGGGCAGGCCGTATTACCAATCGTCCACATGGCGGCGCTATCAACTCTGCTTCCGAGCATATTAATATACGGAAGATACGAACCGCCTTGCCCCGTATAGCTACCCTGAATAAAACCAGCATTCGCAAGGTGTTGCCATAGACGGTACGTTTCCACACTCCCTGTGCTGGAAGCAAGAATGCCGTCTCCATTTCCGTTACAGGTCTTTTGATCGGTTGATGTAAATATCCGGCAAGCATTGTCGCTACCCGTACCGGCTGCTATTCCCCAAAAACTGGTTGCGTTACTCAAATCTCCGGGAAGCATGAAATATTTGTCACGAAACGTATGCATGGAAGCAAGTAAATGCTGCGTTTCAGTAAATGCCGCGCGCATTTGCGCCGCTCGTATCAATGATTGGCCCGAAAGAATGCCCCCAGTCAATAACCCCAGAATGACAAGGACAATGCTTAATTCGACTAAAGAAAAACCTGAGCGATGCAATGTAAACCTCATCAATTAAATCCAATTAAAAATACAATAATTAGTATAATCAAAAGGCACCATGTTAGCAAAGGATTATGATGATTTATCTTAAAAAGAGCAGCAGAGAAATAATGGGGAATAAAGCAGTATATACAACATATTGCCCCACTAATCCTGATGGCTGATGCCAACTAAAACTGGAGGGTGGTGCCCAGGAAGGGACTTGAACCCCCACTTCCTTGNNTACCAATTCCGCCACCTGGGCACAGATGCGAATGCGTGCAGCATGTGCCAGTTAACCGGCCCCTTGTCAAGTAGCGATTCATAGCCACAAACTATTCTTCACATAATCTTCAAATACATTAACCCCAATCGGGTGTATGACCGAAGATGTTCGCTGTAAAGCATAATGAAATTAAGTGTATAAAGCAGGCAGGTTAGTATGAGTGATGATACTTTAAAGACCGATCCCAAGCACTCCGCATTTTTAGCCTCAGGTGAGGCCCCGACCATGGTCAGTGACAGCTCACGCAGGCCGCCTATTATTCACAAACATTATCATTATTATGATCCTTATCCTATATATCGCGACCCCTGCCGCCCCCGCCCTGGAGAAATGTCTTCCTCCATCGAGAAATGCGATGATCTGGACTCCTCCGTCGATGACCGGCGTTCGCGCGGCAGAAGAGATTGGGATTGGGATAAGAACAGGAATTGGGATTGGGATAAAGACAGAGACAGAGACAGAGACAGGCATGACAACCGCAGGCCAGACTGGCACCTCGACAGAGACCGCTATTATCGCAGGCAGAATTATAAGCCGGATCAGACCCCAATGGACATGCCCTTACAGGAGACCCGTCTTGAATGGTCACCACAAGACGTAGCAACACTGGCAAATATGGATACCCCTTCAACACCACAAGGATCCATTAAAACGGGCCTAAAAATAGCCTAAGATTAAGGTTAAGTTAAAAGGAGAGTATTATGAGTGATTTTATCCGC
Source organism: Alphaproteobacteria bacterium UBA6178 (assembly GCA_002422205.1). Lineage (GTDB taxonomy): Bacteria > Pseudomonadota > Alphaproteobacteria > Rickettsiales > UBA3002 > UBA6178. Next base: position 17,325 of record DITS01000008.1, read on the forward strand.
GACTTAGCACGCATCACCGGTACAGCACGTATAGTCACACGAAACGCACGTGGAACAGTTGATGATTTTGAACGCATGCGGAAGGTCGATCCCGCTCACCGAGCGGCTGACAAAGCACGGCATGAAGCAAGGGAAATGCGCTCCTTATATGACCGTGACTTGTGGGCGACAAGACGAGGTGGATTGGCAGAAGATGTAGAGTCCGGACGTGCCCCTAGTCCCTATTATAGCTCAGATCACTTACCCTCAGGGCCACGCAACCGCAGACAGCCGCCTCCGCAGCAATACGGCAATCAAAATAACATGCCATCTCAGTCTAGCACACTCATCATATATAATGAGCAGGGCAATCCCATACGTCAGCAGGGTTACTTTGGCTGGGACGAACAAAGCGGTGCGCTAGCATTTGAAACAAGCAGTGAAACTATCTATTTGGGTACCTTCAACGCCCCTATAGCCAATGGCTATACTTACATGCTGGAAGGAACAGGCAATACCAGTGGCAGAATCTATCACGCGACCCCGCAAGGAAGCATCACGAACAGAAATCCGGTTTCGTTCCAGCTACCGGAACGACACTCGAGCTTACAACAGAACCAAACGCAGGATGTGGCTGAGCTGGGTGAATTATCGCCCCCTCCATCTACTAGTGTTGCCTCTAAGATCAGGCAAGTAGGCTAAACAAGCCATAATGCACCACTCAACTAAGGCGATCGGCTTTTCTACACCCCGCCAACGATAACGCTTGCCAAGCGCCAGCGCACGGGTTAGCCATAACCCACAAGCAAACAGGCGAGGCAGTAATGAATGGAAAAATCGTCACCGTGGTGGGAGGCTCAGGTTTTCTTGGGCGTTATGTGGTGCAGCATCTGGCGCAGGCGGGCTTTCGCGTGCGCGTGCTTTGCCGCCGCCCCTCCGACGCGCTGTTTATCAAAACCTCCGGCGTGGTCGGCCAGATCGGCTGCGATTATGTTGACCTCACCAAGCCCGAAAGCCTCAGTGGCAAACTGAATGGCTCCTATGCGGTCGTCAATCTGGCGGGTATTTTATTTCAATCAGGTCGTCAACGATTTGATAAAGTACAAGCCAAGGGCGCTGAATTATTGGCTATGGAAGCCAAACGATCCGGCGTCATGCATTTCATTCAGCTATCGGCACTTGGCGTTGACAAAGCCACACAATCTGCCTATGCGCGCAGCAAACTCGATGGCGAAGCCGCTATCCGCGCGCTATTCCCGCAAGCCGTTATTTTACGCCCGAGTGTCATGTTTGGCGCCGAAGATAATTTCATCAATCAATTCGCATCCATGGGTGTGTTATCTCCGGTATTGCCACTCATTGGCGGTGGTAAAACGCGCTTTCAACCCGTCTATGTCGATGATGTCGCCGAAGCAGTGCTCGCCGCCCTCACTCTGCCAGCGGCACAAGGCAAACTATTTGAACTCGGCGGGCCAGACACCCTCACTTTCCGCGAAATACTGAAATATATCGGCACGCAGACCGGCCATCAGCGCTGTCTGATTCGTATTCCGTCCTGTCTTGCCAGCCTGATGGCGATCCCTGCATCGCTGCTGCCCACCCCACCCATCACCCGCGATCAAATCAAGCTACTCAAAACCGATAATGTGCTAAGCGGCGAGCATCCCGGCTTTGCCGAGCTGGACATCACACCACAGCCACTATCCGCTGTTGTGCCCCATTACCTCGCGCGATTCCGCAAATAGCCATGACGCATTATTCCAAATTTCATGCCATATTCGCCAGCCTCTATTCGGCTGATCTGTATCGCGATATCCGCATTCGCTGGGACGGGCTGGGCATAACCTACCTGTTTTTGCTGCATGTGATGCTGATTACGCCTGCGATTATCCTGTTCATCCTGATGCTCGACCGCCTGCTCTTTACCCCGCAAGACGGCACCACGCTCGCACGCACGATGATGATGGAGGCCATCGCCCAAATGCCGACCTTGCATTGGGAGGATAATCAACTCACCCTCGCCGATGATATGCAGCCGCGCACCATCACCCTGACATTCGAAAATCAAGCCATCCCGCTTGCCCGTATCGAGCCGGATGCCTCTGTCTCCGATACCGGAACGCAGGGCGAATTTATGCTACTCAATCGTCAGGGGATTCATTTCATCCAGCAAGGCGGCAGCGTCAAAAGCGAAACATGGGACGCCTTTAATTTTGGTACCCAGACCATGACACAGGCTGATATGACGGAACAGGCTGATAAAGCCCTGCTCTGGCTCGATGACAACCGCAGCAGCCTTTATTTCACTTTCGGCCTGTTCTTATGGGCATTCACTATTTTGTTTTTGTTTATCTACCGCTTCGTGAAAGCCTTGTTATTTGCCTGCGTGGGTTTGCTAATTTGTTCCATCAAAAAAACGCGCATCGATTATTACACATTGGTGCGACTTGCCACTGTTGCGATCACACCAGCTTTGCTGATTGAAATTGTGCTGACGCTGCTCATCGGCAGCGGCATTTCCTTTATCATGAGCACCGTCGTCACCACCGGCTATATGGTGTTTGCCATCCATGCCAACCAGTCACTCGAACCGCAGAAAGCCTAGCGCCATGCCGCATATTGTTGTCGAATATTCCACCAATGTTGAGCCCGCAATCCGTAGCAGCAAATTGCTGCCCGCATTGCATCAGGCGGTGCAAGCCACCAATTTATTCGACCCGCAAGCCATCAAAGCACGCAGCATCGGCTATGCCGATATTGTCCTGCCCGAAGGCGCGGTAAGTTTTGTGCATGTTACCGTATCCATTCTCTCAGGCCGCACAATGGATCAACGCAGCGCATTGAACGATGCGGTATTCGGCGCGCTTAAATCTGCTATGCCACAAGTGGATAAGCTATCATCAGACATTCGTGAAATGACCGCCGAAACATACCGGAAATAACCCATGACTCTCTCCATCATTTTCGCACCCCATCCTATTTTTAAACAAAAAGCGACCCCCGTCACCGCCGTCGATGATCGCATCCGCCACACCATCCGCGACATGTATGACGTCATGTACGCCAACGACGCAGTGGGCATTGGTGCCAATATGGTAGGCCTGCTGGAACGCCTATGTGTCATCGACACCCGCGAAGAAGGCGAGCGCACGCCCCTCACGCTCATCAACCCCGAAATTACATTTACCTCGGACGATACCCAAACCCACACTGAATCCTCGCTGTCATTCCCCTATATTTCTGCCGAAATCGAGCGCCCGCGCGTTATCCGGCTCACCTATCTTAACGAGCAAGCTGAAAAGCAGGAAATGGAAGCAAAAGACTTTCTCGCGCAGGTAATTCAGCATGAAGTGGATTACCTGAATGGCGTCACATTCTTAGATCATCTCTCGCGCACCAAACGCGACATGCTGCTAAAGAAAATGCAAAAACAACTGAAACTGCACCCGCCGCATATTCATGGCGCGCATTGCCATCACTAACGGCGCACAATCCCAAGCTTGCGCAGGTTCGATATAATAATCCCCGCCACCACCAACGCGAAACCATAGAAGTGATAAGGCTCCAGCGGTTCGCCCAGCAGAATAACGGCCAGCACCGCGCTAAATGCAGGAATCGTATAATATACCAGCCCACTCTTAACTGAGCCGATCGTCTGAATGGCATAATTCCATAAAAACCACGCCACCACCGATCCAAAAATACCCACATATAAATAAGCGATCCACGCCTTCATATTAAAAGGCGTATCATAACCACGCCACAGCTCCCAACTATAACAGGGCACTAAAAACACCAAGCCTACAATAATAAAACTAGTAAGCTGGCAGCGCATGCTGATGCCTTTGGGCTTATATTGCAGCCCCACCGAATACACCGCCCAGATCACCGCCGATACCACAATGATCAAGTCTCCCTTATTCCATTCCAGCGCGCCGATACTCCATATATCACCATTGCATATAATCACCAAAGCACCAAGCAGCGCGCACGCCGCCCCGCCAATTTTATAGCGTGACATCCGCTCCAGCCCGATAACACCCGCAATCACCAGCGTCCAGATGGGAGACGTGGCAGAAATAAGCGTAATATGATGCGTGGTGGTGTAATGCGCCGCCGTATATATCAGCGAATTAAACGCACAAACACTGATAAACCCCATACAGATAAAATATTTCCAATGCTGCCGGATTATCGGAAACTGCTTGATCACATGCGGCATGCCATAAGGCAAAAGCACAATCAATGCGACCAGCCAGCGCCAGAAAGACAGTGTAAACGGCATCACCCATTCATGCACGCCGCGCGCCATGACAAAATTGCCCGCCCAGAACATGCACGATATCAGTGCCGCACCAAAAGCCATTGTCTGTGTTTTTGTCATCCGCGCGATCATACGAAGAATCATGCATTTGACCAGCGCATCTTTTACTTACCATTTCACCTCGCCCCTGATACTGAAAGCACATGAATGCATATAACGTCATCATCATCGGAGCGGGAGCGGCAGGGCTGATGTGCGCCGCCACTGCTGCCACAAGCGGTAAGCGGGTGTTAGTTATTGACCATGCTAAAAAACCGGCAGAGAAAATCCGCATCTCCGGTGGTGGCCGCTGCAACTTCACCAACACACGCTGTAGCCCTGCCAATTTCCTGTCCACCAATCCGCATTTTTGTAAATCCGCATTGGCGCGCTACACGCCGCAGCATTTCATTGCTCTGGTCGAAAAACACGGTATCGCCTATCACGAAAAAACACTCGGCCAGCTTTTTTGCGATGGTTCTTCACAACAAATTATCGACATGCTACTAACGGAGTGCGCCGCCACATCCGTCGACATCATGCTCGAAACCACCATCAGCCGCATCGAAACAGGCTATCAACTCCATACCTCGCAAGGCAGCTTCACTGCCGACTCCTTAGTAGTTGCAACCGGCGGCTTATCAATTCCCAAAATGGGCGCAAGCAGTTTCGGTTACGATATCGCCGGACAGTTCAACATTCCCCTCACTCTCACCCAGCCCGCGCTGGTCCCCTTCACCATGGATGAAGATTGGTTATCACGTTACAAACCATTGGCCGGCGTTGCCTTGCCGGATGTTATCGTGTGCTGTAACAAACAAACATTCCGCGAAGCCATGCTCATCACTCATCGGGGATTAAGCGGGCCAGTGATGCTACAAATCTCCTCTTACTGGCAGGAAGGCAACGCCATACACATCAATATGCTACCCGAAGCCGATATGCGGGCGCTTCTCAAATCGGCGCGCAGTCATAATCCTAAGCAAGATATTCACACCATTCTCTCCCAACATCTGCCCAAGCGCCTTGCCCAGTCGATACTCGATGAACAGGCGATTAACGGGCGCATTGCTGATTTATCCAACGCATCATTCGAAGCCTTGGCCAGCCATATTCACCAATGGTCATTGGTTCCCCACGGCACCGAAGGCTACCGCACCGCCGAGGTGACTTTAGGCGGGGTCGACACCGCCGCGCTGTCTTCACAAACGATGGAATGCAAATCGCAAAAAGGCTTGTATTTTATTGGCGAAGTCGTCGATGTTACCGGCCATTTGGGTGGCCATAATTTTCAGTGGGCGTGGGCATCGGCACAGGCGGCAGGCACGCATCTGGCATCCGTTACAGTTCAGTAACGAAATGCTGGCATTGTACAATTTTTATGCTTACACTGCGGCGCATTATACCACTACGGGAGAAACCACATAATGACGCAACCACAACACACCATGGACGCACTGACACTCTGGCACCGCATTGTTTCACGCGCATTGATCGACCTGCCCTATGATCTGTCATCACGCCAGATGGCCGTGCTTACGACGGTGTATTTAAGCGAGCCGCCGCACACTATCCGTAATTTATCCGAACGGTTGGGCATCTCCAAACCTGCGATTTGTCGCGCGGTCGACACCCTCTCGATGATCGATCTGATCAAGCGCAAAAAAGATGCGGAAGATCGCCGCAACGTATTTATTCAGCGCACCATCAACGGCTCGGTGTTCCTGAGCGACTTTGGTGATATCATTGTCAATGAATGGGGCACCCCCGCTCAAACAGCCACCAAAGAAGAACAAGCCGCCTAATAGGGGAAATAGCATCATGACCAATTATTACATCATAGAAGACGCAGAAAAAACCGGCCCCTTTGATTTGATGGCCATGATGAAAAAAATCCGCACCGACCGCATCAGCCCCACTACATTGGTGTATGTCGATGATGCCGAAACACCGGTCGAGGCAAACAGCCTCCCCGAGCTGCGTGAGTTTTTTACCAGCAGCGCCGATGATGTAGTCCCCACCTTCACCGCCGAGCCGGACGCCAGCCCGCTGGACTTAATTGCATCGCTGCGCGAGGCATGGACGTTCTTTAGCCGCCACCAATCCATTATCATCGTCAGCGCCATATTCGGGCTGGGCATCACGGTTGTCAGCCTGCTGCTTTCCGCTATATTGCCAGCCTTTCTCAACGCAATCATCACCAGCGCACTCGCTGGTGCCGGTTATTTCTTCTTTTTGCTCTACACGCTGCGCGTGGTGCGCACCCATGAGTTGGGCATCGACACCTTGGCCGATCTGTTCCGTAATGAAGGAAAACCCGTGGCCCTCGCTGGCGCGGTGGCCATGGGCCTGACCCTTGGCGTACCCGCTGTCATTGGCGCGCTGGTCACCTCCCTCGCCTACATCTTTATCATCCCCGGCTTTATTGCCTTCGGCCTGTTCGCCATGACGCCGTTTTTCATGAAGGACAATCCCGATCTGGATTTCAAATCGGGCCTCAAAACCAGCCTCAACTGGACCCGCGCACAAGGTATGGATAATCTCGGTGTTATCGTCGCGCTAATGTTTATCAACATGATAGCGGCAATGGTCTTTTTCTTCCCCATGCTGGTGTCGCTACCCGTCACGGCTATTGCATTAGCAGACATATATGAGCGTCGCGTTTTAAAGGCCTGGTAGGCAATAACTACCATTACCGTGCATAATATTTTTATACTAATTTTATAGTTATACTACGCCGCCGATCCCGCAATGAGCCTCAAAATAAGCAAAATTCGTAATGAATTTCGTAACTTTTAGTTGCCGTCCACAGGATAAAAAAGCCGTTGCAACAAACCCCATTTTATGGTTCTATAACCGTACTAGGAAAATAATTCCTCTAACGGTGAAAAACAGCAGCAAATGCGTGACACCGTAAAAGCAAAAATAGCCCAAAAATCGCATCGGCAAGCGGTATATATCGGCAAGCAAAAGGGAGTAACTGCGTATGCAGGCGATGGTTCAATCGTTAAAAGAATTAAGCCAGATTAAACTCGCCGCCATGATTGGCACCGCTGTTATCCTGATTAGCTTTTTCATTTATTTATCACTGCGTGTTTCCTCCCCTGTTATGTCTCCTCTATACACCAATCTTCCCACCGAAGATGGTGCCCAGATTGTCGCCGAACTTGAAAAACAAGGCATCCCCTACGAGCTACGCGCCAATGGCAGCCAGATTATGGCCCCCTCCGATCAGGTTTTAAAGCTCCGCATGGTGATGGCACAGCAGGGCTTGCCCTCTAGCGGCTCACTCATTGGCTACGAAATCTTTGATTCCAGCGAGGCGCTTGGTACCTCCAATTTCGTGCTTAATGTCAATAAACTCCGCGCGCTCGAGGGCGAGCTGAGCCGCACCATCGGCTCTTTCTCTAAGGTTGAATCCGCGCGCGTGCATTTGGTGATCCCCAAGCGCGAGCTATTCACCCGCGACCGGCAGGAGCCCACCGCATCCGTCGCCCTTAAATTGCGCGGCGCGATCGAGCTGGACAAAGAAGAAATCGCCGCCATCCGGCACTTAATCTCTACCGCAGTGCCTGGCCTGAAAGTGCAGCGCATCACACTGGTGGATAATCGTGGCCGCCTACTGGCCAAAGGCGTCGATAAAAATGGTGATTCGCAGGTCTATGCCGAAGAAGCCGAGCAATTCCGTATCAATTACGAAAACCGACTGCGCGACACGATTGAGCGCCTGCTCGAGCAATCATTAGGCTATGGCAAAGTTAAAGCAGAGGTAAACGCCGCGATTGATTTTGACCGTATCGTCAAAAACTCTGAGATATTCGATCCCGAAGGACAGGTGGCACGCTCCGTACAAGGGATTGATGAGCAGGAACGCTCCAATGAGAAGAACCTCAACGACAATGTAACCGTACAAAATAATCTGCCCGATGCGAATCCGGATGAAGCCGGCACCATCACACAAACCGAAGTGCAGCGCTCGGAAGAAACCACCAACTTTGAAATCTCCAAAGAAGTTATCAATCAAATCAAAGAAACCGGCACCGTCAAGCGCCTGTCTATCGCCGTATTGGTTGATGGGCTCTATACCACCGATGCCGATGGCAAGCCCGTCTATCAGCCCCGCCCCGAAGCGGAGCTGGAGCAACTCGAAGATTTGGTACGCTCCGCTGTAGGCTTTGACGCCGATCGCGGCGACGAGGTACGCGTAGTCAATATGCAGTTTGCCGCCGATCCGTATCAGCTTGCCGAAGAAGGCCCCTTCGACTTCCTGAAAGAAGATTTGGATAGCATTGTACAAACGCTGGTACTGGGTGGCGTTGCCATTCTGGCTATCCTGCTCGTCATCCGCCCGCTGGTGAACCGCGCAATCGAAGCCGCCGAACTCGCCCGCGAAGAAGAAGAGCTGGCCATGGAAGCCCTTGGTGGCCCCGCCATTTCCGGCCATCTGGCCGACCTGTCGGGTGACGATGATGAAGACATGATCAATATTGCGCGTATCGAGGGCAAAGTGAAAAGCTCTACTTACAAACGTATCAACGATCTTATCGAGAAAAATCCCGAAGAAACCCTCACAGTCCTGCGTCAATGGAGCTTCAGCGATGCATAAACTAATCTACAACCCCGCCCACTAAAAGACGGAGAGAACATCATGGCATCACCGCCAGCGCGCGCGAGTATCGACGACTACCGCAAATTAACCGGCATGCAGAAATCAGCGATTATGCTGATGTCGGTCGACGAAGAAAACGCCGCCCGCGTCTTCAATATGATGGAAGAAGACGAAATCAAAGAAATCTCCGCCACCATGGCGAATCTGGGCCAGGTCAGTGCCGAAGTCGTTGAGCGCCTGTTCGTCGAATTTGTCGATTCCATGTCGGCCGCCGGTGTACTGGTCGGCACCTATGATTCCACCGAACGCCTGCTGCTCAAAGCACTCGGCAAAGATCGCGTCGATTCCATTATGGAAGACATTCGTGGCCCCGCCGGTCGTACCACATGGGATAAGCTCGGCAACGTCAACGAAGAAATTCTGGCTACCTACCTCAAAAACGAATATCCGCAAACCATCGCGCTGGTATTATCCAAAATCCGTCCCGATCATGCCGCGCGCGTGCTCACTGAATTCCCCGATGATCTGTCGATGGAAGTCATCATGCGGATGCTGTCAATGGAAGCGGTGAAAAAAGAAGTGCTCGACGGCATCGAAAAAACATTGCGCGTCGAATTCATGAGCAATTTGGCCAAAACCCAGCGTCAGGACAGCCACGAAATCATGGCCGAAATTTTCAACAATTTCACCCGCGACACCGAAACCAAATTCATGGGCCAACTGGAAGAACGCGACGCCGACGCTGCCGAACGCATCCGCGCCCTGATGTTCACCTTCGAAGACCTGATCAAAATCGATCCCAGCGGCATTCAGTCGCTGCTGCGTGCCGTCGACAAAGACAAGTTGGGCATTGCACTCAAAGCCGCATCGGAAGGCATCAAAGACCTGTTCTTCTCCAATATGTCCGAGCGCGCCTCCAAAATCCTCAAAGAGGATATGGAGGCCATGGGCCCCGTACGCCTCAAGGATGTGGACGAATCACAAATGTATGTTGTCAACATCGCCAAAGACATGGCAGCCAAAGGAGAAATTATTATCGCGGATTCCAGCGGCGACGATCAGCTGGTCTATTAATATAAAAACCGATAAAAGGAGATGCTATGACCGTGCTACGGTTTGATTTTGCGAGTCTGCAGGACTTCCGGCTTCCGCCAGAGCCTGTGATGCTTGCTGAAATCACCAAAGCCGAACTCGAAGAAGTCGCTCCGCCACCGCCGCCTACATTTTCTGAAGCTGAACTCGAAGCCGCCAAGCGCAAAGAATATCAGCGCGGCCACACCGAAGGCATCAAGGAAGGCCACGCACAAGCCCATGGCGAAGACGAACAGCGCCATATCCATATCGAACAAATGCTGACCGGTCTGGTGCAGGAAATCGCGCAACTCAAACATAAACATGAGACCTTGCTGCGCCTGCAATGCACCGAGCTCACGCACCTGGTCATGCTGATCACGCGCAAAGTCGCCGGTGATGTAATCCAAAACACCCCCCGCGCGGGTATCGAAGACATGGTGAATAAATGCCTCGGCGTGCTTATGCATCAGGCAAAAGTCACGCTGCATGTGCACCCGTCACTCGAAGAAGACTTAGCAACGCGCATGCAGGTCAAACTCAAACAAGCAGGCATCGAGGCCGAATTGCTACTGGCAACCGACGACACCCTCGCCCCCGGCGAAGGCCGATTGGAGTGGCGCGATGGCATGGCCGAGCGCAATATCGGCGATCTATGGATAAAAATCGAACAAATGCTGGCTGCCGTTGACTTTACAGCACTGGTAGATGAAACACAGTCAAACCTAAATCAAACAACGCAAGCAACAAGTAACAAGGGAGAAAACCATGAGTAACGATGCGATGGCAAGCGCACTGAGCGGCGATATGGAAGGCAATATCACACTTGATGCAGTGAGTGATATTCCGGTACAAATTTCGGTGGTCTTAGGCAAAACCTCCATGCAGGTGAATCAGCTGTTAAAGCTGGGTCGCGGCGCGGTGGTAGAGCTGGACCGCAAAGTCGGCGAGCCGATTGACATTTATGTCAACAACCGGCTGGTCGCACGTGGCGAGGTCGTGGTGGTCGAAGACCGTATCGGCGTTACCATGACGGAAATTATCAAGGCCGAAAAATAGGCGGTTGCTGGTTACTCGTTGCTAGCAGTGCGGCAGCCGGTAACAAACAACCAGAACTAGGAACAAACTATGCGACTACTCATTATCGGTGATCTCAACGGCCAAATCGGAGCGGCAAGCAAAATCGCCCGCGATCGTGGCGCGAAAGTATCGCAGGTAGCCGATATTGACGGGGCCTTTCGCATGCTGTGCGATGGGCAAGGAGCGGATCTGGTGTTAATCGAAGTCAACGAAGATATCGCGCGCTTTATCACCCTGATTGAAGGCGAGCGTATCAATATCCCCGTCGTCGCATGCGGTATCGAGTCCAACCCGCAGGCCGCCGTCAGGGCCATCAAATCGGGCGCAAAGGAATATATCCCTCTCCCACCGGATGAAGAGCTGATCGCCGCGGTACTCGAAGCCATCTCCGAAGAAACTCACTCGGTAATCCACGGCTCCGACGCCATGCGCCAATGCCTGCAAATTGCCGATCAAATCGCGCAAAGCGATGCCAGCGTGCTGATCACCGGCGAATCCGGCACCG
>DITS01000038.1 GCA_002422205.1 Alphaproteobacteria bacterium UBA6178
GTCGGCAGGCCCATGCCCAGCACCAGGCTGAAGATCGCCGTGAGCACCAGCATCAGCAGCAGATTGCCCATCGACAAGAACTCGACCAGATCGGCCAGCACCAGGCCAACGCCGGTTTGCGACACCGCGCCGACGATGATCCCCGCCGCCGCCGTGGCAATGCCGATGCCGATCATATTGCGCGCGCCGGCGATCAGGCCTTCGCGCAGGTCGATCACCCCATCGGTAAACGAGCCGTGGGCATGCGTGCCATCGGTGCGCAGCCAGGTCAGCAGTGGGCGCTGGGTCAGCAGGATGATCACCAGCATGACGCTGCCCCAGAAGGCCGACAGCCCCGGAGACAGGCGCTCGATCATCAGGCACCAGACCAGCACCACCACCGGCAGCAGAAAGTGCAGGCCGGAAAGCAGCACGGCACGGGTCTTGGGCAGCTCTTCCAGCGGCGCATCCGGGTCTTCGGCGGGCAATACCGGTACGCTGGCGGCGACTTTCAGCAGGCCCAGGTAGACCAGCGCCAGCAGCGCGCCGACGCCTGGCAGGGCGTAGTCACCCAGCGCCGGTTTGAGCCAGCCGAGGCCGTAATACACCGCCAGCGACAGGCCGCTGATCAGCGCTGCGCCAAAGGCAAAACCGGTCAGGCGGCGCAGCCAGGGCTTGGGCTGATGCCCGCCCAGCGGCTGCAGGCCGAGCTTGAGCGATTCCAGATGGACGATATACAGCAGCGCAATATAGGAAATCGCCGCCGGCAGGAAAGCGTGCGTGATGATCTCGACATAGGGCATGCCGATGTACTCGACCATCAGAAAGGCCGCCGCGCCCATCACCGGTGGCATGATCTGGCCATTCACCGAACCGGCCACCTCCACCGCACCCGCCTTCTCTGATGTGAAGCCCACACGCTTCATGAGTGGAATGGTAAAGGTACCGGTCGTCACCACATTCGCAATGGACGAGCCGGAAATAACCCCCGTTAAGCCCGACGCCAGCACTGCCGCTTTGGCAGGCCCGCCGCGCAGATGGCCCATGAGTGAAAACGCCACCTTAATGAAATAATTGCCCGCGCCCGCCTTATCAAGCAACGCACCAAACAGCACGAATAAAAACACAAAATCTGCTGATACACCAAGCGCAATACCAAACACCCCTTCGGTCGAAAGCCATTGATGCGATGCGATTTTCGATAAAGATGCACCTTTATGCTGGATCAATTCCGGCATCCAGCTGGCCGAGCCGAAATAGCTATAACCCAAAAATACCAGACCCACGATTAGCAGCGGCAACCCCAGTGCGCGCCGCGCCGCTTCCAGCAGCAACACAATCCCCACGCCAGCCACCACCATATCCTGTGTGGTCGGCAAACCCGGGCGGCGCGCCAGTTCTTCGTAAAAGATATACCCATACGCTGCGCAATACGCACCTGCCGCTGCCATCAGCCAATCGGATATCGGAATAAAACGCCGGGGTGAGCTAACAAAACAGGGGTAAGCGGTAAATGCAAGAAACAAGGCAAAAGCCAGATGGATGGCCCGCGCTTCGCTACTGCTGAAAATCAGAAAATTCAATTGGAATGGCAAAGGCGAGCTGATCCACAACTGAAAGAAAGACCAGCTGAGCGCTGTCAGCATCAAAATGACACCGGCAAGACCACGCGGCGCGCGCGCGCCCACATCACGTTCAATAATCAGATCTTCAACATTAATATCGGGCCGCTGAATCTGAGCTTTATGATCGTCCGCCATCGGCGAAACCCTCTCCTGTTGGTGCAGATTTTCCGACATCACACGCCTTGCGCAACGCACATGTAGGCATAGGATACAACGGAAACCACAGGCTTAGTCGTTGATAAGCCCTACTTCACGGTAATAGCGAAGTGCACCTTCATGCAACGGGGCCGTCAACCCGTCGCTGATCATTTGTTGTTTGTCGAGCGTGGCGAAAACAAAATGCAGCGTTTTAAAACTGTCAAAGTTATCAAACACCGCCTTCACCACCTGATACACGATTTCGGCATCCACATCCTCGGACGTTACAAACGTCGCACGCACACCGAATGTTTTAACATCATTCGGATTGCCGTTATACATGCCACCCGGAATAATCGCGGGCGCATAATAAGGATAGGCGTTCACCAGCGCGTCAATTTCGGGCCCTTCAACGGGAATAATCCGGCTATCGCAGCTGGTGGTCACTTCCTGCACCGAGCCATTGGGATGACCGGCAGCAAACACCATCGCATCAATTTTATTATCGCATAATGCCTGCGCTTGCTCTGTCGCACGCAAGCCCGAGAGCAACGCAAAGTCAGAGCGTTTCCAGCCCTTCACGCGCATTACTTCGCCCATGGTTTCGCGCATACCCGATCCGGGATTACCGATATTCACGCGCTTGCCCAGTAAATCCTCAATTTTGCGGATATTCGAATCGGCACGCACCACCACCGTAAATGGTTCGCTATGCATGCTGAACAACGAGCGCAGCTTCGCATTCGGTCCCTGATCGGCAAAAACGGCTTTGCCATCATAAGCCGCATAATGCCAGTCCGACTGCGCCGCACCAATATCCAGCTCCATTTGGCTGATCGCATTCAGATTATAAATTGAGCCGCCGGTGGATTCCACCGAACAGCGAATGCCATGATCTTTGCGCGCACGATTAACCAGACGGCAAATCGCCCCGCCTGCCGGATAATACACACCGGTAACGCTACCGGTACCAATCGTCACAAATTTCTCGCGCGCCTGCGCTTCCTGCGGCGAGACGAGTACGCCAAGACATAATGCGGTGAAAACTACGCCTGCTAACGAAAAGAATTTCATATTTCCTCTTATGACTGTGCCAATGTTTTTATTTTATTATTACAAATATTTTTAAAGTCTAACGGAATACGCGATTCATAAAATCAGTCCAGAAACGCTCCAGCTGATGCAATGTTTCATTCGTATTTTTGAGCGCTTCGGATGAAGGATTGTTATTTTGCAATTCCTGCACATTACGCTCGTAGAGTTCGTCAATCTTCGCACAAAGCGCCAGCCCTTTTTCAGACAAGCGTACGCGGGTAGAGCGCTTATCATGCGGCGACTTTTCCTGCACCAGATAGTCATTTTCTACTAACTTCTTCACGTTATACGATACGTTGGAGCCGAGATAATAGCCACGGTTGGTTAATTCCCCCACGGTGAGTTGCTCATTGCTGATATTGTACAAAATAAGTGTCTGCACATTATTGATATCATCAACATGCAAGCGGTCCAGCTCCGTCTTGATAACATCGAGAAAACGGCGGTGCAGCCTCTCAACCAGCAAAATTGTTTCGATATATGTTTGTTTCAACGTAACCTCTCCTCACATGGACATGAAATCCTAAACCCGTCATTAATTGCCATACTCTCGCCGATTAATCAAGCAGACTCAAATCGGAGATAAAACGAACCGTCACCATTGTCCCCGCTCCTGGCTGGCTTTCAATCCGAATTGTTCCGTTATGCAGCTCTACCAGCTTCTTGGTTAAAGGCAGCCCCAGCCCCGCCCCTTCATATTTGCGGTTCAGCCCGCTATCGATCTGCCCAAAGGTTTCAAAGGCCATGGCCACATCCTCCTTGCGCATCCCGATGCCCGTATCCTTAATCTTGAAGGTAAAATAAGCAATATCCTTATTCACCGACTCGACTTCGACGCTAACCGTTACCTTACCACCCGCAGGCGTAAACTTGACCGCATTCGACATAATATTCAGAATAATCTGAATAAACCGCACGCGGTCGGCCACCATTTGCGGCACGCCCTCTGGCACGTCGCGCTCCAGCGTCACCTCGCCCTCACGCGCTCGCTCGGCCAGAATATTAAAGCATTTATCAATCGATTTCACGACATTAAAACGCTCCAGCTTCAGCGTCAGCTTACCCGCCTCAGCCTTCGATAAATCAAGAATATCATTGATAATATCCAGCAAATGCACGCCGGATTCATTGATATCACGGCCATAATCGGTGTATTTGCTATTGCCCAACGGCCCGAACAGCTGGTTGGTAATAATCGAGGAAAAGCCGATAATCGCATTCAGTGGCGTACGCAACTCATGGCTGATATTCGCTAAAAACTGGGATTTCGCAATATTAGAAGACTCCGCCGCTTCCTTGGCCCGCTCCAGCTCGATATTTTTGCGCATCAGTTTGGTGTCGCGCTCCTCAATCTCACTCAACATCGCGTTAAACGAATCGATCAGGGTTTTCACTTCTTCCGAATAATCCGTCCCACCGCTATCCACCCGCACGGAGTAATCCTTATACAAGGTCACATTCCGCGCAGCAGCAGAAAGCTTTAAAATCGGCACTGAAATCGCTTTCTGTAATTTAATTGTGAGTAAATAACATAAGGTTAGAACCACAGCCGTAATCACCAGCGCGGTCACCACCTGCCCTGAGAAATATTGATTTATGCGCCCCAGATCGGCTTCCACATAGATCGTCCCCACCTGATCGCCGCGCGCGAGAGAGAAGGGGTTTTTCAGTTGGCTACGCTGCTGAATGGGTTGCACCACCTGAAGCTTCGTGGCGCTGAACTCGGTACGCTCAGCCAAATCAGTCGGGCAGGAAATCCGGTAAGTATCCATCCGCTTCTCGGCCTGCAGCATAAACTCGGCGTCATTCACATCACCGGCCACGCTTGATTCATGGAATGCCTGCTGCTGCTTGTCATAAAATGCAACTAACTTGTCTTCGCCATTATACAGGCACGCCAAATCAATCGCCACATTATCAGAGAATAAATTCAGATTAATAAAGGCCTTGCGGCGGATATTGGGTATCTGCGCATAATCGAGCAGTGCCACATTGCGCTGCCCGACAATTGATGCGGCCAGCTCCAGATCTTCCGACATGCTTTTTTTCAGATTCTGATAGCCAATCACCGACACGGCAAGCGTTGTCAGTACAATCGAAAACACGCTGATCGTCATGATAATCAGCACCAATTCGCGCCGCAGGCTTGCGTTTTTGCCCCAAATGGTCATCGATACACCCGAACCGCCAGCTCATAGGCTTCGGGTTTCACCCGCAGTTTCACTTTGCGAATGGCTGTGGCATTCACGTTATAGCGCACGCTACGCTTGGCAACGCCCCGCTGTTCATATTGCTCGCGCACCAGCTCCACCATGCCGCCACCTTCGGCAAAACCAGTCTGCGCGCTAATGCTCAATACCGGATTGGCATCGATATGCTTTAAAATGGCTGTCATGCTGTAGGGGCTGTTATCGGCAATATATAAAATATCACAACGCGTCAGCCCCTCAATATCCACATTCGACTCTACTAAAATTTGCAACGCGCGGGTTGAGGCATTTTCTAAAAAATGCAGCTCCTTGGTCACATCATCATCGCCCACACTGCACAAATGCACTTTACCATCCGCATCCAAAGGCACCGCCGTGGGCCAGCTGGTAAAATGGCTCATGAAATGATAAATAATCTTAAGCTTATCCTGCACCACCTGCGAATCATCGGCATAGGCAACCTGCGCCCCGCATAAACCTATATAGGCAGCCAAAAAAACACGGGCTATCTTGATCTTCCACACCATACTCACCTCACCCGCCAGCCTAGCTGTTAAAGGTTAATGAATGCATAACATAACGGCTTTTCATGCACTTTACCACATCCCAAACCACAATCCCACCACCCGCTCACATGCTGTTACAAAATATATCCTTGGCAGCACACCCTGCACAGGGTACATGCATCAGCTATGTGCGGTATTATAGGTGTAATTGGTAAATCAGCGGTCAGCGCGCCCATTCTTGAGGCGCTCACCAGGCTGGAATATCGTGGCTATGACTCGGCGGGCATTGCCACCATCACCAATGGGCGCATCGACCGCCGCCGCGCCGAGGGCAAACTCATCAACCTGCGTAACCTGCTGCAACGCCAGCCGCTCGATGGCACCACCGGCATTGGCCACACCCGCTGGGCCACCCACGGCATCCCCAATGAAGCCAATGCCCATCCGCATGCAACGGATGAAGTAGCCGTCGTACATAACGGAATTATAGAGAATTATCAGGAAATACGCAGCGAGCTGCAAGCCGCCGGATTCACCTTCACCAGCCAGACTGATACAGAAGTGATCCCCACCCTCATCACCCATTATCTGCGTCAGGGCAATACTCCTAAGGACGCGGTAGCGCTTACCCTCAAACGGCTCGAAGGCGCCTTTGCATTAGGCATCATCTTCACCGCACTACCCGACCGCCTCTTCGCCGCAAGGCGCGGCTCACCACTGGCAATCGGCTATGGTGACGACGAAATGTTTATCGGCTCCGATGCCGTGGCGCTGGCCCCTCTCACCAACCGCATTTGTTATTTGGAAGAAGGTGATTGGGCCATTTTGTCGCAAAGCGGAGCCGAACTATTCAACGATGAGAATCAGCCCGTTACCCGCGATATTAAGCCCACCAGCCTGTCCGGTGCCGCCATTGGCAAAGGCAATTACCGCCATTTCATGCAAAAGGAAATTTTCGAACAACCGGTGGTTATCGGCGAAGCGCTGAATGTCTATGCGGTCAACGGGCGCATTCATTTACCCGATTTGCCTTTCGCACTCAAAGACATCAAAAGCATCAACATTGTCGCCTGCGGCACCTCTTATTATGCGGGATTGGTAGCAAGCTATTGGCTGGAAATGTTGGCTAAAACCCCCACCCATATCGATATTGCCTCCGAATTCCGCTACCGCGAGCCGATATTAGACCCACAAGGGATCACCATCGTGATTTCGCAATCCGGTGAAACCGCCGACACGCTCGCCGCGCAGCGCTACGCCAAATCCTGTGGGCAAAAAACATTGGCCGTCATTAACGTACCCGAAAGCAGCATGGCCCATGAAGCCGACGCTATCATGCTCACCCATGCGGGGCCCGAAATCGGCGTGGCATCGACTAAAGCCTTCACCACCCAGCTCACCACGCTGGCCGCTTTTGCCATTGCACTCGCTGGTGCCAAAGGCGCCATTACCGAGGAAGAGGCCGCCAGGCATTGCCACACGCTGGCCGAAGTGCCGTCCAAAATTACCGAAATCCTGCATCATGACGATAAAATCCAGGCCCTCGCACAGCAACTCTCCAGCGCCAAAGACATGCTGTTTATAGGCCGCGGCACCTCATACGCCATCGCCTATGAAGCCGCACTCAAAATGAAAGAGATTTCCTACATTCACGCCGAAGCTTATGCAGCAGGCGAAATGAAGCATGGCCCTATCGCATTGATTGATGAAAATATGCCCGTGGTCGCCTTCGCCCCTTCCGACGCATTGTTTGATAAAACCGCCTCTAACATTCAGGAAGCCGCTGCGCGTGGTGCCATCATCATCGCCCTGACCGATAAAAAAGGCGCCGAAAAATTAAAAGATATCGCCTCCAGCGTCATTCAATTGCCCGATGTTGCACCGCTGGTATCACCCATACTCTATGCCGTTCCGGCCCAATTACTGGCCTATCATACCGCTGTTATCAAAGGCACCGATGTTGATCAGCCACGCAACCTTGCCAAATCAGTTACGGTTGAGTAAACTGCACGCATGACGATCAAAGCATTCGATCCCAAAGCCATTATTTTCCGCGAAGGCGATGCGGGCGATGCGGCTTATATCATTCAGTCCGGCGCGGTCGAAATCCTCAAACATGCCGATCACGGCGAAGTCCAGCTCGCCGTGCTCGAAGCAGGCGACGTGCTGGGCGAAATGGCCTTATTCGAGCCCAAAAACTCGCGCTCCGCTACTGCCCGCGCCCTCACCCCCGTCTCACTGGAAATCATCGAAGATACGCGCTTCAGACAATTATCGGCTGAGTGTCCGCCGCAGATGCTACAAATCATTCAAAGCATGCTCACCCGCCTGCGCGATACCAATCAGCGCCTTGCGAGCAAAGAGCGTGCGACGGTTATCCTCGATGCAAAAATAGAACAAATCACCATTGCCCCCAATGGTGCGGGCTGCCATTTTGAGGCGCTCACCGTTAAACTGGCTAATCTGCCTTTTTTAATCGGCGGCTATCCGCAATCGGAAGACCCGCCGAAACGCAACCATCTCGACATCCCCTGCGACGGACCACCGTTGATGGTGTCGCAACTGCATGCGAAAATCGAACGTCATGATGATGGTGTCTTTTTCGTCGATCAGGGCAGCCGCTTTTGCAGTATCGTCAATGGCAAAGTAATTGGCCGTGGCAAAGCATCCGAGAAAGCCCCGCTGCAACTGGGCGAGAATAAAATCACCCTCGGCGATCATACCTCGGCCTATAAGCTTATCATCACCTGCGAATAGCCCCTTATTGTCATTCCTGCGAAAGCAGGAATCTTATCTCTCCTACCCAAAGGAAATCCCCGCGCTCAGCTAAGCCGCCCCGAGGATGACATACCCGTGTAGTTGTCACCCCGTCGCATGAGGGGGTCTGGCCTTTCTTCCCCCTCTCCCTCTGGGAGANNGAGAGGGTCGGGGTGAGGGCCCTTACTTAGTTTTATAAAATACCAAGCCCATGCAGCACCATCACCACATAGACACCCATCGCCATCGCGGGCGACTGAATACGGCTCGTAGCAGTGATCAACTGCACCACATAAACACACAGCGCAATCAACACCGCCACGCTGAGCAGTGGCACGGGCAACAACACCCCCATCACAATCATCAGCTTCAGATAATCCGGCCAGATTTTGGCATCCGCTTTGCCGCGCGCCACCTGAAGACGCCAGATAATGGCCCCCACAAACAACATAGCGAATCCGCTGAAAAAGAAGTCGTAAATCGTACCATCCTGCAACACCCGCAATACCATGCCTAACCCGATGATATAAGTCAGAATAAGGGTGTAGAGTTTCCCCTGATGATATTCCAGCGCCGCCAGCGTAATCAGAAACACCCCAATCGCCGTCACCAGCACAAAATGCTCACTGATACCAAACACCAGAAAATTAATAATAAACAACGCCCCGCACAGTATTTCAATCCATGTATAGCTCATGGGAATATGGGTTTTGCAATAACGGCAACGACCACGCGTCAACGCATACGATAAAATGGGAAACAGATCGATCGGTTGCAGCATCGCGCCGCAATCGTCGCAGTAGGGGTTTTTCTCAAAAGGCGTTTGGCCTTTAGGTAGCCGATACACAATCGACGTCGCATAATTGCCCACGGCTGGCCCCAGCACGAGCATCATAATCACGCCAATCGTTATTTCCAGCCACGTCATAGGATGAGCTTAAAGCGAAATAGTTAGAAAATAATGAAGACGACAGCCGATTAATTCTCAATCGTTGCCTTTGGATTCATCAGCGTATCCAGATAGCGCCCCTGAAAAAGCGAAATCCCTAGCGCCTGGCCGTAATCAATCGCCGCACGCCCATCGCAACGGGTAAGAATCACACGGTTCACGCCACATTCACGCACTGCTTCGGCCAGTTCCTGATTCTCTTTCGAACCCAATTCGCTCTCCAGCCCCGCATTCCATTGCAGTTTCAGCAAATCAAAGCCCAGTTTTTTGCGATTAATCTGCATAAAGCTCAAATCGGTCACCCCATCCAGACACACGCGATAACCCAGCTTCTGCACCGCATCTTTGGCCGCTAAAAACGCTGCCATATCAGCAAATACGTCCGATAACTGAATCTCAATCACAATCGAGACCTTCACCGCCGGTTTAATCGAGGCATCAAACTCGTTAAAACGCTGCGATAACAACGTATGAATATTCAGATTCAGACTGATCGGCGCATCCAGATACCGCGCCGGACTCCGCTGCAGCAAATGCAGCACCCGCTCATCCAGAATTTGCGTTAAATACTTGAATAACCAGCGATTGCTAAGCAAATCCACATCGGCGCGCAGCACTTTGCGCAAATGCGCAATATTGATATAGAGCTCGTCAAATACGCGTCGCACCATCGTGTCAGGCACCGCCGCGCAAATCGGCTGGCGGCGTATCACCTTGCTCAAATCGGCATTGGTCAGATCACGTTCGATATGCGCCAGACTGGCCGCATTAAAAAACTTAATCTCCGAGCCCTTCACTGCCGTTTTGGCAGGGCTGGTTTTGCCTGCAGGCTCATCAAGCAGCTTGCCCAGCGTTTCGCTCTCGCCCAATGGCTTAGCGGATGGCGCCGCGCCCCCGCGATCCTGCCCGCTGGATTTAATCCGCTTGGTCAATCGCGCTTTGCAGATATGCATGAAGTCTTTCCACGACCGGTCCAGATCATAGGTACGTGAAAATTCAGGGTTTTCTTCGCCATCGGCATTATAAGCCAGCGGATCATCCATGAATAAATAACGCAGCTGGAAGACCATTTTATCGACCAATGCCTTGGTCACATTGCGCATCAGCACATAAATGGTAGAATCATCGCAGACATAAACCGTCGCCTCACGCGTGCCGACCAGATCATTGATCAGATTGATCGCAATCTTGATTTGATAATCACTCCGATAATGTTCAAGCAAACGGGAAAAAGCAAAGCACACGGCCACCCAGCCATTGCTGTCATCTTGCATATCCGTCAGGGTTTCAACCAGCCGTACTTCGGCCTCACGCGAAACAGTCTTCATAATCACACTCACCGATTCTTATTGTTGTTCTGTCTATACATACATCGAATTGAATGCGTAATTCAAAGTAAAAATATGGTGTTGATAAGAAAAGTTGAAGTATTGATTCCGGTAACGCCAATCAAACAAATAAATTGCTATTAGATTTCAGCACGCTAACGTTAGTTATTAACGAATGTTACGAGCCAGAAAAGCTTCCACTTCCTTCGCATCCAGCCGCAGCTCGGGTGCATCAATGGGGCCGGTTAAATGCGCGTATAAAAACGGATAGCCGCTTTGCGCCAGTGTGATCAGCCCGAATTTAAAGGTCAGCTGCATCAGCCAGTTTTGCAAATCCATACTACCGCTAATCTCACCCACCGATTCATTGGCCCGCATGGTCAGCCTCGTAATCGTGAGTTGCCCATTGGCGAAGGCAGCGGTACCATTAATGTTATCAATCCGACTGGCCCCTTTATCCTGCGCTAAGCGGATGCTGTTTGCCAGACCCGATACCGCGCGCACGCTTGCAATCGCCCGCACTACGGCTGGCAGGTTGAACTCCTGCACAAACACGCTACGCGCATCAAGCGTGACATAGCCTTTAATATCCTTGATCCAGTCCGCATAATTCAAACCGGAAAATCCGATTTTACCCGACAAGCTGATAGTGCCATTTAAATTGCTGTAATCCACAAAGCTGGCAAGCAGCTCTTTCAACTGCGCATTCTGAATGCCAAAGCTAATATCCAGACTCGGCACTACCGCCGACTCGACCGCAAGATTCGCCTGCCCCGCCGCACCCCAAATACCAAACTCCATATTCTCTGCTTGCAGACGAAAATCTTTTAGCTTCGCCATGGCCCGCAGATTATACACGGTTGCGCTATCATGTTCGATACGGCGGATGCGCAAATCCGCCTCGCCATCAAAATAATGCAGCGGCCAGAACCCAATACGCTTAGTGTTAGACCATGGCCCTTTATTGACCATCGTTTCATCACCGCTGGTACGCATCGTATCTAAAAATGCATTCCCCAGCCGGATATCCGAAATCATCAATTGCGAGGTGACAAATGGGCGCTCTGCATTCGGCAGGTGTTGCAATGCGATTTGTCCGCTAATGCGCGAGCCACCCCACTGCGCATTAATATCGCTCGCCTGCAATTCGTTGGGCGCCATGGAGAGCTTCAATTCTGTCGGCGCGCCCTTCAATCCCAGCAGTTGATAATTATCCAGCTTCACAATCAGATTGATATGCTTATCCAGTGTTTTCAACCATTCAAACCCAAACGGGTGACCCACCACCTCCTGCGGATTTGCAAATAAGTGATGGCCCTGCAACCATAATGCCTCAAACGGTGCAAAATCGAAATTACGCAAGCCCACCGTCGCATCCACGCGATTAGCGCCGCCATGATAAATATTCACGCCACCCGCCAGCTGCATATTATCACCGGTTACCAGTCGCAATTCTGAAATCGTTGTCAGGCTGGGCCGTGCAATCAGGTTAAAACGCGAGCGAAACTGCCCGAAAGCATCCTCTGGTATATCCGCAAGGGCAATGCCCATCAGCGGCGCCAGTGCTCGCAGCGACTCACCATAAGCCTCCACCTGACCATCATATTCCAACCCATCAGCTTTCGAAACCAACCGCCCCAATGTAATCAGATTCCCCTCTGCCGGTGTTTTCATGGTAAGATTACTCACCACAATTTCACCATCCCCCATATCCGCCTTGGCCACCACATCGGCAAATGCCACCTCATGGAAGGTCATAGCTTTCGCCTGCAATGTAATTTGGGCATCAATCGCAGCGGGAAAGCCCTGATTGAGCGCAAATATATCTACCGACTCACGGCCTTTATGCTCGGGCCGTATCTGGTCGATATCCAATGAATCAAACCATAAATTCACCGTCCACCGCGAATCATTGCCGCTAAAATCTGCTGATACCGCCCCTTTGCCGCTGCTGTTTTGCGAGCTAATCTGCAAAAGATTGATCACCAGCTTGCTATCATCGGCATAGGTATCGGCGCTCAGTGTCAGCGGGAATGGCTTGGTATAATACGCGCCAAAAGGCGACTTGCCCTTGCCCATCATTACATCGATCCACTGGCGGCTGTCTTCGGCCTTCACATCCACCTTACCACGCATCACCACCGCCCCTTCGCGGTTAAGCACACGGCCTTTATAGCCTATCACATTATTGGCCTGTTTCAGCTCACTGCTGCATTCCATATCATACGAAGCCAGATGCCCGAACTGGTGCACCTTGCAATTCGCATTCAGCCCCATAGGCTCTTTGCGCATCATACCGCTCATTGTCACAGTCGCTTGCGAAAGGCTAAGCCGCAAATCGCCATTAATCCCGCTGAGCGTTTCAAAATAATCCTGCTGATGATGGGTAAAACTCGCAGTCCCATTTACGACCAGCAGGCGGAACCCTGTTTGTTGCTTCGGCGTTTGCTTTTGAGTGTTTAAAAACTCCCAGTTAGCATTGCCATCCCGAAAACGCTCCAGCTCGATATGCGGCGCTATCAGTTCAATATTGGCCTCGCTCGGCGCGTCACCACCAGTCAGCGCATCAATCAGATTCAAATGTATCACCAGCTTGTTGGCGCGCAGAAAATGATTTTTGCTCGACAGCTCGTCATTGCGCAGCGCCACCCCGTCTATGCTGATTTTTGCCGCAGGCACGACACTCACCGTCACCTTGCCCAAAACCAGCTCGCGTCCGGTAATCGCTTCCACCTCTTGCTTGAGGGCTGCAATAATCGGATCGG
The DNA here is from genome assembly GCA_002422205.1 of Alphaproteobacteria bacterium UBA6178. Lineage (GTDB taxonomy): Bacteria > Pseudomonadota > Alphaproteobacteria > Rickettsiales > UBA3002 > UBA6178. The sequence goes on from DITS01000038.1 coordinate 13,353, forward strand.
TGTTGATCATCGCAGGTAAAATGAAGGTCAGCGCCCCCAGTAAAAGCACGATAACACCAACAATAATAGCGGGAATTTTAAGCCGACGAACCTGCACGCGACCGCAACGCTCCATAAAAAATTATAATGGAGGTGATAGCATTACTGACCGCCCACGTCCAGTAATGATGGCGCACGCATGATAAAGGAAAATATAATTAGCTGCAGGGAAATAAAGTCAGCCTTAGCGCAGCTCGGCTTCGCCCGCATCCTCTTCATCATCCGGATCGTCCACCAAATGCGGATCGCCATCACTCAGCTCATCCAGAAACATCTGGTCTTCCGCATCATCCGAATTCATATCCACATCCGGCGCTTCATGGTGGTCTTCCACCTCGTGCAAATGCCCCACATCATCCTCGTCAAATTCGTCGAGCTGCTCCAGCGCTTCCACCGGCGCCATTCCATCGAGCGCTTCCACCGGCAACACTTTAACGCGCACAGGCTTTTTAGGCTTGGGCGCAACCACAACTGGTGTGGACACCGCCAATGCTGCCCGCTTGACCGGCAGCACACAGCTACATTTCGGGCAACATGCAGGGGATTTGTGCATGTCATAGAATTTTGCGCCACAATCAGGGCACTGACATTTGTTTCCAAGTCCTTCGCTCACCGAAATTCCTCCTTATAGTGCCAGTGTATCCTTGCTATCTTGTTTGTTCCTTTATATTACCTTGTCTGAAAAGAAGCGTAAACACTGAAATCGCATCCGGCTGATATTATGACAACACACTTGACTTATGCAAAACCTTGTATCTCGACGCGCTGCCCTGCGCTGACAGGGGATATCACCGTGCCGGGCGATAAATCCATCTCGCATCGCGCCCTTTTATTAGGCTCCCAAATCATCGGCACCGTCACCATTCGCGGCCTGCTGATGGGCGATGATGTTTTATGCACCAAAGCAGCGCTCGCGCATTTGGGTGTCAACTTCATCCAACGCCAGCACAATGAATGGCTGGTACATGGCGTCGGGATTGGTGGCTTATCTGAATCCTCGCAACCACTCGATATGGGCAATAGCGGCACCGGCGCACGCCTGTTGATGGGGCTGGTATCATCCTACCCCTTCACCAGCTTTTTTTATGGCGATGAAAGCCTCTCCGCCCGCCCCATGAACCGTGTCATCATTCCGCTGTCGCAATCGGGTGCACAATTCGTCGCCCGCACGGGGGGTCGCTTACCATTGAGCGTCACTGGACGCAGTAGCATGATGCCGATTGACTATGAATTACCCGTTGCCTCGGCACAGGTGAAATCGGCAATTCTGCTCGCCGGATTAAATATCGCGGGGCGCACCACCGTGATAGAGCCCACCGCCACGCGTGACCATACCGAACGCATGCTCCAGCATCTGGGTATCGCGGTAGAGCGTGAGGGCACCAAAATTTCACTATTAGGCCAGCAGGCGCAATCCCCGCAAGACTTGATCATCGACGTGCCGGGCGACCCCTCATCCGCAGCTTTCCCGATTGTCGCTGCACTGCTCGTGCCCGATAGCGACATTACCTTACGCCATATCTGCATCAATCCGTTGCGCACCGGCTTGTTTGATATTCTCAAACGCATGGGTGCGGATATCACCATCCATAACGAGCATACCAGCGCGGGCGAGCCTGTTGCCGATATCACCGTGCGTTACAGTAAATTGCAAGCCATCGATGTCGAAGCCGATATCGCCCCCTCCATGATCGATGAATACCCGATATTGGCGGTCGCCTGTGCCTTCGCCAAAGGGCAAAGCCGAATGCGCGGCCTTTCCGAATTACGTGTAAAAGAATCCGATCGCCTGCAAGCAGTCATCGACGGGTTGCACGCCTGCGGTGTCGACACGCATGCCGAGGGCGATGATCTCATCGTCAAAGGGACCGACGGAAAAGTAACGGGTGGCGGCACCATCACCACCTATTTCGATCACCGTATCGCCATGTCTTTCCTCATACTTGGCCTCGCATCCGAAAAACCGGTGATGGTGGATGACAGCACCCCTATTGCCACCAGCTTCCCCGGCTTTACCAAACTTATGACGGGTCTCGGCGCCTTTATCACCGAAGAGCGCCGCACCATGCGCCGTATCTCGCGCGATAAACCGCTTGTAATCGCCATCGACGGCCCCGCCGCGTCAGGCAAAGGTACATTGGCGCGCCGCCTCGCCGAGCGGCTGGAACTGCCATATCTCGATACCGGCTTGCTCTATCGCGCCGTTGGCATGCGCTTAGTCTATAATGATCAGGACCCGCATAATAAAACCGCCGCAATCGAAGCGGCGCAATCCATCGGCCCGCAGGATTTTCTCAACCCGCGCCTGCGGCAGGAGCGAGTTGGGCAAGCCGCATCCATCGTTTCGGCCATACCGGAAGTACGCGCCATTTTGCTTGATTACCAGCGCAGCTTTGCCGCCGCGCCCCATGGTGCCGTACTCGACGGGCGCGATATCGGCACCATCGTGTGCCCGCAGGCGGATTTGAAATTATTTATCACCGCCAGCCTCGACACCCGCGCCATACGCCGCCACCGCGAGTTATCCGGCGAAGGGATTGAAGTAGTCTATGATTCCGTACTGGCCGATCTGATCGAACGCGACAAACGCGACTCCGAGCGCAAAAATGCGCCCCTCATCGCTGCTGACGACGCCTTGCATATCGACACATCCGATATGAGTGCCAACGAGGTGTTCACCCATGTGTTGCGCTTACTAAACGAAAAGCTCGAAGCCGAAGCAGCCTAATTTATGGAACGGTTTGCACCGGCTCCTCTTGCGGTGCCGGCTCTTCATCTACCGTCGGCAACAAAGACTCCAGCCCTTTAAGCAAATCATTCTCCGCTGCATTGCCATCCGGTGCTACCTCTGGCGCAATCGGCTCGACCGGTGTGGCCTCGGGGCTTAGTCCTTCGGGGGTCACAGGGGCCCCCTCCTCGGGTGCAGGCGCAGGGGTGCTTTCTTCAAGCGGCGGGTAAATCGGATCGTCACCCGTTGCAGGTGCCACCGGCACGCTGTCTGGCGCAGGCAAAGCGGCATCCGGCAAAATGCTTGGGCTCGGAGCCGGTATATCCTGATCAACCGGTGCGCTCATCGGAGCGGTAGCGGGCGCTTCAACCGGTGAATCCGTCGGCAATTCACCTGCATTCTGCGGCGCATACGGATCAGGCATGGCAGGCTCAATCGCATTATCCACCGGGATTGCCGGTGCAGGCATGACCGGTGCTGCATTTTGCTGCTCCTGCAATCGGCGCGCTTCTTCTTCCGCTGCAATGCGAGCACGCTCTTCCTTGGCTTTGCGGATCTCTTCAGCGCGGGCGCGCTTGATTGCCGCGTCCTCACGTGCAATCGCCGCACGCTCCTCAGCGCTAAGTGGGTTAGAAGGCGTGCCAAAAGGCGATGCCGCCGACTGGGCCAAGGCGGCACTCGATAAGGCCGTCGCAATCAATAGGCTGTAAAGTGAGAGTCGCATAGTCGCTCCTATATATATGAGGGATAAGATGATGCGATATTGCCTGAAAACAAAGCCAGCACAACTAAAATTTACAATGCGTATGCGGAATAGACAGTGACGACAAAAAATCCTTTTTCTCCTTGATTTTCTATCATTTACCGCTATGTATACGCACCTTACTATTAACCATCAACCCGCGCATGGGGCGGCTATCCCATTGCATCGTAAGGTATTTATCATGGCTTCTCATGCTTTAGCAGAAAAATTTGAAAATGAATTTTCAACCGGTGAAAGTTTCGCCGATTTATTTGAATCCTCCGCCTCTTCCGAAATCAGCGAAGGCAGTGTAACCCGCGGCGCCATTGTCGGCATCGAAAAAGACATTGTCCTGATCGATGTGGGCCTCAAATCCGAAGGTCGCATCCCGCAAAAAGAATTTGCCCGCAATGGCGTAGTCCCCGAACTCGCAATTGGCGATGAATATGACGTGTATGTTGAACGCTTCGAAGACCGCAATGGCGAAGTCGTGCTCAGCCGCGAAAAAGCGCTGCGCGAAGAATCATGGATCAAACTCGAAGAACTCTGGAAAAAAGGTGAGCGCGTCGAAGGTGTCATCTTCAGCCGTGTTAAAGGTGGCTTCACCGTTGACATTCAGGGCGCTGTGGCGTTCCTGCCCGGCTCACAGGTCGATATCCGCCCCATCAAGGACGTCAACCCGCTGATGAATGTGCCGCAACCGTTCCAAATCCTGAAAATGGATCGCAAGCGTGGCAATATCGTCGTCTCGCGCCGCGCCGTGATGGAAGAATCACGCGTTGAAGCCCGCAACGAGCTACTCGATAACATCACCCAAGGTCAGGTGCTCGAAGGTATCGTGAAAAACATCACCGATTACGGTGCGTTCATCGATATGGGCGGCGTCGACGGCCTGCTCCACGTCACCGACATTTCATGGAAACGTATCAACCATCCATCCGAAGTCTTCACCGTTGGCGACAATATTAAAGTCGTTGTCACCAAATTCGACGAGAAAACCAAACGTATCAGCCTCGGCATGAAACAGTTGGAATCCAACCCATGGGAAGGCATCTCCAGCCAGTTCACCGTCGGCACCCGCTTTGCCGGTAAAATCACCAACATCACTGATTACGGTGCATTCGTTGAGTTGAAAGACGGCATCGAAGGGCTCGTCCACGTCTCCGAAATGAGCTGGACGAAAAAATCCGCTCACCCAAGCAAAATCGTCAATGTCGGCGACGAAGTGGAAGTCATCGTGCTCGATGTCGAGCCCGAAAAGCACCGCATCAGCCTGGGCATGAAACAGTGCGCGGATAATCCGTGGGCTGCATTCGCTGCGGCGCATCCTGAGGGCACCATCGTGTCCGGTCAGGTGCGCAACATCACCGATTTCGGTCTGTTCGTTGGCCTCGAGAACGATATTGACGGTCTCGTGCATCACTCCGATATCAGCTGGACCGAAGCAGGCGAAGACGCGATCAAAGCCTTCAAAAAAGGGGATGAAGTGAAAGCCAAAGTCCTCGTAGTGGATATCGATAAAGAGCGCGTCAGCCTCGGTATCAAACAGCTCGAAGACGCACCCGAAGGAGCAATCAAAACCAGCAGCGCCGCAAGCGCAAATGCTGGCGCTTCCTCCGACGCAATGGGTGACTACAAGAAAAATCAGGTTGTCACCTGTACCGTTAGCGCCACGCAAAAAGACGGTATCGAAGTCAAATTCGGCACCGATGGCGAGCATGTCTCCTTCATCAAACGTGCCGATCTGTCGCGTGACCGTCAGGAGCAACGCCCCGAGCGCTTCGCTGTGGGTGATCGTATTGATGCGAAAATCATCAGCGCCGACAAAAAATCGGGCCGCATCAGCCTGTCGATCAAAGCCTACGAAATGGATGAGCACAAACGTGCCATCGAAGAGTATGGCTCATCCGATAGCGGTGCAAGTCTTGGTGCCATTCTCGGTGCCGCACTCGAAGAAGCAGGTGCCCCCAAAGCAGCGAAAAAAGAACCCGCTGCCAAAAAGGCTCCGGCTGTTAAAAAAGCACCGGCTAAAAAAGCCGCTAAAAAAGACGCTGAGTAATCAGCATGGCATTGGATGCCGATACCTTGCTGGATCGTATCCAGCTCAAACAACAAGTTTCGCGCTGGCGGACGATTGCACTCGCAATCGCCGCCATCGCGCTTGTGGTTTGGTTTAGCCAGCTAAGCGGTGCAAAAACCATCACTGGTGACCATATCGCCCGCATCACCATCGACGATATCATCACCGACGACCGTTACCGTGATACCCTTTTAAAAGAACTGAGCAATAACGATGCGGTAAAAGCTGTATTCGTCCGTATCGATTCACCCGGCGGCACCGCTGTCGGCGGCGAAGAACTCTATCTGGGCCTGCGCCGCGTGGCCGACAAAAAGCCCGTCGTCATTTTAATGCGCACCTTATGCACCTCCGCTGGCTACATGGCCGCACTCGGCGGTGATCATATCCTCGCACGTGACGGCACGATCACCGGCTCTATTGGCGTCATCATGCAAAGCTTTGAAGCCACCGAACTCGCTAAAAAAATCGGCATCGAACCGGTGATCATTAAATCCGCACCCAATAAAGCCACACCCAATCCGCTGGAATCCTTTACCCCTTCGCAACGCACCGTCATCGAAGGCGTCGTCGATGATTTCTATCATTACTTCACCAATCTGGTACAAACGCGCCGCAATCTGAGTGATGCCGAACTCGCCGCCGTATCCGATGGACGGATTTTTACCGGCACACAAGCGTTGCAAGCCAAACTGATCGACGGCATCGGCAGCGAAGAGCAAGCCCATGAGTGGCTGAAAGCCGAACGCAAATTTAAAAAGACTTTTCCGATAAAAGATGTCAAACCACGCAGGCCTGACCGCTCGATTTTCGGAAAGTTAGAACAACTGAGTAACCATTCGATTTTTTCTTTGAAAGAAATGATGGTAAAGCTTGACGGACTCGTACTTATTTGGCAACCTGCGCCTCAACATTAAGCCTTTGTTTAACGACATAAAAAAAACGGAAGAACCATGACCAAATCAGAGCTTATCCAACGATTGTCACAAAAATACCCTCACCTGTATCAACGCGATATTGAGGTGCTGGTAAACACCATTTTTGGTGAGATTTCTACTGCACTGGCAGACGGCAACCGTGTGGAACTGCGTGGCTTTGGCGCATTCTCCGTACGTAGCCGCGACCCGCGCGCAGCACGCAATCCTAAAAACGGCGAAATCGTCAATATCGGCGCACGCAACGCCATTTACTTCCGTACCGGTAAGGAATTACGTGAACGTATCAACAAACAAAACGCCAGCCCTAAATCAGCCGCTGCATCGTAAAGCTGACGGGGTGAGTGCATGATCACCCTGCTCAAATGGCTGATCATTCTGCTGTTCAGCTTGTTGTTGATAGCCTTGGCCGTGGTCAACCGCCACGCCATGAGCATCAGCCTTTACCCCTTGCCATACGAGATCGGCTTACCTACCTATGGTTTTGCCGCGCTGTTTTTCCTCTGCGGATTTGTGATGGCCGCTTTGGCAGGTGGACTGCGACGCAGCGGCCAAAGCCTGAAGCTGCATAGTAGCCGCAAACGCGTGGAAGCGCTGGAAAATGAAATAGCAGGCCTGCGCCAAAGCGTGGGCAAACCACTGCCTAAAGCATGAATGTGAAAATTAAAAATTGCGGCATTAACACGCCCGAAGCTGTCTCAGCAGCGGTAGAAAGTGGTGCCGATTATCTGGGCTTTATGCAGTATCCGCCCTCGCCCCGCCATATCCATAGCACCGATGCCGCCGCCTTCAGCGCCCATCTGCCGTCCCACGTCAAAAGCGTCGCCGTCATGGTCAACCCCACCGATGGCCAGCTAAGGCAGTTACTACAAGAATGGCAGCCCGACATCCTACAATTGCATGGCGACGAAACGCCCGAGCGTGTGTCTACCATCCGCCAACTCACCAGCCTCCCCATCATCAAAGCCATCAATATCGCCACACTCGACGACGTAAACGCCACCCGCATTTTTCAACCCGTCGCCGATATGCTATTGTTTGACACCAAACATGATAGCGTGCGAGGCGGCAGCGGCATTGCGTTTGACTGGGGCTTGCTGGCAAGCCAATCGCTGACCAAGCCATGGTTTCTTTCCGGTGGACTTGACGCAGCGAATGTGGTTGAAGCAGTCACACGCACCCGCGCCCCCATGGTCGACGTCTCCTCCGGCATCGAATCATCGCGCGGTGTCAAAGACCCGACAAAAATCACCGCATTCAATCAACAACTCAGGCGCAGCACATGAATTTCAGCAATTATAACCAACCCGATGAGCGCGGCCATTTTGGCCCCTTCGGCGGGCGCTATGTCGCCGAAACCTTGATGCCGCTGATTCTCGAGGTCGAAAAAACTTATTTAGAAGCCAAAAACGATCCGGAATTTCAAAAAGAACTGGCTTATTTTCATACCTATTACACGGGCCGTCCCAGCCCGCTTTATCATGCCGAGCGTCTTAGCGAGCATTGCGCAGGCGCGCAAATTTATTTTAAGCGCGACGAGCTGAACCACACCGGCGCGCATAAAATCAATAATTGCATCGGCCAGATTCTGCTCGCCAAACGCATGGGCAAAACCCGCATCATCGCCGAAACCGGTGCCGGACAACATGGCGTGGCTACTGCCACCGTCTGCGCGCGCTTCGGACTGGAATGTGTGATCTATATGGGTGCCAAAGATTGCGAGCGCCAACAACCCAACCTCTTCCGCATGCGGCTACTGGGCGCAAAAGTCGTGCCCGTTACGTGCGGCTCACAAACCCTCAAAGACGCCATGAACGAAGCCCTGCGCGATTGGGTCACCAATGTCGATGACACCTATTATCTCATCGGCACAGCAGCAGGCCCGCACCCCTTCCCCATGCTGGTACGCGATTTTCAGGCCATCATCGGCCAGGAAGTGCGCGAGCAATGCATGGCCCAGACCGGCAAATTACCTGATGCGCTGGTCGCCTGCATTGGCGGTGGCTCCAATGCGATCGGTCTGTTCCACCCTTTCATCCCTGATGAATCAGTCAAAATGTATGGCGTCGAAGCATCCGGCGAAGGCATCGACACACCGCATCACGCCGCATCATTAGGGCGCGGTCAGCATGGCGTATTGCATGGCACCCTATCCTATTTACTGCAAGATGATGACGGCCAGATTGAGGAAACCTATTCCATTTCCGCAGGGCTGGATTATCCCGGTATCGGGCCCGAGCATGCCTATCTCAAAGAAACAGGCCGCGTCGACTATGTCGATGCTACCGACAAGGAAGCACTCGATGCCTTCCAGACCTGCTCGCGACTGGAAGGGATTTTGCCCGCACTCGAGCCCAGCCACGCCCTCGCCTATGTGCAAAAACTTGCTCCCACCATGCGTAAGGATCAAATCATTGTTGTCAATTTATGCGGACGGGGCGACAAAGACATCTTCACCATCGCCAAGGCACTCGGAGTACAGCTATGAGCGCAAGGCTGAAAGCAAAACTTGCATCGCTAAAATCCGAAAACCGCGCTGGATTTGTGCCCTTTATCATGGCTGGCGATCCCGATATCACCACCAGCGCCGCCATTCTTGCTGAGCTGCCGCAACATGGCGCGGATATCATCGAAATCGGCGTACCCTTCTCTGACCCGATGGCCGATGGCCCCACCATTCAGGCTGCTGCTATTCGCGCACTGGCCGCAGGCACCAAAATAGCACAGATATTTGATATGGTGCGCGAGTTTCGCACCCGTAACACCGACACCCCCATCATCCTGATGGGCTATTACAACCCGATTTTGCATCGCGGCGTCGAAAATTTCATGCAACAAGCCGCCAGCGCCGGTGTTGATGCGTTGATTATTGTCGATCTGCCCACCGAGGAATTAAGCGCCATCCTTCCCAGCACACAGCAACATGGTATCGATATTATTTGTCTGGTAGCGCCCACCTCACTGCAAGACCGCCTGCCGCTGATCACCGCCCATGCAACCGGCTTTTTATATTACATCACCATCAAAGGCATCACCGGCACCGCCTCCGCCGATTATACCGCGCTGGAGCAAGACATAGCCATCATCCGCAAGCAAAGTGCACTACCAATAGCCGTTGGCTTCGGCATCAAATCACCCGCTGATGTGGCCACCGTCTCATGCTTTGCGGATTTAGTCGTCGTCGGCTCGGCTATTGTCTCCATCGTCGCCAGCCATGCACAAGGCGAGCGCGACATGTTGGTGCAGGAAGTATTATCGCATTGCGAGGCACTCGCCTCAGGCATCCAGCCGCGCTGATTCAATATAGTCCTTCACATACCGGCTTTCCTGCCACGCTCCCTCCGCCTCAGAAAGCGACAGCGGCAATCGGGGCAAATCATACACCGCATCATGCGCACGCCCATATATTTGTGCGCCCGGATCAGGCTTATGTTTCAAGCCCACATGCACCCCCACCAATAGCGCCCATACGGCTATCAGCGCATCCGCATCCGCGCCGCACACCCGATGCTCGATATGGCGAACCGGCACCACACTCTCCGGCATGCGCAACGCCACACTGCGGTTATTACCACCCCAGCTCACCACCTGCGGAATATGATCCGCACCCGCGCGAAGCCGTGCATAAGACGCCTCACGCGGGGCAAAGCAAGGCATCAGCTCGCGCATTGTCGCCAGCAACCCACCTAATACATGCCGCAACGGCTCGCTCATTTGTTCGTCTTGCTTAAGAAATACATTCACCCCATCGGCATTGGTCAAATGGATATGCCAGTGCAAGCCCGAATAAGGTGGCTGCTGGCCTGCCTCAAACAAACATTCCAGCCCATACTCTGCCGACAGCGCGATCACTAGTGCCCGCAATTGCTCAATCACCAGCGCCGCGCGCAACGGCTCCGTCGGCGACAAGCGGAATTCATAATGATCGGGATGCTCTTCCTGTGCGATGCTGTCGATAGGGATATCCAGCGCCTGCGCCTGCTGCATCACCTGCTGCCAGAATATATCCGGCTCAGGCAACCCCTCGAGCCCACGCACCACACATTCAATTTCACCACACAGGCAAATGCGAAAGCCAAACGCTTCACCAATGCGCTGTGCAAGTGTGGCAACCGCCTCCTGCCAGCGCCCATCCGCCATACGCGTTACGCTACAACCGAATCAAGCCATTCCACCAGCTTGCTTTTAGGCATTGAGCCGACTTTGGTTGCCACTGGCTCGCCATTTTTAAACAGCATCAGCGTCGGAATACCGCGCACACCATATTTGGAAGGTGTATCAGGGTTTTCGTCGATATTGATTTTAGCAATCGTAAGCTTGCCGCTCATTTCGCTGGCCACCTCGTCCAGCACGGGCGAAAGCTGCTTGCACGGCCCGCACCATTCGGCCCAGAAATCAACCAGAATGGGGCCTTCGGCTTTCAAAACACCGGCTTCGAACTCGTCGTCTTTAATATGTTTGCTCGACATAATTTATCCTCTTTTGGTTGCTTAAACGCTACCCATGAACAGATAAGTGCCGCACGCCCGATAGTCAAGCCTGCAGCGCGAGTAATACACGATCAAGTTGCTCATCCGCAACCGGCATCCAGCAGCCATTTGCCGTCCATAGCAACGCACAGGAAACACGCTGTTGCGGATAAACCGACTGCAACAACGCTCGATAGATCGCTAATTGCCGGATATATTTTTCAGGGGCCACAAGCGCCGATTCGGGCACCAAACGGTCCGTTTTATAATCAACAATAATTACCGCACCATCACGCACAATCAACCGGTCAATCTGCCCGCTCACCGGCCTGCCAAACAAACTGCCACACACCGATATTTCCGACATGCCATGCGCATCAAAACAATGCGCAAGAGATGCGTCCTGCAGAATGCGCCAGCTTTCTTCAACAATAGCTTCCAGCGGCAACCGCGCCGCCGGTGGAGCAAAATGCGCCGCCATCTGCTGCAACATTTCATAACGTAAATTAGCTCCCGCCGAAGGGGCCCATTGCAACAGTTGATGGATCAGCACGCCGCGCAGCCTTGCAATCTCAGCGCCATCACCACTCTCATACGTCACTGCATCATCAGCCCCCGCCAGCATATCCGAGGGCCGCAAAAGCACAGGCGCTCGCGGCTCAACTGCAGGCGCGCTAAGCACCCAGTTCGGCACGGTAACCCCTGAAAGCGAAGGTAGATAATACCGCCCGGCCTTCGGCGGCACGGTCTGTTCGCATACCAAACGCATCGTCACCCCGTCCGCATCCTCCACCCGTTCGCATTGCGGCAGTGATGCCAGCCCGCCCCGAACCAAATCATACCAGCTGCCATCCGCAGGCTCTTCCTTATTTATCGTGCCGCACACATACAGCTCATCCTCCGCTCGCGTCATCGCCACATAGAGTTGACGGCGATATTCCTGCAGCACCTGCTCTGCTTGCTCGGACTTTAGCTGCGCAATTTGCGCGGGCACCATCATGCCTGTAGGCACCGCATAGCCCACCTCGCGCTCACCTGCCGCCTGCCACCAGAAAATATCCTGCTTAGGTGGGAAGCCCGTCGTATCCGGCAAAATCACAATCGGTGCCTGCAAGCCTTTGGCACCATGCACCGTCATAATCCGCACTGCGTTGAGGCTATGCGGCATATCACGCTTAATATCCTCATCACCCACCCGTAACCAATGCACAAATGCCTGCAAGCTCGGCACATGGTTGGCTTCAAATACCAATGCCTGATTGAGCAACTCGTCAAACAACTCATCCACCTCATTGCCCAGCCGCGCTTTGCACAAACGCCGCCCTTGTAACTGGTCAAGCAGCAGCACCAGCCATTCATGCGGCGCCATGCGCAAACCCGCCTCCCGTATTTGCGCTAACTGAGCCAGCGTGACCGCATATTCCGGCTGTGCATGCAGCCGCTCCCAGCAACTACTCTCACCACGTCCGTAAGCCAGCGCAAACAACGCCTCCTCATCCCACGCAAACCACGGAGTTTTAAGCACCGTTGCCAATGTTAAATCATCGGCAGGCAACAAGCAGAAATCCGCAATCGCCAAAATATCTTTCACCGCAATATGCGCGCCTAGTTTAATCCGGTCCGATCCGGCTACCGCCACACCTAGCTGTTTCAACTTCGATGCCAGCAAACGCACCAACGCACTGCGCCTGCGCACCAGCACCATAATATCACCCGCTTCCACGGCCCGCCCTTGCGAGCATAATTCGCGCCCCTGCGAAAGCCACTTTGCAATCTGCTGGCTGAGATTTTCAGCCAATGTGTTTTCCCCGTCCTGCGGGTTATAAAGCGGCTTACCCACATCCCAAGGCGCCGGAATCGCTGCTTTAGTGGTCACAATCAGCGGCCATAATTCAACCCTGCCGCCCTGCCCTGCACGATGCACCGCATGGCCAAAAGGCACCACACTCACCCCCTTGCGCACCGCATCCTCGGCAAATGTCGCATCCACGACGCGCAATACCGCCTCGACCGAACGGAAGGACTGATCAAGCACCGGCAATACCAGTGCCTGCGCATCGGCTTCCATCTGCTGCTGATAGCGCACGCGATTTGCATCAAAACCCGCAGGGTCTGCGCCCTGAAAACGGTAAATGGATTGCTTGCGATCCCCCACCACAAACAAGGTGCGTGCGCGCTCATAATACACATCAGTGCGGAATAATTCCTCCAGCAGCATTTGCAGCAAACGCCATTGCAGCGGCGATGTATCCTGTGCCTCATCCAGCATGATATGCTGAATGCGCTGATCAAGTTTTTCCATCACCCACCCGCCCATATCGGGCTTTTGCAGCAGACGGTATGCATAGCGGATCACATCATCATAATCGATCATGCCCTGCGCCGTTTTCATATCGCTATACAGCACCAGTAACTGTTCAATAATCACCGCCAGTTGCTGATTAAAATCGAACAATCGTAGACTCAGTAATAGCTGCTGCGCATGCATTACGCGCGTTTGTTCAAAATCCAATAATTCCGCATAATGCGGATGCGATTTCGCAAAAGCTTCCGTATAGAAGCTCCGCGCCTTACGCGCGTCGCCCTTCTCAGTGATAAAACCTTTGCAGTAATCGTTGAATGCGGCTTCATCACGTGCGCTCTCCAGCCATTGCAGTAATATACCTGCAAGCCCGACCATGGTTTTGCCGCCTGCACTCAGCAATGCAATCGCGTCACGCAATTCGCGCTCCATATCCGCATGCAGCGGCAGTAAGGTAGCAATGGCCTGCTCAGCGGTAATATCGGCTTGTGTAATGCCCAGCCCCTCCGCCAGCGCTTGCCGGTAATGCACCAGCCCATCATCATCTGCAAACCATGGCGCAAAGCGCGTGTGATGGCGCACCACCGCCTCCATCACATCAGCAAAACGCTGATCGCTCATTTGTGCCGCCATGCTGCGTAGCGCGGCGCTCAGCGCACTGCGCGGCTGCGTTGCAGCCTGTTGATACAGCCGCATGCGTGCTTCCTGCAGCGCCTCCTGCGCTGTGCGCTCATCCATCAGCGTAAAATGCGACGACACATCCGCCTCCACCGGAAAGCGCGCCAGCAACGACTGGCAAAAGCCATGAATTGTCTGCATCTGCACGCCATACGCATCATCCATCAACCCGCATAACAAATTACGCGCCAGCGCTTCCTCGGCTGCATCTGCATCGCGCCCCAACAGCTCGCGCAAAGTCACCAGCAAGTCGTCCGCGTCCTGCATCACCCAGCGCGATAATACGCTGCGCAAACGCAGCTGCATTTCCTGCGCGGCAGCATTGGTATAGGTCAGGCATAAAATGGCCGAAGGCTCCTCACCCGCAATCAGCAGCCGCAGCACGCGATCCACCAGCACTTTGGTTTTGCCGGTGCCCGCATGCGCCGCCAGCCATACCGAATGTGCAGGGTCTGCTGCTATAAACTGAGCATGAGTCATCCCAAAACCCTACCCGCAAAATAGATAAAATGCTGCTAAAATGTCCGCAAATCTTAAAAAAAATTTAAAGCCTTCATGGTATCCTGATAGATCAAAAACAAGGATAACAGCGATGAAACGGCAAGCCCCGCTGAGTAATGAAGACCAAAACCTGCTATTTATGCCCGGTTTGTTCCACGAAACCATGGATATCATTTTCGATTCCTATGAATATTTTCAATTGCAGGACAAAATCAACGAGGGTCATATACCGCCCTATCTGCAAACCATTTATTCACACGAAATGTCACGCATCACCATGCGCCTTACTTCCGTTATGGCGTGGCTGATGGCGCGCAAGGCGGTACTGTCTGGCCAGCTCTCCGACGAAGAAGCCAGCAGTGAATACCGCCTCGATGGTACCGATATATGCCTGCAAAGCGGCGGTGATTTACAGGAAGTGCTGCCCGCTTACCTTATAGAATTACTCGATAAAAGCCTAAAATTATACGAACGCGTCTGGCGCCTCGACGCACAATTATATAACCACAAACAAAGCCATTAATTGAGGCAAGAATCAGTCGTTAATTCAGCCATTCCTCAACCCGTGCCAAATGCGCATAATCATCAAACCGTGATCGCATCTGCGGCACCGGCACCGCATAAAAAGCACGCCGCTCCACATAATATTGCGCAATAGTTTTCAGTAACCCATCGCGGTAAAAATCAAGTAAGCGCTCCTGCTCCTCAGCCTTCACCACTGGCTTAACCAGCACCTCGCGATAGCCACCACCCATCGACCAATATTCCAACATCTCGGAAATGCCGCCGTTGCTTTGTGCCAAAATCAGCGCACTCAGCGGCAACTGGCATGCATACCCATGTTGTATATCCTTCGCCTCGGGAATATGCTTGGTTTTATAATCAATCACCCGCCATTGCTTGCTCTCGGCCTCTTCCAGCCGATCAATGCGCGCATGCAGCTGCAGCTGCGCCCCTTGCACTGTAAACACAGCATCCAGCGGTTGCTCGGGCAAAATACGCCGTGATATCGCACGCCGCTCGCGCTCTTGCTGCAAAATCCATGGTAGTAATTGCTGAATGCGCGGCTGCCACATCATCATCACTTGCGGCTGGTCTGCATACTCGCGTAACACGTCATCGGCAATGCTTTGCAAAACAGCCATTGTCAACTGTGACGCATCAGCATTCACCGCTAACACAAATCGCTCAAACAATCGGTGCAGCACATCCCCCATATCCGCCGCCGATAATTCCTCGTCCAGCGCCTGCAGCGGCTGCAAATGCAACACATGGCGCGCATACGCCGCGTAAGGGTTACGCATCCATTGCTCCATCTGCGTTACCGACAGCGACTGCGGCAATGCCTCCACCGGTGGCAACGGGCATGGCGGCTCGATGGCTGCCACCTCTGCCACCTGATTATGCGCGCGCAACCAATCCAGATAGGGCGATTGCGCATAACGCTGGCGCGCTTCCAACGGCACGCCCACATAACTATCCAGTCGCTCCAGCCAACGCGATGGCAGCGTTTCTACTCCCGCACAACGCATCGCCCGCGTCACAAAGACTTCCGCACCACTTGCCAGCATCAGCCAGTCATGCGCTTCCAGCCCCTGATGCGCCATGCGCGGCGGCAGCCCGATCGATTGACGGATCGCCTCATTCATCCACGCATCCACGGCGCTACCATGCGGCCATACGCCCTCATTCATCCCGCCCAGTATCACCCGCTCCAGCGGCTGCAAGCGTGCTTCCATCGGTGTATAAATATGCAGTCTCGGATGGCCCTTCTCCTGCCGTTCAAACCATTTATGCAGCGATAAACACTGCATCAGCAGCCGGTGATAATGCACAGGCGGCATCGCCTCACACCCAGCGAGTGCGGCTTCCAGCTGGTGTAGTATCAATGCCATATCGGCATCCGCCTCGCCTGCCAGCTGCTCAAAGCAACGCCGCTGCGCAGCCAGCATATCCACCACGGCTACCGCGCCGCCTGCGCTTAAACGATAGATCGGCTGCAGCACGTCGCATACACGCATCAGAGTCTCTGCCTCATCTGGTGTCAGCGCGTCGCTGCGTGCAAACCATTGCATCCGCGCCAATACATCGCGGTTACGTCGTTGCCCGCGAAAAACGCTGTGTTCCAGCTTTGTCAGCAACGCAGGCCTCATCCAATCACACAACGGATGCTTCACCACACTCAGCAACGGTAAGGGATTATAAGGCTGACTGGCCGCCAGCGATAGCCCATAAAATAATTGCCAGGCCGGATGCGTCAGCAAAGGATTACCCGATGCACTATCCAGCGTCACGCCATAGCGCGTCATCAAGGCCCGCACCCGCCGCGCCAAATCCGCATCATGCGTAATCAGCGCCGCACGTTTATCGGGCGTCTCGAGCGCCTCGCGCAGCAGCAAACACACCGCCTGTGCCTCTTCCCACTCATGCTGGCAATCAATGCGCACCAGCCCTTCCAACGCCTGCGCCCCAGCATCTGGTCGTTGCCATTGATGCGTTAAACTGCAAGGGCGGCAGGATTCCAGCAACAATCGCGCCCGTCCGTAACTGCCTCCCGCTACCGCTGCGTCATCCAATAATGTCACCGCATCCGGCTGCACCTCCAGAATGCGCAGCAGTTGTGCCAAGCCATATTGCGGATGGCACGGCTCCAGCGCGGCCCATATCGCAGGCTCGGCATGCAAATCCAACCCCGGCAACACCACCATGCCGTGCGGCAATCCGGCAATCACCTTCAGCAATGAAGCCGTGGCAGGCTGCGTACCCGTCGAGCCCGCCGCAATCACAGCTGTTTGGGGTGGATGCGTCCGCCAATGCGCCGCCAACAGTGCCAGCAACTGATTGCGCCGCCCGATCACCGATTCCATTCCACATTTTGCCAATTGTTGCGGCCACCACACCACTATATGCTTAAGCAGGCTCAGGCTCTGCTGCCAATGCTCGGCAAACCGCTCCGGCCACAAGCCCGCTACCGCATCAAAGGCCACGCCATCACGCTCTAACTCATCCAAAAATGCGCACACATCAGCAGCAAGACGCGTGGCCTGCTCCATATCGGCCACAGCCAACCCAAACGACTCGCGTCGCCGGTAGATTTCCTGTGCCACTGCCATCAGGCGCTGCGTAGCCCCCACTGCGGGTTTGAGCTGTGCTAATTGCATCGCCAATGCCGGATCGTGAAATAACGCATCCATACCCAACGCGTCTTCGTCCACCTCACCAATCGGGTGAATCGCGGGTAGCAGCATTGCCCGACCAGCTGACAGCTCCGCAAACCGCTTTTTCATCGCAATGCAGCTGCGTCGGTTAGGCAGCAACACCAGCATGCCCGCCACTCCAGCAGGCTGCTGCGCCATGCGCTGAATGTGGCGGATCAGCACATCCAGCATCGGTTTTTCCAGCGCAGTGGTAACAACTAGGCCCATCAGCTTGCATTATCCTGTAATGTGATTAGATTTAACGTATTATTAAACCTTATCGCCTATCGTAGCTGACAACACATAACAGACAACAGATAACTGACAGTATGAGCCGCAGCACTACAGGCAATCCGGTCGATATCGACGACACCAGCATCCGCAAAGAGCTGGCGCTGCTATGGGCTGCCCATCACGCGGTGGGCCTTAAGGGCAAAATGTCGCTCTATACCATGCCCACCCAAGACCCGTGGCGCACCCAGCATGAAGGATTATGCTTCTGGTTTGGCCCCGATGATACCGATTTCGCCATCGAAAAACTGCGCGAATATTACAATGAAGGCGCGCTCCCCAACACGCCCCTACTGCTCAACCCGATTGTGCATGATGATGCGGCAAGGCCATTAGGCTCTGGCGTCATGTGGGGCACCGCCTTTGCGCTTGGCATTTCGCGCCTGAGCGACGAAGCAATTGAACGGGTTGATGGGTTGAAGGTTTTTCACTCCACCTTCCAACGCGCTGACAATCCCAAAGCCGGCCTTAAAATTCTGGCTTTCGCTAATCAGGTGCTGCCCCCCTTGCCCGATGGCCGTTCGCTCGAAACCAACAAAGCATTTTACGATCTGGTCGATTTGCAGGCCGAATTATATTACCCGTTTTACCTGCTCTCCGGCGTGCGCTACCTCACTCTGCACGGCATGTTTTTCCACCCGCATATCGATAGCATGCTCCCGCCTTTTGCAGATGACAAACAATGTGTAGCGCAGCATCAGATTGACCCGCAAAGCATCCTCAATGCCCGCCAATGCTGGGACGCTTATGATCGCACCCATTCGCTCTATCAAAAATGGGGCACCGATCCGGCGGATATCGAGCATAACAACCGTTTCTTTAATCTCTGCGCGCGTGATGTCATGCTGTTTGATCATACCGGCCCCAGCCGCCAGGGGGCAGAAGAAAGCTTCGACTTTCTGGTACCCGGGCTTATCCCGCGCGGTGCCATCACCATTTTAGCGGCAACCGGCGGCTGCGGCAAATCCTCTATCGCGCATGAACTATGCATTCATTGCGCCATCGACCGCGAACCCGACGAGCCCAAACCCTTCTGGCTCGGTCAGCCTGTGAATACCGATGTGGCAAAAGGCATTTGCGTCTATTTCTCCGGCGAGGACGGCCCGGCCATCATCAATGCCCGCGCTGAGCTTTACGATCCCGGAGGCCGCGCCAAGCGCCTGCAATTCCACCGTGCCGATTTCGGCTCCGACGATGTAAGCTTCGCGCAATTTATTACCGAACGCATCATGAACATGCCCGAAATTCCGCTCGTCGTGGTCGATCCGGCGCGTAAATATCTCAGCGGTTCCGAAGAAGATTCTGAAACCGTGAGCGAATTTTTCTTCGCACTCGAAGAGCTGGCAATGAAAAAAAATTGTGCTGTCGTCGTCGTACATCACTTGAAAAAAGGCGCCAAGCCCAAATCCATTCCCGAAGTGCTCGACGAGCTACGCGGCTCACAGGTATTCATCGACCGCGCGCGCGTGGTGCTCGGCATGTTCCGCGAAGGCATTCATACCATCGTCGGCCTCGCCAAAAACAATATCCCGCCAACACTCGGCATGGTCACCGAAGAACGCGTCTTTGTCCGCAACCCCAAAAGCCTGACCCTGATGTGGCTCCCCGGCGAAGAAGGCATCCGCCGCGATACGCTCTCGCAAGAGCAGCTCGACAAAATGGAATATGATTCCTTCATGCAACAAGTCAACGCCGCCAAATCCGGCGGCCTCATCGAAACCGATGATGACTATATTCCGCCCAGCCAATTGAAAGATTGATTCCGTCATTCCCGCAAAAGCGGGAACCCAGCCTTGCTTTCCTTAAAGGATATCCCCGGGATCAACTTCGCCGCCCCGAGGATGACGGCAACGGGTGAGAAAATGTCACCCCGTCGTAGGACGGGGTCCGGTCTTTCTTCCCCTCTCCCTTAGGGAGAGGGTCGGGGTGAGGGCTCTTTCTTCCTTACCTCTTCATCCTGCGGGACGCGAAGCATCAGCGCAGAATGACTGGAATAGAACAAAGCTAAAACGCATCCTTGCGCTTGCGTAGCTCCGCACATACGGCCACATCACTCGCATCCGCCATCTGCAATATCTCGCGAATCGTCGCGCTATGCGTGCGCACAAAGGGATTGGTCGCCTTCTCCAGTGCCACAGTGGTGGGCAATGTTGGCTGTCCCGCCGCGCGCTGCGCCTCTGCCCATGCCAACCGCTTTTTTACCGCCTCATTATCCGGCTCCACACTCAGCGCAAATTTGGCATTCGCCACCGTATATTCATGACCGCAATAAAGCTGCGTTGCATCCGGCAACGCCATGATCGCCTGCAAGCTATCATAAAGCTGCTGCGCACTCCCCTCAAATAGCCGCCCGCAGCCCATCGCAAAAATACTATCTCCGGTAAAGGCGATATGCTCCTGTGCGCAATAATATATCACATGCCCCATTGTATGCGCCGAAACGTCAATCACCTGCCAGTCATACTCACCAAAGTGATAGACACTTCCTGCATGAACGGGCTTATTCAAACTCGGAATCCGTGCCGCATCAGCCGCGTTGCCCACCACCTTGCAGCCAGTCATCTTCGCCAGCGGCGCAACCCCCGTCGTATGGTCCCAATGGTGATGCGTCGTCAATATCGCATCCAGTTTCAGCCCGCGCGCACCCAGCGCTGCCAGCACCCCATCCTCCTCCGACGGGTCCACCACCGCTGTCACATTCGCCACATCATCATGCAAAATGAAATTATAATTATCCAGCACATGCAGCATGTCGATAAAATGAATCTGGAGCATGCATCGTCTATAACAGAGATGGCCCCTATCAACAAGCGAGCCTCTTATCCTTTTGTGAGATAGCTTTTTTTATAAAATTAGAATGGCCGTCACAATCTTGTCATGTAATCCTGATACAGTCCCTGCCTGATGAAGAGAAGGAAAGCCAGAATGACGCAAACCTGCACGATAAATGACAAAACACTAAGCACTGATAACCGCGACCTCACGGTAGCAGTGGCTAGTCATCTTTTAGCAATTAATTACATGCAGCGCGCCTATGCCGATAATGTGCTCACCCCTGCAGAATATGATAATATATTAAAGCTAACCCACCTTACTCATAATAAATCCCAAGTAGAATCCCCTATCGATTTATCCAGAATTACGAACGTTGATGATTATTTTAATATGAGCATCATCAGAGCCAATACTATTATAGAAAAAATTATGAGTGACTGTGATCCGAGTTTTTTTAAAAGTATAAAAGATACAATCCTTGATAATCATGAATCATACCGGACTGCTGTACTGGATGAAATGGGGAAGATAAGCGTACCGCTATCCATTAAACTTGATAGACCAACCTTCATCGGAGTACAAAATAGTCTCTGACTACTCCCGCTCACCCTTCATCGCCCGGGCTTGCTCGCGCTTCCAGTCGCGCTCTTTGATCGCCTCGCGCTTTTCATGCTTTTTCTTGCCCGTCGCCACACCCATCTCAATCTTCGCCACGCCGCGCTCATTGAAATATAAATGCAGCGGAATCAGCGTTACACCCTTGGTTTTCAATAACCCCAACAGCTTGCTGATCTCGCGCTTTCTCAGCAATAATTTGCGATGGCGCAACGGCTCATGATTAAACCGGTTTCCCTGTTTATACACCTCGATATGCGCATTAATCAGCCACAGCTCTTCGCCATGCACCGCTGCATAGGCATCACGGATATTGGCTAAGCCGTTACGTAACGATTTGACTTCAGTGCCCGTCAGCACCAGTCCGGCTTCAAACGTATCGGTAATCGTATAATCAAACCGCGCTTTGCGGTTATCAGCGATTTTCGTCTGTGTGGGTGGTGGGGCCATACCCTAAATCAGCTTCAGCGATTGCATCACGGCTTTCACTCGCTGCGCAGCCTCATCCGATGGTGCCGTTAAGGGCAAGCGCACCTGCGCATCGCACAACCCCATCAACGACGCGGCATATTTCACCACAATCGGATTGGTCTCGGCAAACATCGCCTGATGCAGCGGCACCAGCCGGTCATGCAGGCTCAGCGCATCGCCGTAATTACCATCCATGCAATGTTTCTGAATCTCAGCACACAGCGCCGGCGCCACATTGGATGTCACCGAAATACAGCCATGCCCGCCTTGCGCATTAAAGCCCACCGTGGTCATATCCTCGCCTGAGAGCAGCACAAAATCCTCATCGACCAACTGGCGCAGTGTCGATACCCGCGCCAAATCACCCGTCGCGTCTTTAATGCCCGCCACATTCGGCAGTTTCGCAAGCCGCGCCAGTGTCTCATCCGTAATATTGATCACTGAGCGGCCCGGAATATTATAAATAATATTTGGAATCTCCGCCGCATCCTGCACCGCTTTAAAATGCTGATACTGGCCTTCCGCCGTCGGTTTATTGTAATAAGGCGCCACTACTAGCACTGCGTCCGCACCGGCTTTTTTGGCTTGTTGCGTAAATTCCACCGCCTCCGCCGTCGCATTCGACCCCGTACCCGCCATCACGGTAATGCGACCCGCAGCCGCTTCCACCGCCAGCTCCACCACGCGCATGTGCTCGTTATGCGTCAATGTCGGCGATTCGCCGGTAGTACCGCACGGCACAATGCCCTGCACGCCCTGCGCCACCTGCCACTCCACCAATGACTGAAACGCCTTCTCATCCACCCCATGGGCGGTGAAGGGCGTAATCAGGGCGGTAAATAAACCTTTAAGCTGTGTCATGAATGTCTCCTAACAGGATTAATAGGTTAGATGCAAGGCCTCTTTTGTCAACTCATACGGCACGATAGGCATGTCACATAATCTTCATACCCACCATTGGCGTTTTCAGATACAATTCATCCGTATTTATGGCAGAAAGCAATAACATCCCATGGTATGAGCGCTGGGCAATAAGCGCATTAAAGCTATTGGGTAATGATGACACACGGCCACCGCTACCCACTGCGGACAGCCCTGCCGATTACAAGCCTGCATTAAGGCAATTGGATACAAGTAAGCCTCTAGGCATCTATATATTTTCGGTAGACCACCAGAATCCAGGTATTAGCGATGCTGTAGTCAATATCTCTCGTAACAATTTCATCGCAGAAATGCGTGAACATTATGGTGAAAACTTTATAGTCGTGGATATTCCGGCAGGCCGCAGCCCCCAGCAGCGGCAAGCATCACAAACACATCTGGACAACTTTGCAGCCCAGTTTAATGAAATATTCCGTTATTCAAGACCAATAACACATTTCATAATTAACCATCACCAGAACCAGTATGATGATCGTGCACTGGCCAAAACATTATCCACCATCAGTGGTTCGGATAAAAGAGCATTGATTCTCTCCTGCGGCGCGGATTCATCTGCCTATAAAAATTTGCCAGATTTTAATATGATTGTTATTCCGCGTCCCGACGGCCAGCTTCTAGGGCCGGAGCTCGACCCGCGTGGCTCGCCAGCCTACCGCTACACAATCGAATGGATACGTAATGCGCCAAATGCAACAGCCATGAGAGAACATTTCGCCAATTGGTGGGACTTTGATCATATCGGAAGCCAGACGAGGGACTATCTATATGAAAAACTATTTGGTATAACAGGCGATTACCTGCCACCCATTATATTGGATTCAACCAAACTGCAGCAACAGAGCACGGGTCTGCTTTCTCCAGACCCAACCCCAGCCTCACCATTAGACAAGGGTAAACCGGCTCTGATTCCATAAAGGCTTCACTTGCATTTAGAAAAGCTATGGGATATTGCGGGTGGCTCGAATTGCATGATCGCATTTTCATAAAATATTTAAGTCTCCTGTCGGGGAGTAGGCGCATCTGGTTTGGGACCAGAGGGTCGCAGGTTCGAATCCTGTCTCCCCGACCATATTTTTCAATAGCTTGTGCGATTCTTATCTGGGTATAAAACCAGCCGTTGCTACCCCGTTGCTACCTTGAGCATCATTTGCCGACACTAAGCAAACTATTCTAGTAAGTCTGAAGGGGTGCACTTCAGCCGCTCGCAAATCTTTTGCAGCGTGTCGATGGTGACATTCTGTTGGCCTTGCTCAATACGATTAAGAGAACCCTGATCTATTCCTATTTTACCTGCGTAAGCCGATTGGGTCTGCTCGCCTCTCATGCTGCGGATATTGTTTGCTAATTGTTTGCGGATGTTTACCATTCATAGAAAATGACATTGATTGTTATGCACATGTGCATATTATGCTTATAAACATAACCTATCGGCAGCTTTGCCCTTGGAGACTTTATGCAAAGATATAAACTTGCAGTCCTATTGACTCTTATATCGTCGCCAGCAGCCTACGCGGGGGGACTTGAGGCAGAGGCACATTGTCAGAAATTTTCGCGGGTCGGCTCACCAGCATTCCGCTCATGCGTTGTCGGCTATCAGGGTGATGATAACGCTAAAAAGGCATACGGACTAAAGTATGGTAGCAATTCAGTAAGTACCGCTAGCGGAAACAAAAAAAGTTTGGATGAAAAGCTATGCGATAAATTTGTAGCAGATGGTCGCTATACCAATCCTCAAGAGTGCCATGAAAATATAAAACTAAAGCGGGAGACGAAAGCAAAGGAAGCCCAGCGGGAAATTGAAGCTGGCTATCATGATAAGTGTATATCGTATGGCTTAAAGAAAGGCACAACCCCTTATGCCGATTGCATGATAAAACTTGAGCTACAGCAACATGAAAAACAGGCGATCAATAGACGAGAAATTAATAGAATTTCTAACGAAGCGTATCACGGGCAGCAATATCAAAGACAAACAAACACCTTGTCTAATGACCCCATTTTTCGGGCCCTATCGCGCAATGCAACCGCAGTGACTCCGTGGGCTGATAACCAAGGCTTCGGGGGGTACTTATCTGAGGAGCTAGGACACAAGCCACGCTCTCAGAGTGGCAATTGCCATGTTACTCCGCATGGCACTAACATGTTTAGTTATACTTGTAGGTAATAGATGGCTCATGTGGCCTTTTCTATCATTTCCATGCTCTCCTCCACCAATTCCCGTAACCACTGCATTTCGGCTCTCATTTCATGTGTATAAATCCCGTGCCTGTAATTCCCGTTAGCCACGCCACAGGGCGCACCCGTTGATTTCCCGCCGTGCATACGGCATCGGCCATTAGGCATCGCTGGGGATTGGCACGGGCTGCCCTTGCGGGTTTTCGCATGGCATCGCTGGCTCATGTGCATGGGTAATCTGCTTTGCATGGGGTTGTCCTTTCTTTTGTGAGTTTACCCCGCCCCCGCTGGGTGCGTGACATTGCCGACGATGGCTTGGCCGCCCTGATAGACATGCACATGCTCAACCGTTACTTTTTGCTCCGATGGCTTTTTGCCACGGTGACGATCCAGCGCCTCCATCAGCAGCGCATAAGAACGGCTCAGTTTATTCGCCTGCGAGAGAGACATTTGTCTACCCTCAAAGGTCTGCTCTGGTAACATTGCCCGCCTCAAACATTCCATCGAAGCGTGATGCAGCGCCACCATTTGTGCGGCAAGCATTCCCTCCATTTCATCTTTCGGCTGGATACCCATCATCCCAACTATCGCTGCTTGTATCCTCTTTGTTTTATTCTGCTCATCGCTATGGCCAAGCCATAAAGTGCTGGCAATCTGTTGGGTCAATTGCTGTGAGAATGCGGCTTGCTTGGAGCCGCTCATTGGGCAAACAGGCTTATCTTTCATGGCATCAGGATGGACTACCTGAATCTCGTTATCGGCTTTCGGGGCAACCTTCTTACTACCCTTAGATTTCACCTGATTTGCCATAACATGATCCTTTCCGCACAGGGTGCGATGGGTTTGCGATAATAAAGCGTGGTTTGACTGCCAGCACGTTGCAGCCCGATGGCGTGCGCCGTGATGCTGGTGATGGTTTCCGCCTCACGCATCAGCAATAGCAGCCCCTTACAATCCTGCCGATACATGGGCGCAGCCGGATGCACCGCAAACACATCGGCCACACTCCACCCATGCGCCACGAATGCTTTAAGGGTTTCAGGGCTATCCAGCATCGCGCCTGCATGATCTATCATGCGCTGCCAGTCCGCCTTGCGGATAGGCTCAGGGCGGGGCATCAGACACACATGCGCAAAGGCTTCTGCCCATTGGCGGGGAATGCCTGCCCCATACTCGATAATGGCGGCACGCTCTGCATAATCATGGCTGCATATGGGGCTGGTGTCACTGCGGCTAGGGCTAATGTGGCTAATGATGCTATGATTCAGCAATCCATTAGCCGCAATAGCCGCTTTAGCCATAGCACTTGGCATATACCACGCTTCCAGCGTCATGCCTGCCCCCGCGCCTGTGGGTGAAGCTGATAGCCGTTGCCCTGTCTTCTGATATAGCCATGCTCACACAGCAGAGTCAGTACAGGTTCCCATTGTTCTTTCCGGCGCAAGGCACGGCTGGGCGCACGCTGGCCAACGTCCGATGTGGTAAAGCTATTGTCAGGACGCGCAAGTAACCATTGCAGAATAACCTCAGCATTTCTCAATAGCTCCGGCATTTGCATTGCGCCAAATACCCGCTTGGTTTCATCCAAATGCCATCCGGCAATGGCGAGTGCGGCTCTCATCGTCGTTTCACCGATTTCACCCTCCACCCCATGCTCAAACACATGAAAGATACCTGCAAGCCTTGCCGCATTATCCGCAGATTTTGCAGCAAAATCGGCAACGTCATGAAAGCTGCCATCTGCACCCAGCTCACTTTCCACTTGATTATAGTAAGCAGTCCAAAGGTTTTTGGAGTCCGCCGTAAGCCTCAGCACAGGCGGATTTAAGCGCATATTCCGCTCATCCTCTACAGGTAATGGCATCTCTAATAGCTCACGAATGCGGCTATAAAAACACTCCATAAATGCCGTATCCGGTGGCAACTGGTAATAGCGGGTTCCCATGGTGCTGGTCGGTTGTGCAAACAGGCTGCGCGCTAAAAATCCCGTGCCACGGCTTTGGCCTTTTTTGATGTTTAGCAATTCCATCAATACCGATGGCTGCATCATCAGCGAGCATGTTAAGCGCCGCCCCACAATATCCGCACTCTGGGTAGTAAGCCGATTGCGCCGATAGGTCGCGCCATCCCATATCGTATTAATGAAACCATAGAATTGCAGCACATTCTCAGGCCGCATCCCATCGCCACCAATCACAATCGCGGCCTCATTGCATAGTAGTGCCGCAGACGGATGGCCAATCCCCAGCATCACCGCTAACGTCTGCTGATTCACATCAGAGAAAGCAGCTTGAAATTGGACGGGGCATATAGGTTTCTGTCGCTCAAGCTGGAGCAGGTCATGCTCTGCTTTTGCCATGACAGCAGAATCAGACTTTTTTGCGGCTTGCTGGATTTGCTGCTTTACGCCTTTCACCTTTTCTTCATGCGCCGCCAACGCAAATTGCACCGTCTTGATTTCCTCATTGCGTGCGTCTGCCTTTTCACGTTCCCATAGCCAGATGGGTTTCATAAACAATGCGTCACCACTGGTTTTGCGCTCGCCAGATTCAGCACACAGCAACAGATTCAGCGATAGCGGGCTACGCAATACCTCATCGCGTGCAACATCGGCAAGCCCTTGCGTGGCATAGCTCATGGCTGCCAGCGCAGAACATGCCACCATTGCAACAGGCTGTTGCCCATATTGCTGATAGTGCCGCACGGCATCGCGTGCGATTGGTGGCAGTGCATCCAACGGATAAGGCTTTTCTACCTCCAATCCGCCAGCCAGCGGGATAATATCAGGCCATCCATCGGCATGGGCTGCATCATCAAGTGCGGCTTGCATATCCGCGTTTCTTTGGGTAGGTTCATACATACAATAATTCCTTATGTTGGGCGGCCTCTGCAAAGGCTGCCTTTTCTTTTTTGAGGGCTTCATTCCAGTCTTTTGCGCCCCGTGGTGGCAATGCGATTCGCACCGTTAATCCGGCGGTGCTGTAATGCTTCGCCATGCGTTGTGCTGCTTGCTGGCCAGCCGCATCCGCATCAAGGCACAGCATCACTTCGCGGATGGTTTCAGGCAAATCAGGGGCATTACCTGCGCTGCCCGTTGCCCAGCATGGCCAGTCGGTGCATTGGATAACGGAAAGCGCATCCTCTATCCCTTCACACAAAGCCAGCCTGTCCGATGCAGCCGCAAGGCGAATAGCGCCGCCCTTCACCGCACCCATAAACAGCCGCGCCTTCACGCCATCGCCGGATAATTTCTGGCCATCAGGCGTGAGGAAAGTTTGATGCAACGCCATCACCTCGCCCGTCACATCACGCACCGCACATACCATCGCGGGATGGCGTGAAGCGGTAGTGAAATTAAACAGGCTTGGATGATAGCGCAGATCGTCCGGCCACGGCTCAGGGTGCAATCCACGCGAAGCCAGATAGTTTCTAACGAGCTGCATCTGCACCTCCTATCGGCTTGCATTGCCGCCACACACACCGCGCCCGCACTTGTTGCTGGATACGGTTGGCATCGGTTGCATCATCGGCTGGCAAGGCGGGGGCATAACGGGGTGATACTACCCCGCCGATAAAGGATTTAGCGAAGGCCAGCGCCGCCTTAAAATCCAGTGAGAGGGCGTAGGATATTAAATCCATCACATCACCCCCTGCGCCTGCTTCATGCGAATACCAGCAACCATCCGCCCGCACCGATAACGAGCCTTGCGCACCAATGCGCCATTCTCGTTTGCGGTGGATAATCCTTTTATGGGGAAATAAGCTGGCGAGCAGCCCATCCATGCGTGTGAGCAGCTCGCGCTTGATAAGGGGTATATCATCCGACATGCTCCCCTCCATTCACCATGCGCTGCTGAATGAATTGCTCAATATCGCTCAGGCGATACCGCACAGATCGGCCTATTTTAGTGTAGGGGAGTGAGTAGCGTTTGGTGGTTGCCCACACCGCAAGTGTGTCAGGTTTGATTCCCAGCACGGCTGCCGCCTGCTCGCGGGTTAATAGTTCGTCGGGTAGTTTCATAAATCCTCACATGATTTCGTTGTTCACGGTTATGCACCGCACAAACAAATCATGAAGGATTAAGGTGACATACAACCAGCACAAAGGATTGATTTCTGTCGCTTTTTCGACCTTCTAGCTGGCCAGAAAGGTATTTATATGCCCTTCTGACGGGCTAGGGATACCTTTTTTAATGCAGGATTCTCTCGCTCAAATTCTCTTAGCCATTCACACATCTTCTTCTCTGTCGGTGCTTTGGAGCCAGAGCTAACAAGCTCCTTAACTATTATTCTTGCTATAATAGCAGCAGGCTTACTGGGATGATTAGGACGCCAACCAGCATATCTCGCCTTTGCCAATGCACGCGGTTCACCCCATTGGCTATTATACTTATTTTTTGCTCCTGTTTTGCCAGCCTCAGATAGAAGTCTTTTACGCCTCCTAAGGTCAGCCTCCAACTGCTCTTTCTCTTGTCCCAACTTTTCTTCACTATTCTTTTTTTGTTTCTCTGCAGTCTGGTTTTTTAATATCTCTATTTCTCTTAGGGCTTCTATACCCTCTAGCAAGGGCGACATGAAATAAAAGCCCGTAGGTGTATTAAGCATGGGGTCGGTCTTTGTAAATTCGGCAAGGTCTGAAAGCCCCATCAACATGTCAAAAGAAGAAGTATAAGTTGGCTTCTCGGCATATGGGTTGGCAATACTGTACCAGCGCGGATTTTCTCCACTGGCATTTCCATAGGGTATCAAATTCATTAATTGGTGCGTATTATACGCCACCGAAAATTGAGCAAATTTGGCAAGTGCAAATACAGCATAATAGCGCCTTGCTGGCGCTCTGCTATCTTGCTTAAACTTAGATTTAGAATGAAAAAAACCATATTGTAACATGGCAAAATCTGAAACCGTTGTAGCATTGTAAGGATTGCTTTTTTCAAATATCTTTTGCCCCGTATGGCATATCACTTCATGCAGCGCACAGATCATCGTTAGCATCTGCTGGTCATCTCCTCCCACTTCTTTTAAGTGGCTTCTGGCCTCATCTATCAGTCTTTGCAGATCGTAATATGCGTTTAGTTCATAATTGCACTTACCGGACAAAAGGCATGGATTAGCTAATGTCCCCGGAAATACCTTGTCTTGCTTTTCTTCTGGGTAAAATCTTCTCTGCTGCCTCTCGGCCTCTTCCTGCTCAGAGGTGAACAATATGCGCTGGGTAAATTCCTCAAGGCGCTCAATAGTTTTTTGTTTTTCTATTGTGCTGGCATCTGTCATATTGCCCCCTACAAAAACACCCGATAATCCGCATTGAGAATCGCGGCCAGTTTTTTGGCCATTTCTTTGCCGATTGGCCGCTTACCGTTTTCCATTTCCGACAAGTGATGCTGGCGAATGCCCAGCTTATCGGCCAACTGCTTTTGCGTCATATCCTCACGGTAGCGCATCCCGCGCAGCACAATCCCCGCGCCTTTTTCTGCATCAAACAAATCGGGGAATGCTGCCTGTGCAGGAATAAAGTCATCGCGCTGTTGGGTAACAGATACCGCCGCTTTAAGCATTTGCTCCACCTGTTTGGCAGTAGCAGGCGATACCTCATAGTGATGCGGCTGCTTACTCAGCCCCGTGACGGTCACAGTGATCGGTTCAATATGGCGCATCTTCTCGACTCCCTACATAATACACATCAATCAGGTACAACTCGCCTTCGCTTTCTTCCCAGCACGCCACCCATTTATAACTCAGATGGCAATGATGCTTTCTGCCACCCAGCTTTGAGTAATTCGGCCATGACGTTTGCAAAGCCCCCGTTACGGTTAAATCCTTCACCAACGCACGAAACAACTGTTGCTCACGTTTTGGCATCTTGCGGGCACGCTTTATGGCCTGTTTATGAATGTTAACCTGCCACATCAACTTATCCCCTTATTGAATATACCATAAATAGGTATAAATGCAAGTCCATCTCTATCCATTATTATCCATTACCGCCCATTAACGCCATCATGCGCTTGGCGGCTACTTCCTGCGCCTCGCGCACGGGGTCAACCGCAACCCGTGCATAAATCTCAGTGGCAGAGCTGCTTTTATGTCCCAACGCCTTGCCTATCAAATACTGCCCCGCACCCGACATGGCCATGTAGCTGCCCATCGTGCGGCGTATGTCGTGAATGCGTAAATCCGCTATCTGCGCCCGTTGCAACACTCTGCGCCATGCGCTTTTGGGTTCGGCGTAATGGCCGGATTCGCTGGTGAGGCTGGGAAATACCCACTCAGCTTTAGCCACTTTAGCCTTAGCCCGCTTGTCCGCTTCTTTTTTGCGGCGCTTCAAAATCTCCAGCGCGGGCTCTGTAAGGCCGATAGTCTGCGGCTCCCCGTTTTTGGTGTCAGGTATGCGCCATGTGCGGTTGGCAAAATCCACCTGATCCCAGCGCATCGCCAGCATGTTGCTTTTGCGCTGGCCGCAAAACAGCGATAACAGGAAATAATCCCGCGCCATTTCGTTAGGCTCATCCATGATAGCCTGAAAGAACCGCGCAAATTCATCGCCCTGAATGAAGCGGTCGCGGGCTTTCTCTTTGTTTTTTGTAATCCCTTGAGCAGGGTTTTCGCCTTTCCAGCCCTGCTTTTGAATCGCATGGCTGTAAATAACAGAAATTAGCTCCAGCACGCGGTTGGCAATATATGCCCCCCGTTTGTTAGTGATAGTATGATGCAGCTTTTCAACATCTTGCCGCTTTATTGCGCCCAATGGCTTATACCTAAAACCTGAAAGATGGAGAGTGAAGTTAGCTTCATCCTGCTTCCAGCTTCGCTTATGCGCTTTGGCGTGTTCAAGGTAATGCGTAGTGAAATACTCTCCCAACGTCATATCCTCTTTGATACCATGCCATTCAGCGGCGGGGCTTAGGCCATCATCCATCAGCGCTTTGCCTGCGCGGGCTTTCTTTCTGGCATTCTCAATGGAATAGTCAGGGAATGTACCAATCTTGAAACGCTGCGGCCTGCCTTGAAATTTCTTGTATAGGTAAAAGGTTTTAGCTCCCCCATGCGATACCAACAGCACCAGCCCTTTTTCGGCAGTGTCTTGATAGGTGTCATAAACACCGCCTTTGGCATCAGCCGTTTTAGCAGGCGGCTTGATAGCCTCAAGCGCTGCCTTCGTGAATCGTATTTGCTTCGCTGTCATTCCCGTTGCTACCCCGTTGCTACCTTTGCTATCAAAAACCATCGACAAGCATCAATTTTTATACTACTGTAAAACAGCATAAAAACAAGGCATATCAACAAAGAATAAGGGCAGTCAAACAATAAGCCTTCTGGTTTGGGACCAGAGGGACGCAGGTTCAAATCCTGCCGCTCCGACCAGCATCATTTCACCCG
>DITS01000007.1 GCA_002422205.1 Alphaproteobacteria bacterium UBA6178
CCCTCGGTCTTGCTTGCCGGTGGCTCGGTTTCCTGCTTTTTCAGGTTCTGCCGTTCCTGTTCGCTCCGCAGCGCATCCAGATTCGGGTTCAGGATGTGCAGCGCCGCCAGCCCGTACACCCGGCAATCCAGCGCCTCGTTGCGTTTGCCTTTCGGCATCACCCACACCCGCGTCGGGTGGCCGTTGATAAACTTGGTCTGAATCCGTTCGGCGGTGAGCTGCTGGAAGTATTCCTCCGGGTAATCTGCCGGGAAATGGCAATAGCCCGGACCCGGCTGGTGAATTTTCAGCCGCGAGTAAATCATTTGCTTCGCCGTGTCCGTGCCGAGGGTAAACAGCTTCACGCGCAGCTTGTTGGCCTTGCTGAATTTGCTCACTAGCGGCTTGCCTGCCGTGGACGCGCCTTTGATCGCATACACTCGCGCATGTTCGCGGCGCTTACAGAATTCATAGACTTTCTGCGTGTGATGACCGCCCGTATCCACGCACGCCGCCAGCACCGATAACGTACCGCCATCCGCACGCTGAAAGGTTTGCCCCAGCACCTTGTCGAGGTCTTCCCATACTTTATTCTGCGCCGGGTCGCCGTGGATGACATGGTATTGCAGCGACCAGCTCTCCTGCCCAACGCCCCAGCCAATCACTTCCGCTTCCAGCCGGTCGCCTTGCACGTCCACGCCAGCGGTGATGACCACCACACCGGCAGGCGCAACCCGCCCCCAGTTTTCCTTGCGCCCCAGCAGGCCGGATGCGTCGATGCCTTCGCTCGCTTCCTTCCATGTTTCGCCAAGGCTGGTATTGACCCACACCTTCAGCGTTTCCGGCAGGCGCTTGGCCTTCAGGAAACTTGTCACCATTTCCGACCAGCGCACCCACGGGCTGTAAAGCTCCGAGATATGAAAGCCTGCAACGCCGTTAAACGGGGCAGATGCCCACCATTCGCCACGCGCCAGCATCCATTGCTTGTCGCTTTCGCCCAGCTTCGCTTGGCAATGCTCGCACTCGTAATACGCCGCTTCCGGCTTGGCCTTGTCGAACTTCAGCTGCGCCCAGCACAGCACCTGAAACTTTTTGCATTCCGGGCATGGCACATGAAAGCGGCGCATGTCGCTTTGCTGATACCGTGCATCAATCTTGCTTTCGCCCTCGATGGTGGGCGTGCTGGCCGATACCAGCAACCGGTTCCAAAAGGTCGTGGTGCGTTTCTGCGCCAGTGAACCGGGGTCGCCTTCCGCACCGGCTGAGGATGGGTAACGATCTTCCTCATCCAGCAGCACGATGCGGATAGGCCTGCTTGCCAGCGACGAAGGGCTGTTTGCTCCGGCCATCGTCAGGTGACCGCCGGTGAACTTCTTATGCAGTAGCGTGTTGTCGCTGTTGCGGGTCTTGGAATCCTTAAACAGGTTGCCCAGCGCCTCCGTATCCCGAATCATCGGCGCGAGGCGGTCTTTGCTCCATGCCTCCGACATTTCCAGTGTCGGCTGGATAAACAGGATGGGCGACGGGTCTTGGTGAACGAAATAGCCGAGGATATTATTCAGAATCTCGGTTTTACCGATTTGCGCCGAGGTCATAAACACCACCTCGCGCACGCCGGGTTCGTTTACCGCATCCATCATGCCCCGTTGGTAGGGCGCTCTGTCAGTCCTCCATCTTCCCGGTTCGGCGCTTGCCTCCGGGCTTAGTTTTCGGTGCGCGTCTGCCCACTGGCTTACGGTCAGTTCCGGCGGCGGCATCCATGCCAGCGCCACCTTCCGCCGCAGCTTCTGATACAGTGTCGGTTGCGTCATCATCTTTGGCGAGTTCGGTTAGCGCCTCGTAAATGCTATGCTTCAGGAACCGCTCGATTTCGGCGGGTTCGGTCATCACGGCGATTTGAAAGGCGGTTTTGGTCGGCAGCGCCAAGAGCCGCATCCGGCAGGCGCTGATATGCTGGAGCCAATCGGTTTCCACGGATTCAATCGCCACCAGCTGGTTACGCATGGTGGCCACTTCCAATTCGGTTTTGTCGGCCTGCGCTTTAATCAGGCGTGCGCGTTCGTGGTGCGTGTCCTGCGCGGAAACGCCGCTGCCAAAGGCGCGATCTTGTAAATAATGCACATACTGCTGAACGCAGCGTACCAGGTCGTATTTACCTTTCTCTGGTTTGGGGATGATTCCATCCCGCGCCAGCTGCTGCACTCGTCGCTCGGTCAGGTTCAAAAACCGTGCGATCACGGCGACTTTGTGGAGAATCTGCATAAGGAATTCCTGTCATGACGTGATGACCCATCCTGCAAACTCTCCGAATCGAAACCATTCTGCGGCATCATCACCCAGCATCGCAGGGTCAAGCGGTCGCTGCACCCCTCCGAGTGACAGTTCTTTGGCAATGATTTGTTCAGCTTCCACCCCGGCAGCCACTTTACCGGCCAGCGTCAGCCGCCACAGCACGGTTGCCTGATAGCCGGTGGCCGCTTGGCATTTATCCACGATGATGATTGCACCACCGGGCTTCAGCGAGGCTTTCAGCTTGGCAATGAATTCCGCACGCGCACCCACTGGCATGAACATCAGCACCAAGTAGCAGATAGCCACGTCAAACGGTTCGAAGTGGTAGCGGCAAGCATCCATCTGGACGAGGTTATCCTTGCCCGGACCATCATACCGGGCGCACATTTCCGCGCTCGGCTCAATCGGCACCAGCCGCGCTTGCCGCTGCAAAAGGGCAGCTTCCAGCGAACGGCCTATGTTGCCGGTGGATGCGCCGATGTCATACACCATCCCATTTTGCGGAATGTAATGACGGGCGATATGCGCCACCGCGCCGGTAACCAGATCATACCAAGGCAGCTGCTCCCGAACATGCAGGTTGAATCCTTTGGCTACCGAGGCGTTCTCGAATGTCCACTCCTTGGGGATGTGGATGGCGTTGTCGGTAGTTCTGTCCATTGTTCGTTCTCGACTATTTTGATCGAAGGAATGCCGTACTCCGCATACATCGCGTGCGTGCGGGGATTGCTTTCAATCGCAAGGTATTGTGCGTTCTTCCCATGCTTCGGAAAGACATGCTGCTCCAGCATGATGCGTTTCGCTTCATGCGGTGGCTTGTGGTAGCGGTTGAAAAACGCCTCCTGTGGAGTCCATCCGACCTTGAAATAAATACTATCGAGCGTGGCCTGCCGGTGCATTTCAGGTCGCGCTGTCATCAGAATCGTGTGATATGGCGCAACCAGACTCACCAGCCATTCGCGGTATTTTTCATGCTGTATCTGCATGGCGAACGGGCGTTTCTTTTCCGTGCTGTTGGCTACCAGCGTGTAGTTTAGATCGAGCAGAATAATCATAGCTTCATTCCCAGCCGCTGTTCAAAGGCACTTATCGCTTCCTCCACAAGCCCCATGCGGCTTCCGTCAGGATACGGTAGGTCAAACTCAAAAGCGATAGCTGCTTTCAGTCGTTTCGGATTGATAGCCAATGGCTTAGAGCATACGGCCTGCACGTTACTGTTGCTTTCGTTCACCTGCACTTTGGCGAAGAATTCTTTGAACAATCCGTAGAACTCTTTTTGCGAATGGTACTTCTGCACCTTGGGCGATGTAGCGATGTCGCCCAGCGTAATGCCCGGTTCATAATCCAGCTTGAACAGCACCGCGCCGGACTGCCGCTCATTCAGCGAATGGTAACCACTCAGCTGCTTGAGGTTGATATGGTTGCTGGCCGAGGCGACCGCGTAGAGGCGCGTTGCATCATCCGCCAGCGCCGCGCAGATGCAGGCGATATGCTGCCGGTCAGCATGGAAAGGCACGCTATTTAGCACACTCGATATGAAGATGGATGACCAGCGCAGCTTGTCCGTGCCAATGGCGTGCAGAAACTCGCGGGTTAGCGCGATGCTCTCTGCCTTATCAATCTCATCGCCATCATTCACCCGGTACGGCTCGAACGGCGTGACGCTTATTCCCAGCTTTCGCAAGATGCGCGTTTCATGCAAATGGCCTGCGCCGAAATCCAACACGCAACGGCCATGCTTTTTAATCCAGCGATCACGGTTCGCCTGATTATTCATGTCGAATGCCTTCGCAGTCGAGTCACCGGCCACCGCGAAGATGAATCCACGGCCAAGGCTATTTCGCACCTGCCGGAGGCGGCGGAATGAATTATGGCGCAGCAGGTCTTCGTAGCGACGGTGGATGTCAAAATCCATCGAGAGGTAATTCAGCATGGCTTCTGCCAACCGGCCTTCCTCATCAGTGACGAATACGACCGGAACCTGTGCAAGCCCCAGTTCAGCACCGTGCTGCAACCTACCTATCCCGTTCACGACCCGGTAATCCCGCGTAGCCACGATGGGCATGGTGATGCCGCGCCGCTTAAGCGTTTTGGCGATATTCAGCGAGTAGGCTTTCCAGCGCCCCTGATTTGCTTTCAGAAACGGAGCGATGGGGTGCATCTTTGCATTCAGGCACGGGTAAAACTCCGGCGTGTTCACCTCCTTATCGGGGATGCACTCCGCCAGCTTCCGCACGTCCGTTGCCTTCAACTGCTCGTTAATCTTCGCTACCGTGTCGCTCTGGCCGAGGTCATTGGTGGCGCGGTTAAATACCACGTTCACGCCCTTACGTTCCGCCAAGTCCATCGAGCGGGTTACCTCCAACGGCACTTGCTTCGCACCCATGCGGCACGCAACATGATGGCGCTGGTGGCCGGAAATGATTTCACCGTCGGGCGTGGCGTAAAGCGGCAGCAGAAAGCCCAGCTTACGCAGCGACAACTCAATCAGGTCAAGCCGCGCCGGGTCAGCGATACGCGGGTTGTAGGTAGAGGGTTCAATCTGTGTGACATCGACCAGTTTCATAAGCCTAACCGCCGTTTCAGTTCTGCGATGATTTCCTTTTTCTCGAACCCGACAGATTGCTTGAGTGCTTCCAGCCATTCGAGATATTGCTCTCGCGGGATGGGGAACGTGTAGCCACCGATGCGTGCGGTGGTATCGGCTTCCTCGATGTCATCATCATCGTCCTTGCCAAAACCATCTTCCAACAAGCCATCCACCGAGGCCTTGATGTCCCGCAATTCTTCATCGTTAAACCCCAACAGGTCGGCGCTAAATGCCGCTTCTTCCAACTCCACGATTTCCAACTGGAGCAATGCCTTGTCCCATTCCGATTCCTCGCCCACGCGGTTGTCGGTAATGCGATAGGCCTTGATCTGCTCCGGCGTGAGGTCTGTGGCGATATGCACCGGCACCTTTTTCAGCCCCAGCCGTTTCGCCGCCTCGTATCGGACATGGCCGACGACAATGACCATTTCGCCATCCACGACAATCGGCTGGCGGAAGCCAAACTCCTTGATGGAAGCCGCGACTTTCTCCACCGCGTGCGCGTTAATCCTTGGATTCCGTGCATACGGAAGCACCTGATCCAGCGGCATCAGTTCTATTTTCATAAACACCCCATTTCGTTTTTTTGACCGACCCATTTCGTTTTTTGATTTCTGGATGCTGTTGATATTCCTCAATAACAGCACCAAAAAAACGAAACGAAATGGACATTCCAGCTCTGTCCCTAGCGAAATCCCGCGCTCGCGGCGTACCCGTGGAGGGTGGTCGGGAAGGACCCGCCGCCGCGCCGGTTGAAAGCGGCTCTGAGCGCCACCCGTCAACCGACTGTAATCATTAATAAAAGACCGTTGATTGCAGGTGCAGGCCTGTTATCCATTTAGGTATAACCAACTGTTCCTAAAGGATAATGATATGCAAACTGCCACTGATACCACCACCCGAATCGCCGCCCTGAATGACATGCTTCGTCACACCTACTGGGGTGGCAAAGTCATGATGACACCGGGCATCACCGCGCTGCCGGAAGATACGCAACACGCTATCTTCCGTGCAGTGCAGGAGTTCGATACGTTCACCGAGGATAACGACCCATACGGTGAGCATGACTTCGGCAAGGTGGTGGTGAATGGTGTTAGCTGCTTCTGGAAGATCAGCTATTACGACCATACCCTGTGCTATGGGTCAGAAGACCCCGCCAATACCGACATCACCACCCGCGTGCTGACCATCATGCTCACCAGTGAGTATTAACGCTTAATTCTCGACAGGTAATAAGCGAGGTTCTGCGTAAACTCTTTGGGCAACCGCTCCATCACCTTGCTCTCCATGATTGCCGCATTCTCCCGTTGCTTGAACAGCTGCATGATACCGGGACCAAACAGCATCTTCAGCGGCAACCGCTTTCCTGATTTCCTCACATAGATTTCTGTATTGCTCGAACCCTTCTTACGCGGCGCGATGAAAGCCCCGCGATAGGTTTTCGTTTTCCCCCATGCCTTCGCTTTTACGGGACCGCGCTTCCCACCGGGCTGCTGCGTCGGCTTGCGCGACCCCACTACGAACTCGATAAGATGCAGGGGGCGATCACTTGCCACCAACGTCGCCCACAGGCGTTTGAAATTGGCACGGCGCGTTTCGATACGCCGTTTTATACCCGCTTGCCTGCTACCCATCTGCGGCGCGATATGCGAGGCACTGGCGACTTTTGCACTATCTGCTACCCGGTTTAACGTCCGAACCGTTGCCTCCGGCACAACCTGCCTTTCTAGGGCGTGCAGCCCCCGGCGCAGCGATTTGATGTCGCTTTCCACTGATAGATCGAATGTCATGGTTGATGTCCTTGCTACGCTGCTACACTTAGCGGTTCCCACTGGAAGGTTGCCCCTCCCAGTGGTGGCGAGAACTGAAATTACTGATCGCTGAGAATCTTGATGACCAGTAGCGTTAATGTTTCTTCTGCTTCTACGGCGTGCATGGTTTTAGGGGGCATGTAGAGCCATGCGCCGGCTGTGAGTTCCTGCGACTCTTCACCAATAATAAAAGAACCTTTCCCACTCAAACATTGCACAATGGCAGAGCCTTGAGCCTGATGAGGCGGCAAAGAGCCGCCTGCTTGAATGACCACATGAATGGCTTCAAATTGTGCATTTTTAACAATAGAGGAAAATTTTCCGCCACCGATGCTTTTCAAATCTATGACTTTATTGGGTAGCGCATTCTCATTCGACATTTCTTATCTCCTTGTTGTTAAGTATGCGCCGTGTAGTGGGCAGTTATCAGGCTGCCTGTAATTCCTGACGCGGTCCGAAGAACTCGAAATGCACCTGCGATGCAGGGATGCCCCATTTTATCAGGTCGTGATAGATGGACACCATGAAGGGCTGTGGTCCGCAGAAATAATAATCCGCATCGCGCGATGGCAATAGTCCTTCAATATATTCCGCCGTAACAAGCCCGGTACTGGCATTGCCTGTGCGCTGCCCGGCATCACTATAGCGATGATAGGTTCTCAGATTCGAATGCTGCTGTGCCAGCGCATTCACTGCGTTGCCAAAAGCCTGTACGCTTTCATTTAATGCGGCATGAATGAAGATAATCTCGCGCTTAGGAAATGCCTCCAGCGCGGAAAGCAGGATGCTCATAATCGGCGTAATACCAACGCCAGCGGCAAGCAGTACCAGTGGGCGTTCGTGCTTCTCGGTTACATCGAGGAAAAACTCCCCGCACGGCGGCGCGATTTCAATCGTATCGCCCGCCTCAATCGCATCATGCAACATATTGGAAACATAACCGGCTGGCGTGTTCGCTTCCGGCGGCAGCTCACGTTTTACGCTGATGCGGAAATGCGGCTGCCCCGGTTTGTCGGACAGGCTGTAGTTGCGCATAGTGGTTTGCCCATCCGGGGTTTTGACCCGCACGGTGATATATTGTCCCGGCTTGAATGCGGGAAGCGGTGCACCATCGGCTGCAACCAGATAGAACGAGGTGATGTTGCTGCTTTCTTTTTCCTTGCGGCTGACGCGGAATGACTTGAAGCCTTCCCAGCCACCGGGTTTCTTGGCGTTTTCATCATAAATTTGCTTTTCACGGCCAATCAGAATATCGGCAAGGAAACCATAGGCGGCAGCCCATGCGTTGATAATGTCATCCGTTGCGGCTTCACCCAGCACTTCGCGGATAGATGCAAGCAGGTTTTCGCCTACAATCGGATAATG
Organism: Alphaproteobacteria bacterium UBA6178; assembly: GCA_002422205.1. Lineage (GTDB taxonomy): Bacteria > Pseudomonadota > Alphaproteobacteria > Rickettsiales > UBA3002 > UBA6178. The sequence continues at coordinate 8,038 of DITS01000007.1, forward strand.
CTCTGGCTTAATCATGAGCGATGCGTGCTTTTGGGCAATCAACTCCACCGCTCCACCCAGCACTTCTAGATTGTCGATGTTAGCGGCGTAGGCTGTAATCGCACCTGCAAGTGCTCGTTGCTGTTTACCTGCTGTTTGATGTGCCGGGTTAAAGAACGGAGCCACTTCCGGGTTATGCGAGAACATCCGTTTGTAAAAATGCTTGGTTAGCGTTTCACCATGCTCTGCCAGCACGGGGGCGGTGGATTTAACAATCGCAATGGTTTTTTCGTCTAACATGGCATCTCCTTTATAATATGTATATTATATACATATTATGGTTATAATCACTTCTCAGATATTTACAAGGCGATTATGCAACTTACCCAATTTACCGATTACGGCTTGCGAAGCCTGATGTATCTGGCCGCCCAGCCGGATAAATTATGCAGCGTCCGCGAAATAGCCGAGCATTACGCCATCTCCAGAAACCATCTGGTGAAGGTGGTGCATCGCCTTGCCCAACTTGGTTATGTCACCAGCAGCAAAGGTAAAGGCGGCGGCATTCGACTGGCGTGTAAACCTGAAGCACTACGCTTGGGCGATCTTGTTCTGGCACTGGAGCCGAACATGTATCTGGTGGAATGCTTCAATCGTGAAGCCAACACTTGTACGGTCGTTAGCGTCTGTAAACTGAAGCATTTTCTAGCGGATGCAAGTAAGGCTTTTATTAGGTTACTGAATCAGCACACGCTGGCGGATGCAGTAATAGATAGAAAGATTTTCCAAAAGAAAACACCCTAAGCGGCGAGCGAATTTTGGTTGTTTGCACTACTGTCCATAACGGAGTCGAACAACTTGCTGGAGCGTTGAATTGCTTCGAGAAGTTTGTCCGAACAATTTGCATTCAGTCCGCTACCGACCACCACGCTTCGCCCCGATGGGGCTACGCGTGGCGCAGCCACGGGGAGTACCAGCGACTTGGGCGAAGCAGTGTCCGGCATAGCCGAAAGGGCGGCGACGGACTGGAGCAAATTATGTGGTATGTTTACATTATCCGCAGCCTTCATTTTGCAGATCAGGAATATACAGGCGCAACCGCTGACCTGAAAAAGCGCGTGGCAGATCATAATAGTGGAAAATCTAACCACACCGCTAAATTCGTGCCTTGGGAGTTGGTCTGGTATTGCGCTTTCAAGGATAAATATCAAGCTTTGGAATTTGAGAAATACCTCAAATCCCATTCTGGGAGAGCGTTTGCGAAAAAACGGTTATTAAAATAGCTGCATTTGCGTTCGGTCATCTTTCTGTTATAAATACAGAAATTAAATGGTTTGAACTCTCATATGGTATTGGCATGAATTTTATAATCGACCTTTTGGATGTACTTAAAGATTACGGTCTGCCCCTAGGATTGCTTGGCGCAGCCATTGCCTTTATCTTTAGCGTTATAAAATTCTGGTGGGATAAAAAGAGCACCCAGCGATGGAAAGAATTTGAAGTGTACCACGCTCTAGTAAAAGAATTAGTTGAACCACCTTATGAAGGTGGCTCCCTTTTTATGGATCGCCAAGGTGCTATCTTATATGAGTTACGAAATTTTAAACGTTATCACGCGTACTCATTACGCATGCTAACAGGACTCAGAGAAAAATGGAGCGTAACTGCTAATCGGCTTCCAAGGCTTTTAGATGAGCTCGATCTCACTATCGAATTTTTGGAAAAACAGAAATGCAGATAACTCCCCTATGGTATTGGCATGTGCATTGAGCAAGAAATCTCAGATTATCTGACCAGAAGTACAAAGTTTGAGTATTTCCTCATCCACCATAATCCTAGCTTTGCTAAAAGAAAATCTGACAAAAAAATTATAGGTATAAATTGGGAAGCACTTGCTGATCACATAGAGCGTTCTCACTCGTTCGCTACTGCCACCCAAAATTTTAGCACCTTAAAATCACAACCGCCCGGATTCCTTGTTATCAGAAACGAGCAAGTGGAGTGGGAACCCAATTGCGCCATAATCGAGACATGGAAAGATTTTCTAATAAACAGTTTTGCACAATTGCGAAATAATGTTGCTCATGGAAGCAAAGCTCACCCTTCAAATAGTGCGCCTGATAGGGCGCGAAAGCTCGTTCGAGAAGGTAACGCGTTAATGACATTTATTGCCAAAGATGTATTGCATGTAGATTCATGGGAAGAGGATATCTTTTTTCGATAGATTAACTGCTGCCAGAAAGTTTGTATCTATTCTGCTACTAAGCATTAGCGTGTATGGTCTGCTGGCCAGACAAATACCTATCTCTCCAACCGCTTCATTATCGTCGCGGCGGACAGGCCGTGGATGGCGATGGACAGCACAACCACGCACCCCGTGATCGCCCATAACTCGGCGGCGGCTTCGAACTCGGCTTCTTTCATCGCGAAGGCGAGGTAAAAGAATGAGCCGATGCCTTTGATGCCAAAAAAGCTGACAATTGCTTTATGTTTGGTTGCCATGCCCGTGCCGCTCAGGCTTATCCATGCGATGATGGGGCGTATGATCAGGATAAACAGCCCCGCGAATAACAGATGGGTCAGGGTGAGCGCATCGAGCAGTCCGTCTGTCAGCGCGCCGCCCAGTATCACCAGCAAGACTGCCAGCAGAATATGCTCAATCTGGTCAATAAAATTATGCAGCGATTTATGGTATTCATGGTCGAGCTCATAATTACGAATGGTGACGGCTGCGACAAATACGGCGATGAAGCCATAACCATGCGCAAGCTCGCACACGCCATAGACGAACATGGTGGCAGAAAGCGAGACGAGACCGCGCTGTATGCCGTCGATGTTATATTTGTCGGGCAGCTTGAAGAATAAATAGATAATAGCCCTGCCACCGAGCCAGCCGATGGCGAGGCCTGCAATGATGCGGTAGAGCAGATCATAGGCGAGCCAGCTGGCAAGCCACGGCTGCCCGCTGGCATAGGTGGTGGCCAGTGCGATGGCCAGCCATGTGAAGGGGAAGGCGAGGCCATCATTGATGCCTGCCTCGCCTGTGAGCGCAAAACGCACCTCGTGGTCTTTGGTATCATCGGGTGCTTTGACCTGCACGTCGGAGGCGAGCACCGGATCGGTCGGCGCGAGCACGGCTGCGAGCAATACCGCAGCAGCAATGCCTAAGCCCAGCCCGTAATAGCCGATGGTAACCACCGCGCCGATGCTGAGCAGCATGCCAAGCGTGGCGAGCATGAAGGGTGCACGCCAGCCTTTGAGGCTGAAGCGGCGGTTGATTTTAAGCCCGATGCCCATCAGCGCGATGATGACCATGGCTTCGGTGATGTGGGTCGTCATCGCCTGATCACGGAAAGGCGACGTCCATGGCAGTCCGTCGATCAATTGATAGGCGATAATACCAATGAGCAAATAGACGATGGAATAGGCGATGCTGATGCGCTTGCAGATATGCTTTACCCAGCCGATGCTGAGTGCCACGCCGCCGAATAATGTGAGGTAAATAAAGTAATCCATGCATTCCTATAGCGGCTGAACCATTCAATCCTTATATGACGTTTGCTACTCACTTAGATATAACTTTTCTATAGTTTTTATCCGTAGGGATATTGTGCATTCGATGCTGGTATGAAGAGCGCCTCTTTTCAATTGAAGCGCTTTATCACGTATATCAATTGCTGGTTTGGCGTTCATAAGTTTTTCTGTTATAGGCATTGATGGCCAACGGAAGATGTTATGCAGCAGGAATATTCGATCAGAGCGTTGAGTGAGGCGGAGTTTAAGCCGTTATTTGCCGTGCATCGGGATGCGGCGTTTGACGATACGCATGGGTATGCGTTTCAGGATGCGCTTTCGCATACAGAAAAAGAGCAGCTGCACGCGCTTGGGCAGGCTTTGGGCGCGCCTTACAAGCTCTATCTGGGTGTGTTTGATGCCGAGGATCGCTTCGTCGGGTGGAGCTGGGGATTTCAAGAGAATGCCAGCACTTATTATATGGTCAATTCGGCGATTTTGGCACAGCATCGGCGCAAGGGGCTTTACGGGTTGTTGCTCGCGCATTGTATTACCGTGTTATCCGATAAGGGGTTTCAGCTGATTTATTCGCGGCATTGCGCGACGAATAATGCGGTGATTATCCCTAAGCTGAAAGCGGGGTTTATCATTTCGAAGATGGAAATTGATGACCGGTTTGGTGTGCTGATTCATTTGCATTACTACACTAATCCGGCGCGCCGGAAGGTGATGGATTATCGCTGTGGCCAATTGAAGCCCGATGCGCATATCAAAACATTAATGAAAATATAGCCCAATTTTATGGTTTAGGAATGGAGTGTGATGGCGCAGCGCGACAATGCCATGGGGTGGCAGTTTGATAATAGCTACAGCCGGTTGCCGGATGCGTTGTTTGCTCGGCAGCAACCGGTGGCTGTGCGTGCACCAAAGCTGGTGGTACTGAATGACCAGCTGGCGCAGGATATGGGGCTGCATGTTTCGGCGTTGCTCAGCGATGAAGGTATTGCTGTGTTGGCGGGGAATGATGTGCCTGTTGGTGCGGAACCGATTGCGCAGGCTTATGCGGGCCATCAGTTTGGCGGGTTTACAATGCTAGGGGATGGGCGCGCGGTGTTGTTGGGCGAGCATTCCATGCCCGATGGTATGCGGGTGGATGTGCAGCTCAAAGGATCGGGGCGCACGCCATTTTCACGCAGTGGGGATGGGCGCGCGGCGCTGGGGCCGATGTTGCGTGAATATATTATGAGCGAGGCGATGCATGCGTTGGGTGTGCCAAGCACGCGCAGCCTTGCGGTGGTCAGCACCGGTGAGGCAGTGCTGCGCGAGACACCGTTGGCGGGGGCGATACTTACACGGGTGGCGGCCAGCCATATTCGCGTTGGCACGTTTGAATATGTGGCCATGCAGGGCGATGATGCGTTGCTAAAAGCATTGGCCGATTACACGATTGCGCGGCATTACCCTACGCTTGACGGCGAGGCGGTGTATGCGTTGTTTCTGGATGCGGTGATGGAGCGGCAAGCGGCGCTGATTGCTAAATGGCAGATGGTGGGGTTCATTCATGGGGTAATGAATACGGATAATATGGCGCTATCGGGTGAGACAATTGATTATGGGCCGTGTGCATTTATGGACCGGTATGATCCGGCGACGGTTTTCAGCTCGATTGACCGGCATGGGCGCTATGCATTTGGCAACCAACCGCCTATTGCGCAGTGGAATATTATGCGTTTTGCAGAGGCAATTTTGCCGCTGCTGCACCCTGAGCAGGCACAGGCGATTGCGATTGCACAAGCAGTGATCAATCGCTTTCCCGCAGTGTATGATGGCTATTGGTTGACGGGGATGCGTGCGAAGTTGGGGCTGTTTCATGCTGAGGCGGAAGATATGCCATTGATCGCCTCATTATTGGCGTGGATGCAGTCTAGTGGTGCGGATTACAACTATAGCTTTCGCGCGTTACACCCAGATGTAGTGCCTGCGGATTATGGTGTGGATTTTGCGCAATGGCATGCGCGCTGGCGGGCGCGTTTAAGCCGACAAGCGGAGGAGACAAAACAGGTGGTGGATATGATGCATGCCCATAACCCTGCTGTGATACCGCGTAATTATTTTATGGAAGAAGCGCTGGAAGCGGCGGTGGTGCAGGGTGATATGTCGGTCATGCATCGATTGCTCGATGCGATACAGCATCCGTATCAAGCGCAGGATGCGTTCAACCGGTATCATACGCCAGCGAAGGATATGCCGGATTATCAAACTTTCTGTGGGACGTAGCCCACTTATTAGAGTGATGCGGGCGCGGTCATCATCATGCCACCGCTGGTGCGGATAGGGCGGGTCTCAGTGGGCTTGTCGTAATGATAATAATCGAGGCTGCTCCAGACATCTTTATGCTCTTTTGCGTGGCATGCGCTTAATAATGCGCTCGCGAAAATTACGGTGTAAATGGTTGCATGCTTCATGCGGCGGATTCCTTTTTGTTTACTATAACATTGGAAATCCTATGCGATTAAGTTGCAATATGTGCAGGCCCTTGACGTGATAAATAGCGCATAAAATAATAACCAGCGCCGATGTGAGGCGCTGGTTATTATGAGTCAAAAATTTATGCTGCGCGTTTGTTGACGGATTGCAGCGCGATTTTGCTGAGGACGCTATCGCCCTTTTTAACATCTTCCAGATCGGCACGCAGAATGCGGGCATCATTATCGAAGCCCAGCTGCTCTGCTAATGCGCAACAGGTGCCATAAGCGGCAATGCCGTAATGGGTGATGCGTTGCTCTTGTGCGATGATTTGTGCATCACGCACGGCATCGTCAGAAAAATCTTCCTCGAGTGCATGTTTTTTTGCTTCTTTCACCAAACCTTCCATGCCTTTGCAATGCTCGTCATCGGGCGAGGCGTCATAATTGGTGATAATTTTTTCCAGGCGTTTGTTATGCTCTTGGATACGCGTTTGACTGCGCTGGAGCATGGAGCATAAGTCTTTATCGGTGGCAGCATCACAGAGCTTTTCCGTAATCTTCTTCGCCTGTTTGTTGGCACTCCATAAATCTTGCAATTGATCGACATATAAATCTTTGAGCGTGTCCATGATTTCCTCCTAATGGTTGTTTGCAGTTATTCTGCGATTCCATCCTAGGAGTGCAGAGATTATGGCTCTATAGGGAAGGCGCTTTTCCATATAAAAATACCATTAAAATTAAACGAGGGTGTTTATTATAATTTTATTATTTGGCTGCGGGGGTTCGCTAGAGAATTAATGTGCGTAAAGCTTAGATGTACACTCATCTAATTTAATTATGGAGAATTAAAATGAAGCAGCATGATGAGAATGCCAAGGATTCTGACCGCCAGGTGCCTATGAAAATAAAGGGGACGCAACCGGAGAAATATCCGGATCGTCTGGAATCCAGCCCTAAGAATAAAACCCGTAAGCGCAAACCCGTTCCACAACGTGCGCTCTAATTTAATTGATTCCAATAATTGAAATCGATGAGGGCGCTACGCAGATGTTCGCGTCGGGAATGTCTGCGATCCCATGATTGAAATTGATGCTGCATTCGCAGATACAATAATAGCCCTCCCGAAGGAGGGCTATTATGCAATCCATGTAATACAACATGCGTTGCAGATCGTTAGGCTAGTCCAGTTTGTCTGTCATATCTTCATGGCTTTGCAACACAGGTAATGTTTTAGTTGCAAACTGTTTTAGCTGCGCATTCTCACCCGATTCTGCATAGTCTTCGAATAGGCTAATGGCAGTATCATGCAGGTCTTCCTGTGCTTCCATATAGGCAGCATCAAAATCTTCTGCTGATTCGTTACGCAGGTCATTCAACTTTTCCTGATGATCCTTGTCTAGTTTTGTCGCGACTAATGAAGGATCAATATCCGCAGTACCAACCGCTGATTTCAGATCATTACCCGCTTGGGTGTGATCGAGAATCATTTTGTTAGCAAAGTTTTTCACAGAGGTCTTCTGTGCTTTTTGTTGCGCTAATTTGCTTGATTCAATTTCAAATAAATTGCTCATTGACGCCTTTTTGACAAAGTCTTCGGTGTCTCCTGCAAATGCGCCGGAGGCGAGACCCATAGTTAATACAAAAGTGGCTGCTGTGGTTGAAAGTAACTTTTTCATTATCTATTCTCCTTAATAGTTAGTGGTGCCGGTGGTTGCGGGAGCTTTGGGGCCGGTGTTACCCGAGACAGGTTTTGCGCCGGTGGCCCGACGGTCATACGCATCGCGGGCAGGCTCTTTCGCATCGTCCCAGCTTAGCGCACCACGGTTAGGATTTTTTTCCCATTCGCTGCGGATGCTGGTTTCATCCAGCTCATCAAATTTCTTGCCTGCATTTTTATCGTGCAGGTCGGAGCCGTAGCGATAGGCGGGTTGATAGGACTCATAGGTGGAGCCCTCTTTGTAATAGGGGCGCGTTTTGAAGTTATCGCGCCAGTAAGAATCCATGTCGTTCCAATCCTGTGCGGTGGTGTTTTTGGATGCATTATTGGTATCGGTTTGTGCGAATACAGCTGTCGGTGCCGATAGCACCAGCGCAGTGCTGAATGCCAAAGCCACCAGGCCTGTTTTGGTAGTGTTATAAACTTGTTTCATGGGTAGTCTCCTTGGTTAAAAACTGATTATTTGCCATCCGGATTAGCGCCGGTTGCTAAGGGCGCTTCATACTCTGAGTCTCCGTCGTTGATGGAGTCCTGATTATAGGCGAAATAGCCGATAGCCAGCGCTAATATGATAATGCCGAGTATCCACCACATGGTGTTTCCACCGCCGGTGCCTTGATTGGTATCGATAGCCATCGTGTCCTCCTGTTGTTGTGCTGGCTGGTATCAGCCCGCTTTTCGGTTATGTATTAGTCCTCTCGGGTATCATCTTCCCGATTGGCTTTATCCGGGACTTCATCATCCTCTCCTTTGCGATTCATTTTGCCGCCACGGTCGCGGTAGCTGTCTGTGTCACTTCTACCGTAGCGTGACTCGCGATAGCCTGACTCGGCTGGGTCATGATCATCGGGCTGAGAAACGAAGTGGTGATCATTAGGGATTTCGCTGTCGCCCTCATCATCACGCGAATATTCTTCGGTGCCATATTCGCCTTTGCTGGAATAGCCATTATGCACGGTGCGATTATGGGGTGGGTGTTCGTCCTGATGGGGGTCGGCGGGGGCAGGGGCGCGCGTATGGCGCTCGGATGCGCCCTTATTGTTCACAGCCGAATCCGTATCGTTATGTCGTGGGTTCAGGTTTCTATTGATATTAGCTTGGGAATCAAATGCAACGCCGTTTGATTTTGCGCCGTTCGATTTTGGGTGTAGGTTTGCCATAATAAATACGTCTCCATCCGCTTATTCCATGCCGCTTTGGCTAGAAGTCGTCACGGTAGGCAGAAGCAGATAAAGCTACAATTCGTAGTGATGAGTAGAACATAAGGCGCCGATAAAGACAGCGGCGGCACCCATGAATTCAGTTAAATCAATGGGGTTTTTGGCTTTTTGTAAATTTTTCTGATTTTAATAGACTTTGGCCCTATGCTGATGTATGGTCTGAAGTGAGTTTGGTTTTACTCTTTATTGATGACAGTAAGCGTTTCGGGCTTTTTAGTTTGTTACGTTGTGCCTTTGGCACTCAGGCTACTTTAGGGTATCCTCCATTTTCCTGACGTTTCTAAAAAGAGGTAAGGTTTATGCCTCAATTCCGACTCCTTGATGTTACCTGCATAGTGCAGGTAGCGACGAACGCCAGTAAAAGGATATTTCTTATGGCTAATGGTATTGTTAAATGGTTTAACCCAGCAAAGGGTTTTGGTTTCATTCAGCCGGATCAAGGCGGCGCTGACGCGTTTGTACATATCAGTGCGGTTGAGCGCGCGGGTCTGACGACTTTGAATGAAGGTGCACGCGTGACTTATGATCTCGTGACCGAAAAAGGTAAGACTTCAGCTGTTAATCTGAGCTTAGCTGCTTAATTACTGCTAATTCTGACTAACATAAAAACCACGGCAGGTTCGCTTGCCGTGGTTTTTTGTTATGAGACCAAGGGAATCGAAGCGCCGCGCTGAGGTTGATCTTGTAATAGGCTTCGATGGTGTTTAATGAAGAGTTGATGATAATTGTGTTGTAAGCGAAGGTTTTTCTTGTCAGCGGGGCCAGTCCTAGGCAATTAACTGGATTATGTTGAATGATGAAGAGTTGATTATGTATCAGGTATCTCATGTTGATTATGCAGCCCGAGCAATGCCCCAAAAGGTGGCATTTGAAAAAGTGCTTAGGCTGCTGGAGGTCGCGTTGTCTGAAGATGGGCCCTATATGGGCTTGAAAGCCGGAAAGCTGATTGATGCGAATTCTCCTAAGCGGTCAGCCGATGAAAGCTGCAGGCCCTTATCGCCGGAATCGCGCAAGCACATGCAGGCTATATTGGATCGTACTGAGCCAACCGCTTGTTTTTCGGTATCGGAGCTGAGAAGGCTTTTTGGGGAGAAATCCGACGTTCTGCCGATGCAGGCTTATGACCAGGTGCGGCGGGTATGCGAAGATATGGTGCATGCATGTTTTGAAGATGCGCCCCACAAGGCATCTAGTTTGTAAGCGGCTTGCTTTCTACCACGCTTCGCAGGCTGGCTAATCCTTCTTCAAAGCTGGTGCCGACCATTTTATCGCAGTTGAAAATCAGGCTCATGGCTTTGCCGATGAAATTGTTGGTGCCCCACATGCTCCATGTGACTTTGGTGAGGCTGCCTTCGGGCACGAATATAAATTCGGCGGAGTTGGTGGCTTTCATGGGTTTGATAAATTCCAGACGGAACTGAACCATCGAGTGGGGCTGGCTTTGGGTGATATGCATGCTGCCTTTGCCGGTTTTTTTGCCACGCCAGCTCATGCTGCTGCCGGTGCCAGAGGCGGGCCCGTCGAAACTGGTTTTAGCGTTGGGGTCCATTTTAGCCCATGGTGACCAATGCTCCCATTTATGCAGGTCATTGACATGCGCAAAGACCGCATCGGGCGTTGCATGAATGAGAGCGCTACGGGTGACGGAGAAGCTGTCGGGCTGGCGTGAAATATAAAATGCCAGCGCGCAGACTAAGATGATTGTGATGATGATGGCAGTGACCATAATGCTCCCCTTTAATTATGTCTAATATTGCACAATAGACTGGAATCCGCCATAGGCCATGCGTTTGCAATCGAAGGGCATGGCTTGATCGTTGCACTGCAAGCGCTCATCCGCCATGACTTTGGCATTCACCTCGTCGCGCTGTGCGCGTGATGTATACAGGATATAGGCAAACACAAGTGTTTCACCCTCTTTGGCATTAAACGCCTGCGGGAAGGTGGCGCAGAAGCCTTTGTCCTCATTGTCTTCGGCAACCGCTTCGACATAGGCGAGCGCGCCATGTTCCATCCATATTTTACCAGTCTTATCGGCTATTTCGCGGTAGGCCTCCAGGTTTTCGGTCGGGACTGGTACGACGAACCCATCAACATAATGCATGACAATACTCCTTGTTTGTGTAATGATCATTACATATATAAGTACAAAATAACTGTCAACACTATTTTTTAGTGATCGGTACATAAAGAAACAATGGCAAAAGGCAGACCCAGAAATTTTGATGTAGATGCGGCGCTCGATGTGGCGCTTCGGCTGTTTTGGACGCATGGCTATGAAGGGGTATCGGTGGCCAAGCTGGCGGCAGCCATGGGCATTAATGTGCCTAGCCTTTATGCGGCATTTGGCAATAAGGAGCAATTATTTATTAAGGCGGTGGAGCGCTATGGATGCCAAAATGGCGGGTTTTACCATCGGGCATTTAAACTGAAAACCGCGCGTGAAGTAGCGGAATATATTTTGGAGCATGAGGTGAAACTGGTGACGATGCCGGATGCGCCGGACGGGTGTCTGATGGTACAGGGGGCGCTGGTGACCAGCCCCGAGTCGGAAGCAATCCGCGCAATGATGGCGAGCATGCGTATGACGGCAGAGCGCTGGATGGCTGAGCGATTTGCACAAGCTAAAAAAGAAGGTGATTTACCTGCCGATGCAGACCCCAAGGCGTTGGCGTGTTATATCATGACGGTGAATTCCGGCATTGCGGTGCAAGCCAAAAGCGGCGTGCCACGACGGATGCTCAAACGGGTGGCGGCGCTTGCCATGCAGCAATGGCCGAGTTAGCGGTTGCATCTGAGGGCGTGCTCATCGTGGCGAGGTGCGGATGATAGTACAAAAGCAAGAAGGTCCGCGTGAGTAAATGGCAAGGGCCTCATCCCCATGCCGCTGATGCGCAGCACATGATAAATGACAGTTCTGTGACAATCTTTTTTATCAAATGCTGGTAACTTAAGGCGCATGCTGGCATAAGACAGGGATAGTAACAGGATTTTGGTATGCTGCATGATACACCATTGATTTCGACTCTGGCGATGGGGCTGAGCGCCGCCTTTGTAGGCGGTATGCTGGCAACCAAGCTGCGTTTGTCGCCGATTGTGGGTTATTTGCTCGCGGGGATTCTGATCGGCCCCTTTACACCCGGTTTTGTTGCCAATGCCGAGATTGCCGCCGAATTATCGGAGGTGGGTATTGTGCTGCTGATGTTTGGCGTGGGGTTGCATTTTTCGATTAAAGATTTGCTGGCGGTAAAAAATATCGCCGTGCCCGGTGCTATTGCGCAGATTGCGGTTGCTACGGGGCTGGGCACGCTGGCGGCGCTGTTTTGGGGCTGGCCGCTGGAAAGCGGGATTTTGCTCGGGCTGGCATTGTCGGTGGCGAGTACGGTGGTGCTGTTGCGCGCATTGGAAGAGCATAATGCGGTGCAATCGATGAATGGGCGGATAGCCGTGGGCTGGCTGATCGTTGAAGATCTGGTGATGGTGCTGGCATTGGTGTTGATTCCGGCGTTGGCACCGCATTTTACGGAGTCACAGGATAAAGCTTTAACCATGGGGGACTGGCTGCCTTCGCTTGGCATGGCGCTGGGCAAGATTATCCTGTTCATTGTTTTTATGCTGATGATTGGCAAACGCATTTTGCCATGGGGGCTGATGATGGTGGCGCGCACCCGCTCGCGCGAGCTGTTTACGCTGGCGGTGTTTGCGGTGGCGATGGGGGTGGCGTTTGGTGCGGCGAGTTTGTTTGATGTGTCGTTTGCGCTTGGTGCGTTTTTTGCCGGTATGATGATCAAGGAATCCGAACTTTCAAGCGAAGTGGCAGAGCGGTCTTTGCCATTTCAGGATGCGTTTGCGGTCTTGTTCTTTGTGGCTGTGGGCATGTTGTTTGACCCTTATGTGCTGGTGGAACAGCCGCTGCATGTGCTGGTGGTGGTGCTGATTATTCTGGTGGGTAAATCGCTGGCGGCTTTTGTGATTGTCCTTTTGTTTCGCTTTCCGCTGCATACGGCGCTGGTGGTATCGGCCAGTTTGGCTCAGATCGGGGAATTTTCGTTTATTCTCGCTGGGCTGGGTATGAAATATGGCATGCTCGGCGAAGAAGGTAACAGCCTGATTCTGGCAGGGGCGTTGATTTCGATTACGTTGAATCCGCTGGTATTTCATCTGATTGACGCGATTCAGGGCTATATTACCAAGCGGCCACGGCTTGCGAAGCTGTTTAATGCTGTTGAAGGGGATTTGCACCATTTGGAAGGGCAGGAAAAGCAGGCGCTCAAAGATCTGGTGATTCTGGTGGGGTATGGCCGCGTGGGGCGGATTATTCAGCAAAATATTCAGTCGGCGAATATTGATCTGGTGGTGATCGATTTAAGCCGTGAACGCGTAGAGGCTATGCGCAGCAAGGGGCTGCATGCGATTGTCGGTGACGGCTCGCACGAGGAGCCGTTGCTGGAAGCGGCGATTGAGAAGGCGATGGCGATTATTGTGGCGGTGCCCAGCCCGTTTGAAGCGCGGCGGATTGTGGAGAGCGCGCGCGCTCTCAAGCCCGAGATTCAGGTGCTGGTGCGTGCGCATAATGAAGAAGAAATGCAGTATTTTGCCAATCAGAAAGTGGATTTGGCCGTGGTGGGGGCGCAGGAAGTGGCGCGTCGCATGGTTGATTATTTGCATGAAATGGCACGCATTCCTAAGCATTAGCTGCTGTGTAGCGGCGCTCAAAAAAATAGTTTTGCATTAAGAGTCTGGTTTGTTACTATACCCCTATGGGGTATAAGATGCGTTGGTTATTGGTAGCGATATTCATGGTGATACTGCCTTCGGTCGGGCAGGTTCGGCCTGTGTCATTTACGGATGGCTGGATGCTTATGGGCACTTATAATGGTTCCGAATCTGCTGCGATGGCGAGCTATTCGCCTACGGCGCGTGATGCGTTGGGGGTGAGCAGCCTTTATTTGCGAGATGATGAGGACTGGATTCATACCGCCACCTATAACCGCTTGCTGGCGCGCTGGAATAAGGCGGATTCGCAGGCCAATCTATTTTTGCTCAGCGGGTTGGGGGTGGCGGAGCATGCGGGTGATACCAACCTTGCGGGGGTAATCGGAATGGAAGCCGACTGGGAAACGCGGCGGCTTTATGTATCATACGAGAATCGGTATATTTACGCGGGCGATATTGAACAGTCCTATTCACATAAGGCGCGTGTTGGGGTGGCGCCCTATGTGGGCGGGTATGATGATATACATAGCTGGTTGATGTTACAGGTCGATCATCAACCTGATATGGGCGAGGAATGGGTAGTCACGCCGCTTATACGCTTGTTTAATCAAGAGGTGCTTGGCGAATTTGGTATAAGCCATAAAGGTGATGTAATGGTGAATGTTACTTGGCAATTTTAAGTTAGGGGGTGAATATGAAAAAACTGGTTTTAATGGTTCTGTGTGGTTTGGTTTTTGCTGGCGGGGCGCACGCTGAGACGATTCATATTGGTGTGGATGGGCTGGTATGTGCGTTCTGTGTAAAAGGAATCGAGAAGGGCTTTGGCAAACAGGATGCCGTGTCGAGTGTGAATGTGGATTTGGATGAACGCATGGTGACAGTGGTGACAAAAGATGATCAGACGCTCGATGATGCAGCGATTACCGATATTATTACCGATGCCGGTTATACGGTGACGATGATGCATCGGCAGGCGGATTAATGCAGAAGGTTGTGCATAGCCTTAGCTTGTTTACGTCGCTTGGCACGCTGATTTGCTGTGCCTTGCCTGCGTTATTTGTGGCGTTGGGTGCGGGGGCGGTGTTGGCGGGTATTGTGAGCGCTGTACCGCAACTGATCTGGCTGTCGGAGCATAAGCTACTGGTGTTTGGAGTGGCGGGGCTGATGCTTATGGTTTCCGGCGTAATGCGCTATCGTAGCCGTTTTGCGCCATGCCCAACGGATGCGCAGCTGGCGGCGCAATGCCAGCGATTGCGCAAACATAGTGGGATTATGTATGTCGTTTCACTCGCGATTTATGCGATAGGGTTCTTTTTCGCGTTTGTCGCGCCTTTGGTGATGGGGTGAGTATGGGTAAAGACAAGGCAGAGCCATGTGGCGGGCATGCCCATCCGGATTATGCAGCGGAGCTCAAGCGGCTGAACCGGATTAGCGGGCAGGTGGACGGCGTTAAAAGGATGATTGAGCAGCGGCGCTATTGTCCTGATATTCTGGCGCAGCTGCGTGCGATTCGTGCGGCGGTGCATGCGGTGGAGAGTAATATTTTGGGTGCCCATTTAGATGCCTGTGTGCGTGATGCATTTGCCGCGCCCGATGCGCAGGAGCAGGCAGAAAAAATAGCCGAGCTGAAGGCACTCTATCGCCGCTTTAGTGAGTGAGCGGATAGGATAAGGCGATAATTTCGAGGGTTTCATGGCCGGATGGCGTGTGCAGCTCGACGCTGTCGCCGATGCCTGCTTTCATCAGGGTGCGAGCGACAGGGGTGATCCAGCTGATATGACCGCGTGACACATCGGCCTCGTCGATACCGACGATTTTGACGGTGTGTTCGCTGCCATCTTCGCGGCGGTAGGTGACGGTGGCGCCGAAGAATATGTTTCGCAGCTGTTGCTGACGTGCGGGGTCGACTATTTCGGCATTGTCGAGTGCTTTGGTGAGGTAGCGGATACGACGATCAATTTCGCGCAGGCGCTTTTTACCATAAATGTAATCGCCATTTTCGGAGCGGTCGCCATTGCCTGCAGCCCATGCTACGGTTTCCACTACTTTTGGACGTTCGGTGTGCAGAAGCTGGCGCAATTCCTGCTTTAACTGGCCGTAGCCGTTTGGAGTCATGTAGTTTTTGGCATTTTTAGGCAAGGCAGGTAATGGGTTTTCGACGTTATCATCGTCATCGTCGTCGCCATCGTTTTCTTTGGTGAAAGCTTTGTTCATGCGGTTAGCCTAATACATTATAACCGGCATCGATATAGAGAATTTGTCCGGTAATTTGTTTGGCGTTGTCGGAGACGAGGAACGAAGCCAGCTCTCCTATCTGATCGAGGGAAACGAGCTGATGCAAGGGGGCTTTGGCAGCAGCTTGTTCCATTAGTTTGTCGAAATCGCTTAAGCCCGAGGCGGCGCGGGTTTTAACCGGCCCGGGGGAAATGGCGTTGACGCGGATATAGCGCGGGCCCATCTCGGCGGATAAATATTTGGTGGTGGCTTCCAGCGCGGCTTTGACGGGGCCCATGAGATTATAGTTCGTCACGACTTTTTCGGCGCCATAATAACTCATGGTGAGGATACAGCCGCCTTGGGCCATCAGTGGTTCTGCCGCTTTAGCCAAACGGATGAGCGAGTGGCAGGAGATGTCCATAGCGGTGAGGAAGCCTTCGCGGCTGCAATCGGTAACGCGGCCTGCAATATCGGCTTTGGGGGCGAAGGCAATCGAATGAATCAGGAAATCCAGCTGGCCCCATTGTGAGTTGATGGCTTCAAATAATGCGTCTTGCTGTGCGTCGATGGTGACGTCGAGCGGCATAAAAATCGGCGCGTTGATTTGTTGTGCCAGCGGTTCCACGTGCGGTTTGGCTTTGTCGTTTAAATAGGTCAGGGCCAGTTGTGCGCCCGCATCATGCAATGCTTTTGCGCAGCCCCATGCGATGGAGGCGTCATTGGCGACACCAACGATGAGGCCTTTTTTTCCTGCGAGTATGCTCATATCAGATTTCCTTGTAATAGGGTGATGCATTGTTGTGCCATCAACTGCTCTTCATTGGCGGGGATGGTGAGGGTGGTGAAGGCGGGCATGAAAGCCAGCAGTTTTTGAATGTCGCTGCGTAGCTGCGCGTCATTTTCGCCGATGCCGCCGGTGAAAACCAGCATGTCCATACCGCCGATGGCGACGGCCATGCGTGCAATATGCTGCGCGGTCATCATGGTGAAAAATTCGATGGCGAATGCTGCATCGGGGTGTGCGGAGGCGCGCAGCTCGCGCATGTCGTTGCTGATGCCGGAGAGACCTTTGAGGCCTGAATCGTATGACAGGGTATGCTCGATTGCGGCTGCATCGAGCTGTAATTCGCGCTGCATATAAAGCAGTGCGCCGGGGTCGATTTGGCCGCAGCGGGTGCCCATGGGCAGGCCGTCGAGCGCGGTCATGCCCATGGTGGTGTCGATGCTTTTGCCGTTATGGATAGCGCAAAGGCTGGCGCCATTGCCCAGATGGGCGGCGACCACGCGGCCTGCTGCTTGTTCGGGGTGGTGGATTTGTAATTGCTGCATGATCCAATCATAAGACAGACCATGAAAGCCATAGCGGCGGATGCCCTGAGTGCGCAAGGATTTGCTGACGGCATATTCGCTGAAAACGCGGCTATGATTGGCGTGAAATGCGGTATCGAAACAGCCGATTTGTGGTAGGTCGGGATAAAGCGTTGCCAGCAACCGGATAGCGGAGAGTGCATGCGGCTGATGCAGCGGTGCCAGCGGCACCAAGGTTTCGAGTTGGGCAAGGATTGCATCATTTAACCGTGTGGGTGCTGTGTAATTGCTGCCACCATGCACAATGCGGTGTGTGATGGCGCGCAAGGTCCATGGCTGTTCGATTAGCCAATGCAGCATGGCATGCAGTGCTTGTTCTTGTGTGGTGTACGACGGCAGATTTTGCGGTTGCGCTCCTTCCAGCTGGAATGTGGCATCGCTGCCGATGCCGGTTATGCGGCCATTGGCCAACAATGCGAGGTCGGGGTCGAACAGGCGGAATTTCAGGCTGGAAGAGCCTGCGTTGAGCACCAGCAGGGCACCGGTCATTTGACTTGTCCGGCTTTGCGTGCTTGCACCATTTTAAGGCCAAGGGCGCAAGACATTAAACGCGTGCGCAGCGAATCGGCGCGGCTGACCAGGATGATGGGTACGCGAGCACCCAATACGATGCCTGCCGCATTCGCACCACCCAAAAAGGTGAGCTGCTTGGCAATCATATTGCCGGAATGGATATCGGGCGCGAGCATAATATCGGCATCACCAGCCACGGATGAGATGATATCTTTTTCTTGCGCGGCTTGCTGGCTGATGGCCAGATCGAGCGCCAGAGGGCCATCGAGCAAGGCGTGGGCGATTTGCCCGCGATCGGCCATTTTGCACAGGCAGGCGGCGTCGATGGTGGCCTGAATGTCGGATTTGACTTTTTCGGTGGCGGCCAGCAATGCTACTTTGGGCAAGGCGTCCGCATGCGTAATCACGCGCCACAAATCAATCGCATTGCGGCAAATGTCGGCTTTTTCATCCATGGAGGGTGCAATGTTGATAGCGGCATCGGTGATGATAAGTAATTTATGATAGGTTGGCACATCCATCACATAGGCGTGGCTGATGCGGCGCTCGGTGCGCAATCCGGCGCTGTGCGGTACAATCGCTGCCATTAGCTCATCGGTGGACAAGCTGCCTTTCATGATGATGTCGACGGCGCCTGTCGCGGCAAGATGGGCGGCTTGTTCGGCTGCAGCGTGGCTGTGCATGGTGGGGAGTAGCTCGTAGCTGCTGATGTCGATTTGTGCTTCTTCGGCGGCCTGACGGATGCGCGCTTCCGGCCCGATTAACACGGGGATGATAAGATTTTCTTCGACAGCCTCAAGTGCTGCTTTGATCGCAATCGGCGTGACGGGATGCACGATGGCGGTGCGGCTGGGCGGGCAATTTTCGCAGGTGTCGATGAGTGCACGGAAGCGGTCATGATGATTGAGTTGAATATCGGGCAATTCGGGACGCTCGCGACGAATTTTTTGTGTGGGTGCAATGACGACCGCTTCGCCGCTTACCACGGTTTCGCCCAATGCATTGGTGCAGGTGCAATCAAATATCACAACATGTTTATGCTCGCGTTTTTCTCTAACGGTGACACTAACAGTGATAGCCTCGCCCGGGCGTACGGGTTTTTTGAAATCGAGATTCTGATTGAGGTAAATGGTGCCGGGTCCGGGCAGGGTGGTACCAAGTAGCGCAGATATGAGCGCGCCTGACCACATGCCATGGCCGATGATGCCGCCGAAGGCGCTGTCTTTGGCGTAGGCTTTATCGAGATGCGCGGGGTTCACATCGCCGGAGAGGATGGCGAATAATTCGATGTCTTGCTCTAATAATGTACGGGTCAGCCTTGCGGTCTGGCCAATTCTCAATTCGTCATAGGTGGTGTTTTCGATGGTGATGTCGCCGTTCATGGCGTGCTCCTTCTGTAGCAGATGGGCACAGGCTAACCATACCCTATATAAAAGCAAGCATTTGCAGCTAAAACCTAGTGAAAGACTATGTTTTTAGCCTGATTCTTCTGGCCCTTTTTTATTAGATAGGTTAGGTTGCCTTCTCATAAAAAAAAGCGAGGATGTATGCGCAAGGTGCAGAATATTTTATTTGTTAGTCATGGCATGAGCGATATTACGCAAAGCCTCAAGCAGGCATTGCATTTTGCACAGGATGTGGGTGCGCAGATTAAAATTCTGATTGTGAGCCCTACGTTGCCGTCTAATTTCTCCGTGCAGGAGGAAACCTATCGGCAATCATTGATTGAGCGGATGCATAAAACGCTCGAAACTTCGCGTGAGGTAGAGCTTGCAGCGGATGTCGCTATCGAAGTGGAATACAGCGATATGCCCGCCAATAGCATTATTCGTCATGTATTACGCCATGGGTATGACATGGTGATGAAAGCCGCTCAGCTGCGTGATGAGGGTAAGGGTTTTAAAGCCATGGATATGGATTTATTACGCAAATGTCCTGCTCCGGTGTGGCTGTGTTTGCCCGCTGCCCACACGCATCGCGAGCTGCGGGTAGCGGTGGCGATTGATCCGGTCAGCGAGCAGGCTGTATCGCGTGATTTGTCGATTCGTATGTTGCAGCTTGCGCGCTCGATTGCGGATCGCTGCAGTGGCGATTTGCATGTGGTGTCGTGCTGGGATTATAAAATGGAAGAATATGTGCGCGGAAATGTGTGGCTGAAAGTATCGGACGAGGAGTTGGAAGAGCAAATCCGTCTGGTTGAGGCCGAACACCGGATTGCACTGGATAAGCTGATAACGGAATCGGGGATTACTGGTTCGGTACATGTATTGCATGAGCGGGGAAAAGCTGAAAACACCATCCCTAAAGTGATGAGCCAGATTGAAGCCGATTTGCTGGTGATGGGCACGGTGGCACGCACGGGCATTCCCGGGTTTGTGATTGGGAATACGGCTGAGAACACATTGCAAAAGCTGCATTGTTCATTGCTGGCTTTAAAGCCTGAAGGCTTTGTCTCGCCGGTGAAAGCGTATTAAGCATCCTTCCTTTTGTTTATGCGGCTATTATGTTTTAGGGCTTGAGCCCCTATCGATATTTATTATTCATTTACGCATACTGTAAGTAATGCACGCAAGATAGGGCGTGCTACCATTGTTGCGGAGAAGTTTTTGTTTGATCAGTATAATCTCCGAAAAAAGGCATTACAGGAATGAAAAAAAATAACTACAGTTTCTTCGTGAAACGTCTTACATACACGCTGAAATCGGAACGCACTAATCGGGGGTACAGTCAGGAAGCACTGGCGCAAAGAGCCGGTATATCGCGTCAGGCGATTGGTAAAATCGAGGCAGGCGAGCGTAATCCGACGATGTTGACCGTGTATAAGCTAGTCAAAGCGATGGACATGCAACTCGACGAGTTTATTCAGTTAATGAAGGTTGATTAGTCTCCATTGGTTCCATTTTGGAATCAATAAGGTGACGCATTGTTGTATTATCAAATTTATCAAAAATGTTAGAGTCATCTCATCAAACATGATGGAGATGACTTATGACTATTTACACTCAATATAATGCACAATATTATGGTTCAGCACTGCTGCGGGTATCGCTTGGTAGTGTGCTGCTTTCGCATGGGCTGCTTAAAGTCGGCGTGTTTACGGTGGCTGGCACGGTGGCGTATTTTGAAAGCATGGGTTTGCCTGCTGCTGCGGCATATCTGACGATATTTGCCGAAATTGCAGGCGGTAGCGCATTATTGCTTGGATTCTTAACCCGACTGGCAGCTGGTTTAAGCATACCGTTGCTGCTGGGCGCCGTGTGGGCACATGCGGGCAATGGGTGGGTGTTTAGCAATACGGGCGGCGGGTGGGAGTTTCCCGCATTGCTTGTGGCGCTGGCATTCATTGTCACCGTGCAAGGTGGCGGGGCGTTCAGCCTCAACCGTATTCCCTTTATAGCAAACCGTCTGCCCCGTCTGGTGGCAGCATAATCCATCCGCTGATGGAAGGAGGACGATATGATTACTGTTTATCCCTATCATACACTCGGCCATGCCAATCATGGCTGGCTGAATGCGCGCCATCATTTCTCCTTCGCCGATTATCATGACGAAGACCGCATGCACTGGGGTGCGATCCGGGTGTGGAACGATGATGAGATCGGTCCGCGTTCGGGCTTTCCGCCCCACCCGCATGCCGACATGGAAATCATCACCT
>DITS01000004.1:0-7390 GCA_002422205.1 Alphaproteobacteria bacterium UBA6178
GGCCGCACCGTCGGCGCCGGCGTCGTTGCTAGTATTTCTGCTTAATATCAGAGTCCAGAGTCCGGAGTCCGGAGTTCAGAGAAACTTTTGCTGAATTCTGGACTCTGAGCTCTGAACTCTACCAACACAGGGGTGTAGCTCAGTTGGTAGAGCGGCGGTCTCCAAAACCGCAGGTCGCAGGTTCGAACCCTGTCGCCCCTGCCATAAAAGAAAAGCCTCCTTTTAGGGGGCTTTTCTTTTATGCGGGAGTGATGGGTGAGAACCTATAGGTTCGACCATTTTGCTCTCAGACAAAATGGGACTCCGAACAACGTGAGGAGCCCGCAGGGTGAGCCGCGTTAAAACGCGGCGAATCAACCCTGTCGCCCCTGCCATTAAAAAGGGTCCCGCATGGGGCCCTTTTTAATGGCAGAGGTGATAGACTCCGGTTCAAACCTGTGTTCGACCATAAGCTTAGCGAACGATAGTGAGCTTAGCGTTGGCAGCGCAGAAACCGTAACACGGTTTTGAGCACACCCTGTCTCTCACCACACCCCATGTTATCCTTCTAACCTACACCGCTCAAACCCATAAAAAAGGCCCCCAATCGGGAGCCTTTTTCTGTTGACACTCAGTGTCTACTGCGGAATCTCATCCACACAGGCCATGATGGAATCATTGAAACCTTCATTATCCATCATTTCATCTTCGGGCAATTCGATCAGATCGGTAAACTCATTGGTGGTCATGCGTTTTTGCAGCTCATTAATCGTGCATTCGCAATAAGGCAGCATCTTCTGGTCATCTTCCGAGCATCCTTCCACAAAGCTTTTGATAATCAGCTTGGGGAAAGGCTCCGCCATGGCAGGCATCGCCATCGCGCTCAATACTAAAGCAATCAAAATCTGTCTTTTCATGGTGCATCTTTCATCTGTTAGGTTGGTTCCGGCTATTCGTCTTCCCAATGGTTTCCGTCTGCATCATAGCCATTCTCGTCATAGCCATCCGCATCATAGCCGTCAGTATCATACCCATAAGCATCATACCCCTCTGCATCATAGCCATCGGCATCGTACCCGTTTTCGTCGTAACCGTCAGCATCATAATAGCTCTGATCAAACTGCTGCGCGGTGCTCACTACGTCCTGAAATATCCCCAGCATTTCGCTGACTTCCGACAAATCAGCCCGCGCAGATACGCTGGCACCACACATCACAATCAGGGCCACGCCCGTCATCAATCGTCGCATCATGTCAGCCCCTATCCGTCAATAGCGAATAGGTGAAAGCATTTTTCCGAGGCTTTATTGATATCTTCATCTTCCGCAATTTCTTCCTCCGTCCAGTCGTCATAACTGTCCAGATACACTTCTTTATCAAGCTCCTCAATCACACAGGCGCAATATTTCACTTCACCCAACTCTTCACATTCTTTGGTAAAACGATCGACAAAGCTTTCTGCCGCATAAGCAGAACTGGCCATAAATGACACTATAGTAGCGAAAACACATGCAGTCCGGTTCATATTATTCTCCTGGTTAAATGAACATCTCAGTATTAACATCGAAATTAACATCGAAGGGTTAAAGCTTGATTAAGATTGCCCTTATATTTTGCTTGCCAACCCAGTTATTTAGGGCTATGAACTGGGGCCAAAGCACACCCCTGCGGTGTGCGTTTTTGTGTCTGGGAGACGTTTTTGTGTCTGGGAGAATTTAACATGGCCATCAACCCCGCCAAATTTGTCCGCGAAGTGCGTCAGGAAACCCGTAAAGTGGTGTGGCCAACGCGCAAAGAAACGCTGATATCCACGGCAATGGTGCTGGTACTCACGCTGATAGCGGGTATTTTCTTCCTGATCGTCGATAATATCATCGCATGGGGTGTACGCGTGATTTTGGGTATGGGCGCTTAAAGCAGCCGGTAAAAGTAAAAAACGAGGAAAAAATGAACAACGAAGCAACGCAAGCCGCAGACGAAACCGAAACCGCAGACGCAGCAAATGAAACAGCCGCCGCTCCCGTAGCCGAGTCGGCACCTGCTGCCCCCACTGGCAAGCCCAAACGTTGGTACATCATCCATGCTTATTCCGGCTTCGAGAAAAAAGTCGCGCAAGCGATTTTAGAATCCGCCGCACAACAAGGCTTAAGCGATAAATTCGAACAAGTCGTTGTCCCCACCGAAGAAGTGGTCGAAATGCGCCGTGGCAAAAAAGTCGCCGCCGAGCGTAAATTTTTCCCCGGCTATGTATTGGCGAAAATGGATATGAACGATGCCACCTGGCAGCTGGTCAAAAAAACCGAAAAAGTCTCTGGCTTCTTAGGCGGGGGTGGCACCAAGCCACAACCCATCTCCGATGCCGAAGCCGCCGCCATCTTCCAGCAGGTGCAAGCCGGAACTGACGCGCCCAAACGCGCCTTCAATTACGATATTGGCGAGCAGGTCAAAGTGGTCGATGGGCCGTTTGAATCCTTCGTCGGCACCGTGGAAGATATCGACGAGGACAAAGAAACCCTCAAAGTATCGGTCGCCATTTTTGGCCGCCCGACACCGGTCGAGCTCAATTTCTCACAAGTCGATAAAATCACGTCTTAAAACGCCCGATGATGGATTAAGAACGCGCGTTGAAAGCTTTTACGGGTTGCAGCGTCTCATCAATTGCGCCCAGCTTTTGTAGTGATTCCATGACTGGTGCCGCCTCTTCCTTAAATCTTTCCGCCGCTGCGACAAAGGAGGTGGCCAGCTTATCCATTGCATTCACACTAACCATGTAGCGGCATGCAAAATCGGTAGGCAATGTGGGCTTGTCCGATGCCTGGCTCGAAACCAACTCGGGGTTCACCTGACGCTGAATCCCTTCATGTGCAGCACGAAACGGCGTATAATGCTCCTCAACCCCAGTTAACAATGCAGTAATACGCTGGTAGTCACCTAAAACCACAGTTAAATTAGGTGTATTTAATCTAAAACGCTCAAGATGGGCGGCATTAAACGCAGAAAATGCATCGGTGAGCTTCTTGGCATGGTGGTCAAATAAAGCAATATCCTGCGTCAATGTGGGCAGCTCAAACTCTCGTATCTGGGGCAAATCGACCTGCGCACATGTATCGTAGATATCCTGCAAATGACCCAGCTGAGTTGAAACCTCTCTCATTTTTGCATCAAAATCGCCAACACAGCACTCCAGCGATCGCACGCACTCCCGCAACGCGTGCTTTGCATCCCTGCTGTCAATTGTAGTAGTAGGCCTATCCGCCATCATCTCCTCCATCTGCTAAACATAGGCGCATACATTACCATATAATATATGACGATAGGGTTAAGATAGAGAACCCGCGCTAGCGGTTAGCCCCCGCGCCAGTTATGCCGGTAATAGGCTTATTGTGATCGTCAATCAACCCCGCCTCGCGCAATTGCCCCAACACCCGGTCACTCTGCCGTGTAAAATTCGTGATAGCCTGTTGGGCCGGCACAATCGTCGGCACGAGAGCGAGGCTTATGGCTGTATAATCCTCAGCGAGCGCTGCATCTTTTGCCAACGCATATTTTGGAAGTGATTTCTGTGCCTGTTCAACAGTCTGAAATTCTCCCTGCAACGCCTCTACAAACGCCAGCGCATTATTATAGTCTCTAAGGACACTTTGCAGCAACGGACCTTTGGGCGATCTAGACTTAGCTTCCGCCATCGCAGGTTTCACATAAGCATCGCGGTTATTCTCCAAAAACTTTTTAATATTAAATGTTGCATGTCGCAATGCCTTCATATCATCAAAGTTATCGTGTTTTTCCAGTATATTATGGCCGATAGGGGGTATAAAATCTGCCAATTGAAAATACAAACTCATAACCATATTTTGCAGCTCATACATCATCGGTGCGGTCGCCTTATCAGCTGCTTTACCCTCTGCGCGTGGTGTAGAAATATGCGTTTTAGGTGTCTGC
This sequence comes from Alphaproteobacteria bacterium UBA6178, assembly GCA_002422205.1. GTDB lineage: Bacteria > Pseudomonadota > Alphaproteobacteria > Rickettsiales > UBA3002 > UBA6178. The sequence goes on from DITS01000004.1 coordinate 3,921, forward strand.
TGCATACCCCTGTCTGTCTGCAAAAGAAGTCGATCCATCGCGCGCTGCTCCAAACGCTCCCTGGCTGGAATTGTCACTTTCATAAACTCTTGAACCTCGGCCTCGATAGGATCAAGTGCATTAAACATGATCGGAGCGCTAACCCTAAACGCCTCCAAGAACGTCTCTGGTATGGGCTCACCTGCATCTACAGCTTCTAATACATTCTCATAGGCTTCATTATAGTCATGGAAACAATCCATCAGATCTTGGGTCATCGACACCGCACTGTCATAAAAATAATAGGTCATTGTATCTTCAGGCTCACGAACCGATTGTCGCAACATACCATGGTGATAGGGCTGCCGGTTTCGAGTCAGCCCGTCATAGGCAGCATGGCTATGAACCAGCGCGTTATAAAGATTCTGGGTTGCTTGCCGATAACGGCTCATCACCGGGCTTTCATTATCCCCCTCACTGCCTTGCAAAAACTCCAATGCGATAAAGGGCCTGTTATCAACCCTATCGCCACGCAAAATAGCATCTTCACTAAACAAAGCAGGCGTGCATTTTTCGATTCTCAGATAAAGCGCCGACACCGCATCCCGCAATGTCCGTAAATCCCTAACCTCCGACGGCTTTTCATTAGCCGCGTTGCGGTCACCGGGCCCGTCGTTACTATTTGGATTGTTGCTAGAAGATTTATCCATCCCGCCACCCTATCACCCAAACATTACAATTATGTTAAGATGCTGAGTTTTATTTGATTTTAGCAAGGTCAATCAAAAAGGTGATTTTTCCCCAAAAAATGTTTGCCTTTTGAAAGCGATGCAGTATAACTGGCGCTCCTTAAATCGGGGAAAGATACAAAAAATGGCTAAAAAAGTCGCAGGTTTAATTAAGTTGCAGATCCCGGCAGGCAAGGCAAATCCTTCGCCACCAGTGGGTCCCGCACTCGGCCAAGCTGGCCTGAATATTATGGAATTCTGTAAAGCGTTTAACGCGCAAACCGCAGATAAAGAAGTCGGCATGCCGATCCCGGTGGTGATTACCGCTTATCAGGATCGTAGCTTCACCTTCGAAATGAAGCAACCGCCGGTATCCTACTTTATCAAAAAAGCGATTAAAGCGCAAAAAGGCTCCAAAGAGCCGGGTAAACAATTTATTGGTAAAATCACCATGGATCAGATTCGCGAAATCGCGGGGCTCAAAATGGTGGATATGAACGCTCATAGCGTGGACGCCGCCTGCCAGATGATTAAAGGCTCGGCAACCTCCATGGGTATAGAGGTGGTGGAGTAGATCATGGCGCAAGGCAAACGTATCCGCAAAGCATATGAGTCGGTAGATGCAACCAAATCCTATCCCCTCTCCGAAGCCGTCAAGCTGGTGAAAGGCAATGCCAAAACCAAATTCGACGAAACCGTCGATGTGGTGCTTAATCTCGGTGTTGACCCTAAACATTCCGATCAAATGGTACGCGGCACGGTTGCTATGCCCAATGGTCTGGGTAAAGAAGTGCGCGTCGCCGTATTCGCAAAGGGCGATAAAGCCGATGCCGCGAAAAAAGCCGGTGCCGATATCGTCGGCGCCGATGACCTCGCCGATGCCATTCAAAAAGGCGAAATCAACTTTGACCGTTGCATCGCTACACCGGACATGATGGCGGTTGTGGGCCGCATCGGTAAAATCCTCGGTCCCCGTGGCCTGATGCCGAATCCTAAATTGGGCACCGTTACGCCCGACGTAGAAAAAGCAGTAAAAGCCGCCAAAAGCGGTGCTGTCGAATTTAAAGTCGAAAAAGCCGGTATCGTCCATGCAGGTGTGGGCAAAGCCAGCTTCGACGAAAAAGCCATTACCGAAAACATCCGCGCATTGGTCGACGCAGTGGTGAAAGCCAAGCCCGCCGGTGCCAAAGGCACCTACCTGAAGAGATTGTCGATTTCTTCAACCATGGGTCCGGGTGTAAAAATCGACACGGCTGATCTGGCCGCGTAAGGAGACGAAAATGAACCGCACAGAAAAAACACAATGGGTGGGCGATGTAAACGAAATGTTCGGCGGTGCCGAAGTCGTGATCGTAACCCATTATCAGGGCCTCACTGTGGCTGAAATCTCGGCGCTGCGCAGCAAAGTGCGTGCCGCCGGTGCAACCTTCAAAGTCACCAAAAACCGCCTCACCAAACTGGCCGTGAAGGACACGCGCTATGAAGGTCTGGCAGATTTATTCAAAGGCCCGACGGCCGTGGCATTCTCTTCCGATCCGGTGGCTGTAGCCAAAGTGATCGCGGAGTTTTCCAAAGCAAACGAAAAATTGGTGATGCTCGGTGGCGCATTTGGCGATCATACGCTCAATGAAGCGGGCATCAAACAATTGGCGACGTTACCGTCGCTGGATGAGCTGCGGGCGAAAATCCTGGCTCTTCTTAATACACCGGCAACGCGCATTGCGGGTGTATTGCAAGCGCCTGCTGGTCAGCTGGCTCGCGTATGTGGCGCCTATGGTGCGACGGGCTAACTAATAAGGTAATATATTAATTTTTAGGTAAACTAAGGGGTAAGTAACATGTCAAATTTAGCGAAACTGGTTGATGATCTGTCCGCACTGTCCGTGATGGAAGCGGCTGAACTGTCGAAAATGCTCGAAGAAAAATGGGGCGTATCTGCTGCGGCTCCCGTAGCGGTTGCAGCTGCTGCACCTGCTGCTGGCGGTGCTGCCGCTGAAGAGCAAACCGAATTCACCGTAATTCTGTCGGCTGCTGGCGAAAAGAAAATCAACGTCATCAAAGAAATCCGCACCATCACCGGTCTGGGCCTGAAAGAAGCCAAAGACCTCGTTGAAGGCGCTCCCAAAGAAGTTAAAGCGGGTGTGACCAAAGACGAAGCTGAATCAATCAAAAAAGTATTGGTTGAAGCAGGTGCTACCGTTGACATTAAGTAATATTTAGACCTATCGATAGCAAGGGCTCCTGCAATACGCAGGCAGTCCTTGTTGTCGTCTGGTCAGATTACTGCACCACGTTTATTTTACGACTTTCATTCACCACCATATCAAGTCGAGGCAACAATGGCCCAGGCCGCTCAAAAACAAACGCACAGCTTCACCTCCCGCAAACGCATCCGCAAAAGCTTTGGTTCGATCAAGTCAGCTACCATGCTGCCCAACCTGATCGAGGTGCAGAAAAATTCCTATGATCTGTTCCTGCAACATAACAAGCCCGCGCAAGAGCGTAAACTCTCCGGCCTGCATGCGGTGATGAAATCGGTATTTCCGATCAAGGATTTCTCCGAAACCGCCACGCTGGAATTCGCGTCTTATGATTTTGATAAGCCAAAATACGATGTGGAAGAATGCCGTCAACGCGGGATCAATTTCGCTGCCCCCTTGCGAGTCACCCTGCGTCTGATCGTGTGGATCGTTGATGAAGACACCGGCGCGCGCGAAATCAAAGACATCAAAGAACAAGACGTCTATATGGGCGATATCCCGC
>DITS01000004.1:7449-8431 GCA_002422205.1 Alphaproteobacteria bacterium UBA6178
TTCGAATTCGACGCCAAAGACATCGTGCATGTGCGCATCGACCGCCGCCGCAAACTGCCCGCAACCACCATACTGCGCGCACTCGGTATGGACACGCAGGAAATCCTCGATATATTCTACGAAACCGTTACCTATAAGCGCCACAAAAAAGGCTGGCAGACCACCTTCAAAATCGACACCTTCAAAGGCTTGAAGCTGCAATTCGATCTGGTCGATGCCAAAACCGGTAAAGTGATTGCCGAAGCCGGTAAAAAACTCACCCCCCGCGCCCTCAAGAAAATGCAGGAAGACGGCGTCAAGGAAGTGGTCATCTCAGAAGAAGAATTGCTGGGAAAATACGCAGCTAAAGACCTGATTAATCCTTCCACCGGCGAAATCTTTGCTGAAGCCTGCGAAGAACTCACCGCCGATTCGCTGAAAACTTTATCAGCGGCGGAAGTGAAAGAAATTCCCGTTCTTGCGATCGATCATCAAACCATCGGCTCCTATATCCGCAACACCCTCGTTGTCGATAAAAACAGCACGCGTGAAGATGCGTTGGTCGATATTTACCGCGTCATGCGCCCTGGCGAGCCCACCACGGTGGACGCCGCGCAAGCCCTGTTCAACTCACTCTTCTTCGAAGCAGACCGCTACGACCTCTCCGATGTGGGCCGCGTAAAACTCAACGCCCGCCTCAATCTCGAGCTGCCCGAAACCCACGGCACCCTGACCAAAGAAGACATTGTTGGCACCGTCAAAACCCTCGTCGAATTAAAAGACGGGCGTGGCTATACCGACGATATCGACCATCTGGGCAACCGTCGTGTTCGCTCCGTCGGCGAGTTGATGGAAAATCAGTTCCGCGTTGGCCTGCTGCGCATGGAGCGTGGCATCATCGAACGCATGAGCTCGGTTGATATCGACACCGTCATGCCGCATGATCTGGTCAATGCCAAACCGCTGGCCGCTGCCGTGCGTGAATTCTTCGGCTCCTCGCAGC
>DITS01000027.1 GCA_002422205.1 Alphaproteobacteria bacterium UBA6178
GGGCGAGTCCATATCCAGCGTGTGTTGGATATGCTGAACCAGCTGGTTTACACGGGCTATTACGAGTTCCCTCAGTGGAACATTGGCCTGATGAGGGGCAAGCATGAGCCAATCATCAGCTACGAGATATACACGCAGATTCAGGAAAAGCTGCATGGACGCAACAAGTCGGAATACCGCCCCGCAGTGAAGCAGGATTTCATCTTGCGCGGATTCGTGCTTTGCGACTGCTGTGGGCATTCGCTCACATCATGCTGGTCTAAGGGGCAATACAAAGAACATCCGTATTACCTGTGCCGCCAGAAAGGTTGTCAGCTATACGGCAAGTCGATTAGCCGGGATAAGGCAGAAGAAGATTTTCAGGAATTGCTCAAGCAGCTGACTCCAGCCCCCGGNNCTCAATTATGAGGATGCGGAAGCAACCCTAAAGAAGGAGCAGCAGCTGATTGACCTTAAAATCGAGCAGCTGGTTGATCGTATCGTCGCTACGGATAGTCAGGTTCTGGTCGCCACCTACGAACGGCAGATTAAACAATTGGAGGAAAAACGTATCATTGCGGACGAAAAAATCCGTAATTGCGGTACGGTCGATCAAACTTTGGGAAACATCAATCGAACTTTTTTACAATTCCTCCAAAACCCGCAGGAATTCTGGCTTTCCTCGAACTTCGAGCGTAGGAGAACGGTGCTAAAAGTGACTTTGGCAAGCCCTGTGGCGTATAGCAAAAAAGAGGGTTATCGAACTCCCGCTCTGGCGCTGCCATTCTCGGTTTGGCGGGGTTTTTCGGACACGAAGTCCGGTTTGGTGGAGCCTAGGGGAGTCGANNTCTTGCATGCCATGCAAGCGCTCTACCAACTGAGCTAAGGCCCCATCTACGAAAGGAGCGGTAGATTTAACGACTAACCGGATAATTGGCAAGGGGATTATTAGCGGCTTTGCGACAATCCTGATGGATCGAAATTAACGCCATGCGCATTGGCAATGCTTTGCACCTGCGTGCCAATAGCACCGCCCAATGCATCGGCAAACCGCTGGCCTTCAATGCCCGTGACATGGCTTCCGCCTTGCGAAATCTTGCCCCAGCTATCCTGTATTGCGTCGATTGTCATGCTTGCCTGCCTTGTTGAACATGACCGCCAACGGGACGTGGACCGCTTGCGCGATCTCGTCCATTGCTTTAGGCGGATAGTCTTTGAATTCATTTTTCGCGTGGATTTGTAGCGCTACTTCCAGCGTTTGTTTATAACTATTGATAAGCGGAGCTTTCAGCGTTTGCTTGGGCTGCGCATAGAGCGCCACCACCATTGCCGCAAAGCGCTCGCGTTGCAATACACGCTCATAGGATGTGCGAATCGCTGCCGATTGGCCATTCAGCAAATGGCTCACATGCGCTTTGTCATCGACCACATGCAGCTGCGGCTTATAAATCCCGCGCTGCTCCAGCTGCGCATCAATGCGTGCGGCCAGCCCCTGTGGTGCAATCACCTTCTCGGCACTAAAGCATAAATCAAACAGGCGAGATGTTGAAAACCGGCGCTCACCCGGTGCAAACGGATAATCCAGATGCTGCGCAATCAGGCGAATAAATAGATTATCCAGAAGCTCCGCATCCCGTGGCGCAGATAAACTCCGCGCATGAATCTTGAGTGTAAAATTACCGCTGATATATTGCGGGTGGAAAAACGGCGTATTCTCGCCATAGATCTCGATTTTTCCTTTCGGCGCAAACAACCGAACCAAAGCAGGCATCTGGCGCACACCTGCCGCCATTTGCTCTAATATCACCTGCACAACGTCGCGCATCCATGCGGACTGATCACTATCCAACCCCGCACCATCAAAGCGATGCAACAAGGTTTGCGCATCACTGAATTTACCTTTTAAATGCGTGGCAAATCCGCCGTCACTCTCATCATACAACGCAGCTTCATTGCCCGCAATCACCCGTCGCAAGAACACCTCGACATAGGCACCGTTGGGCTGACGATCCTTAAATACCCACTGCACCGGCATCAAAATGTCGGCGCCATCCAGTATTTGTGCTGTTTTCACTGTTTCCATGCGATCAAATTACCATGCGTATGTTAAGAATTTATGAAGAAAACGATCAATATGTTAATTGGCTTGGAAGCTAAAGAGGCCATGTGAATGCAATTTCGAAACCGATACAGGCCTACGGATATTTTATATTTTGTCTGCTCAACCCACTCTATTTTTTACAATCACCCATTTAAGGTCAGTAGCAATGGAGAGTGTTATGCCCACGAAAAAAACGTCAAAACCAAACAAACCCGCTTCCAAAAGCACTGCAACCCGAAAAACCACCCGCACCCCCAAAAGGCATTGCCACGACGAGAAAGAGCAAAATGGCAGCAAGAAAAAGGGCCTCTTCTTGCGTTTTGCGCAAGCTGCTGCCAATTTCACCGGCTCATCTTGGGCATTCATAACAGCATGCATGGTCGTGCTGATATGGGCAGTGAGCGGCCCCATTTTTGCCTTCTCCGACACATGGCAATTGGTGATCAACACCGGCACCACCATCATCACCTTCCTGATGGTATTCCTGATTCAAAACACCCAAAACCGCGACACCCGCGCCATGCAGCTAAAGCTCGACGAGCTGATCCGCGTGACCAAAGGCGCGCAGCTGGAAATGTTGGATTTAGAAGAGCTGGATGAAAAAGAGCTGATCGAGATCAACAATACCTATGAAGAACTGGCCTGCAAAGCGCGTAAAGACAACCATCGCGGCAACGGTCATTTACCCAAACCGGACAGAAAAACCACCACCGCCTGATTATTCGTTCGTCATTTTCAGCGCCGCAATAAAGGCGCTTTGCGGAATATTCACATTGCCGATCGAGCGCATCTTTTTCTTACCCTTTTTCTGCTTATCAAGCAGCTTGCGCTTGCGGCTGGCATCGCCGCCATAGCATTTCGCGGTCACGTCTTTGCTCATCGCCGAGATGGTTTCGCGCGCAATAATCTTGCCGCCAATCGCCGCCTGCACCGGAATTTTAAACATATGGCGTGGAATCAAATCTTTCAGCTTCGCGCACAGCGCCCGCCCGCGATGCTCGGCCTGCGATTTATGCACCATCAGCGACAGCGCATCCACCGGCTCACCATTGACCAGCACCGACAATTTCACCAGATCACCCGCCTCATAGCCCGCCATCTCATAATCAAATGACGCATAGCCCTTCGAGCAGCTTTTTAAGCGGTCATAAAAATCAAACACCACCTCATTGAGCGGCAGCTTATACACCACCATCGCGCGGTTGCCGACATAGGTCAGATTTTCCTGCACGCCGCGCTTTTCCGTGCACAGCGTCAGCACATTGCCCAGATAATCATCGGGAACCAGAATCGTTGCACGAATCCACGGCTCGCGGATTTCTTTGATTTTCACCACATCGGGATAGTCCACCGGATTATGCAGCAACCGCTCGGTGCCATCGGTCATGCTCAGCTCATACACCACGCTCGGCGCGGTGGTGATCAGATCAACATCATATTCACGCTCCAGCCGCTCCTGAATAATCTCCAAATGCAACAGCCCAAGGAATCCACAGCGGAAGCCCAAGCCAAGCGCGGTCGAGCTTTCCGGCTCATACAAAAAGCTGGCATCATTCAAATGCAGCTTGCCGAGTGAATCACGCAGATGATCAAATTCGCCATTATCGGTCGGGTAAATTCCGCAAAACACCACCGCCTGCACCGGCTTAAAACCTGCCAGCGGCTGCGCACATTGGCGCTTTTCTTCGGTAATCGTATCGCCCACCTTGGTATCGGCCACCTGCTTCAGACCCGTAACGATATAGCCCACTTCGCCCGGCACCAGCTCACCAATCGGCGTCTTTTTCGGCAAAAACACCCCGACCTGATCCACATCCTGCACTGTGCCCGCATTCATAAAGCGGATCTTCTGCCCCTTTTTCAGCACGCCTTCATACACGCGCACCAGAATAATCACGCCCAGATAGGTGTCATACCAGCTGTCAATCAGCAGCGCTTTAAGGGGACTTCCGTCATGCTGAGCACTTCGCGAAGCATCTCCTGCGGCACGAGATCCTTCGCTTTGCTCAGGATGACGAGGATGCGGCAACCGCGTCACAATCGCTTCCAGCAACGCATCAATGCCCAGTCCCGTTTTCGCCGACACCCGAATCGCATCCGACGCATCAATCCCGATCACCTCTTCGATCTGCTCGGCAATGCGCTCTGGCTCGGCGGCGGGCAAATCAATCTTGTTCAGCACTGGCAATATCTCAAGATCAGCATCCATCGCCTGATACACATTGGCCAGCGTCTGCGCTTCCACGCCCTGTGCCGCGTCCACCACCAGCAGCGCCCCCTCGCACGCGGCCAAACAGCGCGACACCTCATAGGCAAAATCCACATGCCCGGGCGTGTCCATCAGGTTCAAAATATAGGTTTCGCCGTCTTTGGCCTTATAGGTAAGGCGCACCGTCTGCGATTTAATGGTAATCCCGCGCTCGCGCTCAATATCCATATTATCGAGCATCTGCGCGTGCAAATCGCGCATCTCCACCGCATTACACGCCTGAATCAGCCGGTCGGCCAGCGTCGATTTGCCATGGTCAATATGGGCAATGATGGAAAAATTGCGTATTTTGGTCAGGTCAATCGTCATGGCGGCGGTTATAGCATAGCTATTTCAGTTTGCTAGCGCAGAATGGCTGCCTAAAGCGTTCATAAGTAATATTCACGCCTTATTCCAGAAACTCTTCCACATCGGGGATGCGTGTAAACGCCACCTTCGTGCCCGAAAAACTTTTCCCCTGCGACGGCAGCATCCCCTGCAGCACACTGTCACGACCAAAACGGTGATTGATCGCATCCATCGCGCGGCTTGCCCGTTCTGCCCGTTCCCGCCGCTGCGCATGGCTATCGGGCAACCTGTCAAACAATTCCGGCTGCAGCGCATCCGCCGCCACCAGCCCCGATAATGTCACCGATACTTTTTTCAGCCGCGCTCCTCTGCCCTGCGCCATCGCCTCGCGCCACAACAGCTCCAGCTGCGCGAGCAACCCTGCCGTATCCTGCATCCGCTCAAAATGGCATTCGGCGCGCACGCGCCCGCCCTGCTCCGTGCGCGCCGATAATTGCATCGCCCGCGCATAATACCCCATGCGCCGCAAGCGGCTCGCCGCTTTAATCGCCAGCCGCCGCGCCACAAATTTCGCCTGCGCCGGATCGCGCAACGCAGGCGCCATCACATGGCTGTGCCCCACACTGGCGCGTGTGGTCTCCATCTCTGGCAATTCTGCCCCGCGCAAATAATACCACATGCGCTCGCCCCACACACCGCCCCACACCTTGCGCATCTGCTTGGCATCCAGCGCCCATAGCTGCGCCATCGTATCAATGCCTGCCGCCTGCAGGCGCAGCTCCATATTGCGCCCGATGCCCGGCAAATCACGCAACGGCAATGGGCGCAGCCGCGCCTCCACCTCCGCCGGATGCAAAATCGTAAACCCGTCAGGCTTGTGCAAATCCGTTGCCACCTTCGCCAGATATTTATTTGCCGCCACCCCGATCGAGCAGCGCACCGCCTCGCCGATATGCGCACGCAAGCCCGCCTTGATCGCCGCGGCAATCGCGCTCACCCGCTCGATGGATGTTTCATTATCCATCAAACGGCACGCCACCTCATCAATCGAGCATACCTGCGTGATCGGAATATGCTTATCAACCTCGTCGCAAATCCGCGCATGAAAATCCACATAATGCTCATGCCGCGCCAGCACGCACACCACTTCAGGGCACAGCCGCTTGGCCTCATACACCGGCGTGCCGGTTTTAATGCCAAACGCTTTGGCCTCATAGCTCGCCGCAATCGCACAAGTAGCATCCGACTCCACCGGCACCACCATCACCGGGAGCCCGCGCAGATCAGGGTTTAGCTGCTGCTCTACACTGGCAAAATAGCTGTTGAAATCGACATACAGCCAGCGCAGGCCAGTCGCAAAGGACGGATGATCAGTAACAGAAAAAGGCATGGCGAAACATACCCCACTCGCACATTCCTATCCACCATTATTCCGCTCATCTATCACCCCGTCGCATGACGGGGTCCGGCCTTAAGCCACCACACAAAAAAACCTGCTGCACTTCCCGCATAACTACCTATAATGCCCTCAAACAGGAGCATCCTATGCTACACAAAGAACCCGCCCTCAAAGTCATCGCCATGCCCCAAGACACCAACCCCGCAGGCGACATGTTCGGCGGCTGGATTGTGAGCATGATCGATCTCGCCGGTTGGGTTGAAGCACGCAAAACATCCTGCAAACGTTTTGCCACCATCGCCATGGACGGCATTCGCTTCCACAACCCCGTCTATGTTGGCGATTGCGTGGAATGCTACGCGCAGGTAGAAAAAATCGGCAATACCAGCATCACCGTACAGGTCGATGTGTATGTGGAGCGCACCGACGGTGAAAAACTCAAAGTCACCGAAGGCCGCTGCGTCTACGTCGCGCTCGATGAAAACCGCAAACCGGTACCGGTTAAAGATTAGCCTTTAGCGACATTGCTCGCAAATAACCGGCAGCTCGATCACGGCATGCTCCGCTAAGACAATGCCTTGCCCCCGCAAGGCTTCAAACTGGTCCATAATCGCATGATTATGAATCTCGCTCACTGTCGCGCACTGGCTGCAAACCGTTAGCAGCGACAGGCTGTGCTGATGGCCATGCCCATCACAATTGCAGGCAATATACGCATTCAGCTCCCGTATTTTATGCACCTCACCCCGATCAATCAATTTTTGCAAGGCACGGTAAATAATAGGTGGCGCGCTGATTCCCATCGGCTTGAGAATCTTCAATAATGCATACGCGCCCATAGCCTTGCCATGACGCCGCAGCTCTTTCAAAACCAGTTCTTCCGCCGGTTTAGGTAATGTAGATGGTCGGGACATAATCTCAAATATGACAGTTATGTTACTTTATAACAAACCACTTTACAGACAAGCAAAATCCCTTATCCTATTTGTTATATTATAACACAGATGCCGCCGTGACCGAAAATACACCCACGCCCCTTTCATTACCCGATGCGGAAACCTTCCTGAAAGGCAAGGAAACCGTCCGCTCGCTTCAATACTCAGCCGAAGATTTAGCGCAGTTCGTGCAAGGATTCGAAACCGTCTCGCTATCGCCCACCGCAGCGGATCGTTTAGTCAAACTTCAAACGATCATGCAACAGCCCGACTGGGCAGAAAAACATAATGCGGCCCATCAGGCATTGCAAAAGGCCTTCCAACTCGTCACCGATAATCCAAGCGACGAGTTGAAAGCGCAAGCCAACGCTATGCAGGCGATTTACAAATCACAAGCGCCTAATGCCAGCTCGCTACGCATGATAAAAAATCCAGATCTGCAAAATATCCTCAAACCTTTAGAAGATTATTTGCAGCAATATGGCGGATTTGTCAGCACCTGGCCTGGCCTCCAGCCTGCCCAAATGCAAAAAGCAGACGCATTAATCACCCTTGCTGACAAGCGGGCGGCATTAAATACGGAGCGCGAAGCAGCGCCCGCTGCGCAAGGCTTATGCGCCGACCCTGCCTGCCTGATCGATCATTCAAAGCCCCCAGCCGCTGCTATTGCTGAAAATGTTCTTGCTGAAAAACCCCTTGCTAGTAAGGGGATGGCTAGTGAAGGCCTTGACGCCTTCTCCTTATCCAACTGGGAGCCTCCTGTGAGCGCCGCAACGCATGTGCATGGGCCCGATTGTTCACACACGCTTTCATGGAGCACTGGTGACTCGCCACTATTTGATACCAGCTCCAGTCCCGCCCATAGCTGCGACGCAGGCTGCGATCATGGCACCACACCGGTCAATTATTCCTCCGGCTATTCGGGTAGCTATGACAACGGCGTGCATTATCATGGCGACACCCCATGCACACACCACCATGCCGAGACCGAAGCCGCTGAACTCAGCCATCTGTCGCGCTGGACCAAAGAAGGCCGCACCCCATGGATTGCCGCCGCCCTCGGCGTTGCTGGTGTCACCGCCTATCTGATGCGTCCGGTAAAACGACAGTCAACGGAAACCGACCCTGCCCAAATCAATAATTGGCAGGAACGGTTATCGGACAATGTCAAATCAACCGCTGATCGATCTGTATAGGCGAGCATTAGCTGATATAGTGGGTATCTGATTAGCTGGATGTAAACAAGCGCTCTGTAAGAATAGCCTGCTTGCTTACAGGCAAAATAGTTGTTTCGACAACCGCATGCTCTATTCCCAAATGTTGCGTCAGCACTGCCTTTATCAGCGCGCGCACATCATTGGCTGGGATAAGATCACGATCTTCATACAGCTTAGTAAGCCCTGGCCAGTCGCCAATAACCTTACCTCCCTCTACCGCTCCTCCCAGTAAAAATGCCACACTTGCCGTTCCATGATCCGTGCCACCTGTGCCATTAGCCTTCACGGTGCGACCAAATTCTGTGAGCAACAGCACCGCAGTATTCCTCCATTCGTCACCCATCGTATTGCGATAAGCAGTGATGCCGTTGGTAAGCAGCGTAAAGTTTGATGCCAGCCTTCCGGTTTGCAGGCCTTGACCGGCATGCGTATCCCAGCCTCCAATATCGACTGCACCAATGCTCGCACCTGTTTCGCCTTTCATAAAGGCAGCCGCTTTTTCCATCAGCGACGCAAAATTCTTGTTTCCGGTTTCTTGCAGACCACCTGAAATTTTTTGCATCGCCTTCGCATTGCCGAGAGCCGACAGCAGCAGCGGGTCCGACTGATACATATGCATAACACGCATCAGGTAGTCTTCATCCACATCGGGAAGCACCGACGGAGCCCAGGACCCAACCTCCGCTTCACCGCGTAGTACAAAAGGAATAGCAGGGCCAATAGCGATTGCGCCCGTTTTTCTGGGTAATGCCATAACGGTGCGATTGAGCCAGCCGGTCATCAGGCCATGCGGCTTATCACTGCCATTCTCCAGCAGGCTTTGCGCGTCAAAATGCGATCTTTCGCGGTAGGGAGTAGCTGCGGCATGCATCATAATAAGCTGCCTTTGTGCATATAAGTCGGCCAATGGGCCAAGCGCGGCATGCAGTGCAAAAAATCCATCCAGATCAATGAGGGCCTCTGGTGTTTGTGGCATAGCCATGGCACCACGCGCATCGGCATAGGCTTTATCACCATGCGGAATCACGGCTGCCAATCCATCCATCGCACCACGTAGGATAACAACCAGCAATTTTTTGTTGTGTGGAACATCGGCAAAAGCAAATCGTGCCGCACTGCCCGACGCCATCAATGCACATGCGCCCCAGGCGCCTATAGATTTCAATAGTTGGCGACGTGAAATATGTTGCATTAGCTATCTCCGCTGAAATTCCGGACTTGCCAGCAGCAGCCCGATACCGTCACGTCCTGATGCTGCCCTCTCAATGGCGAGGCGTGTATCATGGCGCAGCAAGTCCCCATAAGCTGCCTCAGCAAGCTGAATAGGCACGGCGTTCGCCGGCATTCGTTGCGCAAGACGATAGCCCCACTCAATGCGCTTTATGATGGCATCCGGCGCCGCCCACGCGGCGGCCACATCATCATATCCGGCAGGTGATCCTGCATTGAATGGCTTAAAATTAAGCGCCTCAAGCCCGCTGACTGCCTGTTGAACCGTGGGCTCGATACCGGTCAGACGCAGCGCCGATACTGCAAATTCATAGGACGTTTTGATCTTTTCAAGTGGAGTGTTCCATGCGTCCTTAAGTGCAATCAATGTACGCATGACGGTTGCCAAATGCCCTCCGCTTGCCATGAAACTCTTGGCCACCGCATCAATGGCTGCTGCAGGCGGCTCATCCGCAATGAAATGCCGTACCAGCTTGGTGGCAATAAAACGTGCTGTAGACGGATGTTCGGCCAACATAGTTAGCGCATCAATACCCTCTTGTTCGCCGGATTCAGAAATCCGCCTACCAAGCAGAATCTTATCTCCCGGTTCATGCATCGTTTTCAAAAACTGATAGTCCCCCAGATTCTCGCCCTTTGGGCCACGCTTTAGCGTCCAGCCGGTAATAATTTTAGCGAGTGCAATGACATCATCCTGCCCGTAACCCCCATTTACGCCAAGTGTATGCAACTCCAGAATTTCACGCGCAAGATTTTCGTTTAACCCCCTACCGCGCCGCATTCCAAACGGAGAGTTCGGGCCGAATGAACGCGCCTGATCAAGATAAACAAGCATGGCCGGATGACGGCATACAGCAAGCAGCATGTCAGAGAAATAGCCCGTAACATGAGGTCGTATCGCCTCCACCTCATACGCATTAGCAATCGGGTATAGCGCTCCTTTTTGCACCGAGACCGTAAAATGATTACTCCAGAACAACACCAGACGCTCGATAAAGGGTTGTTCGCTACGCAACTGTGTCAGCAATCGTACACCTGTCTCTTCGGCATACACCTTACGGGCGTTAACCATACTGCGCGCCAGCTCTTGCTTTTCTGCATCCCCAAGCGTCTTATTCCTTGTAGCGTTAAAAGCATTCAACGGTTTATCTTTAAGGCCACCCTGGACACGTACCAATACCTCTTTCGGGATAACAGGATGCTCCAGCTGCGCATTTAGCCACCCAAGAGGATCAGACCTGACATCCAGCAATTCACCCGCTTTAGCGCCAAGGCCAAAGCGGGTGACTGCGTGCGCACTGCGTGTATCGGTCATTGCGAATGCTGCTTGTGTCTAAGGAAACTGCTTCTTTGCGGGGGCATTGCCATCCTGGGGCGGCATGCCTGCACCACCGCCTCCCTCCTTATGCATGGCCTTCCATTTTTCTTTCATGGCTTCACGCTCATCAGCGGTAATCTTCCCATCGCCATTACCATCCATTTTAGCAAAATTTGCTTCAGCCTGAGCAAGAAATTCGCCTTTGGAAATCGCGCCATCACCATCCGTATCCGCTTGCTGAAATCGATCCTGCATGGATGTATGGGCCGGACGCTCACCCCCTGGCGCGGGTGGCGGTGTCTCCGCATGTGCTGCGGCAGCCGATGCAAGCCATGCTGTCATGATAGCATAATGAATTTTCATCGAAATCTCCTGTGATTATGGTCTTATTAATATCTTTTGACAATGCAGCAACAGCCGCTATGAGTAATACGCGGCGACAGCCTATTTCCTGCGCTCAAAATACACCATTTTTGCGGTGCAGTATAGCACATCTCTGCATCCTCCCTTTTAAGTCTGCATATACAAGGGGCTAAAACGCAGCGGATTATGTATCGCCGCAAGGTTTTCTAATCTTTGAAGTAAATGGTGCCGCCTAGGTGACTCGAACACCCGACCCCCGCATTACGAATGGCATTTTATAAGGATTTGTTAGCACATTCCATCCCAATCCATCACCCAGCATAACTCAAATAACATATTGATATAAATATATATTGACCATTCCTTATCTGGCTGTATTTTGTCATTCAGTGAGAGTCAGGGAGATGGTTTTTCTTAAAATCCTGACTTAATTTTGACTTAAGTTTGGATGTGGTGATGACAGAGCTAGAGCAAGAAGAGAAAGATAAGAGGCTGACCAATACGTCAGTAAACAAACTTATGACGCGGCCAAAGCCATACGAAAAATACGACATAGAACTGAAAGGATTTTTGGTTCGTGTCCAGCCTTCGGGGCGCAAGACCTACTTTTATTCATACACCTGCCCATTGGGTAAGCGGCAGCGAATCAAGCTAGGCAAACATGGCGACATAGCATCACCGCAGGCGCGGGATAAGGCATTGAAACTCGCAGCCGAGGTTCTATCGGGCGTGAATGTACAAGCCAAAAAGAAAGAAGCGATTAAAGAATCCAGAAGGCAAATGAATCGAACGCTAGGTAGCTACATCGATAATCATTTAGAAGATATGCTGCTGGCAACAGCCAAGTCAGGGAAAGATACTGTACGTAACATCAGGTTCCACTTCAGTGAGTATATGAATGTGCCTATGGATCAGATCACAATACCTATGCTGAGGCAGTTCCAACTTGAAAAGAAGAAGCAAGGGTTGAAGCCTGCCACTATTAACAGGGTGGTCTATTCTTTGCGTTCAGTTTTGAGCCATGCGAAGGAAGATGGGCTGATTGATATACACCCACTGACAGGTCTTAAGCCTCTCAATGTGCCTGATAACAAAATCATTCGCTATTTGTCGCCCGATGAAGAAAAACGACTCTTAACGGCACTCCATGGTAGGGAGCAGCGCATCCGAGAAGATCGAGTTAGCGGAAATCAGTGGCGCAAAGAGAGAGGATACGAGCTTTTTTACGAATTTGAACCACATGAATTTGTCGATCATATCAAACCGATGGTGATCCTATCCCTTTTGACTGGTATCAGGCGCGGGGAGCTTTTCTCAATTCAATGGAGTGATATTGATTTCAATAATAGAATGCTGACTGTTAGGGCAGAGAATGCAAAAAACAGTAGGGTTCGTCATATCAATCTTCATTCAACTGCCTTGGTGACTCTTAAGCAGTGGCGTAACCAAACCAAAAGTAATTATTTGGTCTTCCCCAATGCTGATGGTGAACCATTTGATAACATCAAAAAGGCGTGGAAGGCTGTTTTGGAAGAAGCAGAGATCAAGAATTTTCGCTGGCACGATATACGACATGACTTTGCATCAAAGCTGGTTATGAAGGGGGTGGACTTGCTGACCGTAAGTGAACTGCTGGGGCATAGAGATATTAAAACCACTCAGCGATATGCTCATCTAGCACCAGAGCATAAGGCCACTGCGATAGAGAAACTGGAGCTTGCAGCGTGACCCAAAAAAACAAACTTATACATAATGACCAACTACACTTTGTAGAAGAAAGCACGGTTTTTCATTCGGTCAGTGATATTGCGAAACAATCTAAAACTGCATTAGAGTCCACATGCCAGAAGGCCTATGAAAAAAGGGTGGATGTGTATGTTATCGTCCCACCAATGTCCGTGGTTCTGGGATGGCACATTGAAGATTCTGAAGGCTCATCTTCGGGTTGTCTAGTAGATGAATATGCCATCTCTGGGTACGTTCCTTTGGCACGTGATGATGTGCGACAGCTAATAACGATGGGAGAGATTGAGGCCAGAAAAATCGCTATTCCAGATGACAGGCAGGTAGAGCGTTGCAATGTAGCTTTTATCAGCAAACAATATGTACCTCACAAAGTATGTTTAGCCGGAACGTTTATAAGGCAGGGTGATTTTGGGAAACTTTTAGGTGAGCTGAAGTCGGAACCAAAAACTGTTGGAAGGCCTCCTCTTGGTGAAGCCATAGTTCAGTTTTATGCTGAACTGAAGAACAGTCAAAAGGAGGCACTAGCAGGGCTTACAAAAAATGCCATTTATAGCAAGGTACATAAATATATTAGCAACAACCTCCCACGATTTAATGAAGTGTCTGGCAGCATACGAAAAGAGCCTCCATCCATCTCAACAATTAAAATCCACCTAGCGCCGCTTATTGAATTTAAAAAGCTGAAAGATAACGATAAAAAAGGCTTTTAGGTTCTGGATATATATCCTTAGTTTATATCGTCAGCGCATGTTCCAATAAACTCCATCAACCGCAGTCACGATGGAGGATAAACATGACAGCATTTGTGAAATCGCCTTCAGCATTTAAGCTGATGCGCGAGCCTGAAGCCGCAGAATATCTGCAACTCAGCATCTCGTATTTAAGAAAGTTAAGGATGGGCAAGATCACCTCTTCGCCGCCTATCACCTTTTTCAAAATTGGCCGCGCAGTTCGCTATGCCCGTGAGGATTTAGACCAATGGCTAGGCAATCAAGGCAGATACCAAACCACCGCCCAAGTTCCAACCCCGAAGAAGTATGAGAAATAGCCATGATTATATTGATGAAGAATACCCCCGAAGCCACCCCATCACACCCTTTGTCTAATAAGGGGAGTGAGAGTGACAAGAAGAAGATGTTAATAGGAAAGTTAAAGAATAAGAGCATTACCACCAATGACGTGAAATTATCAGTCGATGGAATCACTACCAATTGGCTCCTAAAAGGTTCAGATGAAATTGTGTCGTTATTGTTATTATACGATTACTACAGCGATAAACACGATCAAACCGTTGTTTGCTACGAGAAGAACACTGAGTATGGCAAGCAAAAGCGTATAAGGGTAAAGTTGGATGCCAAAGGCAATTACCTATACATCGCTCTCATGCCCAGCATTAATAAAGGGGAGCTGATACTGCATATTCAATTTAACCCGTCTAAACTCAGTAAATCGGGTATGAGGAAAATGGGCGATTTTATCTCAGAGATCATTCCCGAAAGCAATTGTGGCGGCCTCTACAGGTATCTGCATGAAGCCACCATCAGCAGGGTTGACTTTGCCTATGATGTACCTGATGCCGCCGCGCATTATTTCTTTAAGCTGCGATATGCCAAGAAACAGACTGACTATGAGTCATCGAACTATTTGGGATCAAACCTCAGCACGTTTCAGGCATTGATATATGACAAAAAAGAACATTTGGAGTCCATCGGCATTCAATGTGCCTACGACACGCTAACGCGCATCGAAATACGGGTGCGGGATAAAATGCCGCTACTTGACCTGTATAATTTTGATCTGTCTGGGCTGCAAAAAAGATTGTTGGTCGTGCCGATTGATCGGCTCAAAAAGGAATGCAGCCACCTGTTGCCTGCACATGTTGTGCAATCGGTTGCAAACCATGACTACAGCGCGTTATTGAGCCTTTCGGCATATTGCAAGCGGCAACTCAATAAAGTGTTGGTGGCGCATCAGGCGCAGTGGTGGACGGATCATCAGCACCACCAAAACAAATTCAATGAATTAATGGAAGTGTTTTACACCCAGACCTTCCTGTTTCACCTGAAAGGAGCCGCAGCATGAGCCAGTTTAAGGATTTGAAGCGGTTGGATACCGAAATGCTGGTCTCCATCTGTGGGCAGTTACTGAATGGTGTATCGGCACGAAAGATAGCCCAGCAGCTACATCAGCTAGGGCATTTTCCTGATGCAAGCGAGGAGGCATTAGCAAAGCAGCTTGCGAGGTTCAAACATGCGATCATGAATCGCCCAGAGTTCCACAAAGAACGTAAAGCCGCGATTCTGGATGTGAGGCATCAGCTCACCCTGCTGTTCTGGCATCAGAGGCAGCGCGTGGATCGAGGGCTGATGCTGGAGCATGTCACGGGCAAACTGGATAGCGGCTTGGGGAAGGAGATCAAGCTGACTGGCGATATTTTGGCAAGAATTGCCGAACTGGATAGGGTGGACTACCCCAAACAAATGTCGGACTTCAAACTGGACGAGCTGAAGGAGATGCAGCTTTCTAAAGATGGGCAGTATGTGCATCCGATCCAGCAGATGATGCGACAAATCGCCATTGATGCTGATAAAGATGTTGAAGAGTATCTCAAAGAGCATCCGCCCTCAAATATGCACTGAATGTCTTGTCTCAAAAAGCAAGGTTTTGTCCACTTACACCCCCGAAGCTCGTGGCAGTGTTACATGCCTCTGGCCATCAAGATATGAGAAATACTTGCCTTCATAGTCAAGAATGCCCAACAAGATTCTAACCAGCAACTCTCTTAGGTGAGCAACATAATCATACAAATGGTCTGACTCATCTTCTTCACGGGAAAAACATCCTCCGTGGACAATCCGATTTCGTATATTGATCAGTTTGGCTGCATCATGTATGCCGTCCCACGAGACTCTATAATGCTTACACAGCATGTCGAGCTTATCATTGAGCGATAACCTAAAAACACCCTCAAGATTCTTTATAAGATGTTTGCGTATATCTCGTGTAAGTATTGAATTGTCGAGCGTCTTGATGGTGCGTTCCAATTCTTTCTTAACCACCTTCTTTTGGTGTTTCTCTAATAGGGGGCTGATGTGTTTATCTGCAAAGCGATCAATCAGATGCTCTAAGGCACAAAAAAGCGAGAGATAGGTGATGTCTGTGTAATGCTGTGGCTCCAACAGCCATTTAATTGCTATGCTAAATCCCGTTTGAGTACTAATTTCCTCGGTATAACGCTCAAGACATAGCTTTAAGGTGGGTTCAGGATTCAGAGGGTGAAATACCGCGAAGATGCGGCGATCACTCTTTTGCTTTCCATAATAGCGAGTAATAGTTTGCCGCTTATTGCCATACTGCCCCATCGTCCAACGATGATAATTGCCATGTGCTAGGGAGAAAATATCAAGAATCCGTCTGGCCTGTTCATCGCATTGCTTTATCCATTGATCGAAATTGCCGTTGAATCGTTTAGTGCGTTTGATTGTGATATGTCCCGATATTAGAGAATGGTCTTTTACATCCATAGAGCCTGACACATCGATCAATCCTAACGCACTTTCCATCTGTATATTGCGTAGCCCTTGCAAGCCTTGAATTTGATACCACGCATACCACCCATCTTTTTGTCTTGGCTTGCCTATGGTCTGTAGCATTCCGCATTTAGCGTCGTCGATGTTAAATACAGTTTTGCTGCCTTTACTGTGTATGCCGAGTCCGCATATTAGGGCATCTGTAGAAATATCCAACGCCGTTGCCGAATCTCTAGCCTTAAGTGACACATTCTTTGAATACCGCTGGTTCTGATTGAGATAATCATATAGCCATCCGGTTCTTTTGATGCTGAGAATTTCCGAAAAATTAAAAGTCAATTCGCCGTCCACACCACATTCAAGCGTGAATGCAACAGGGGCTTCATTCTTCCCGCTACTGATGATGCCCGTGCAACTACTCAACTGCATGATGTGGTCTGATTCTGGCAATTTATTGCTCCCCCGTGACGCTATGTGACTGAGATTATAGGCCATTCTGAAATCGATTGCATTTATTATTGAATGTCAATCACTAGTCCTTTAACTTCCACTACGCATGGCGATGTCATGCAGGGATTTAACAACCCTTATCATGTGCGGTTTTGTACGACCGCTTCGTACTCCTCGATCTTTGGTCGGGGAGACATTGGCGTATGTTCAGGCTTCACGGCTAAAGGCCAGTGTAACCTCTCACATGATAGGTTGTTAACTCCCCGATCACCAGATTGAGGAGGATGGTAGCTTTGGCAAAATGTAGCGTATGCGGCCAAAAGGCTGGATTCATGATGAATATGTGCGATACCTGCATCGGAAATGAAAGGGGGCGCATACAGGCGACGGCAGAAGCTGAATCCGTCAAACAAAAAGCAACTCCTAGCCATTCTAGTATCTTAGATAAACTGCTCCACTGGAAAGAGCTGGATAGATACGAACGCGCCTCACTTAAAAGGCATATAAATTCATTGGTAACGGTGGCTGTGATACTTGGTGTACCAGCTATATTGCTCTATTCGTGCATGACTGCGGAGCCTAAAGAAATGTTGCCTCAAACAGATGATGCTACTGCTGTTGTAGAATGTCAGAACGCAATTACACTACAAGCTACCTATGGCTCCAAAGCAGATTTCTCTATGTGGTCGGATGTCAAAAGATATGGCAGTCTTACCGAGGTTATTGGTAGCGTAGAGTTTATGAATGGGTTTGGAGTAATGCTGCCATATGAATATCGCTGCATGTTCAAGATTAATGCACTCGTAAGCGCAGATGTTAATCCTAGGTAATGCTCATCTAGTGATATGTGGATACGGGGATGACGTGCGGGGACAGGTGGCGGCTTAGAAACGTCTTTCTGATTTCGCCTAGAATCTCTACACTACATACTGTTTCTATAGAGATGCACCAAGGGATTTTACCATAATGCCGCCGATTCGAGTCTATCTAGATAGCTGCGATTATTCAGATTTATCAAATCCGAGAGTTTTGCAGCAATCCCCGATTAAGCAGTCAGTGCTGCATTTTCTTAGAGAATGCGTAGCGTCTCAATACATTGAAATTGTTTTCTCTGCCGTTACGGTCAGTGAACTTATTCACTTACAAGACAGTGCCAAAGAACATGCGATCAGGAGGGCTGGTTTGTTAGAGGCACTTACAAACGGACGCGCTTTGGTACCCCCTCATGTCCTGTTCAAGGCAGAAGCATTAAACTTAGCAGCAGCAAAAGAAGCGGTATTAGAGGAACACGATCTATATAGTGATGATTGGTGTTGGATGCCGTTCAAGTCAACTATATCACAAGAGATTGAGGGATTCAGAGAATTGAGTATCAAGCAGGCAAAAGAGGGGCTGATAAAACATGGACTTCCTCGCGCAGAGAGAAAACGACTGGAGAAGAAAATGTTTAATAGGGGCAGGATTACTGATGAATGGGCTAAGAAAATGCTCTCCGATCAGGGCGAGGTTGTCCTAGAAAAGAACAACAGTGAGATTCGCCTAACTGACTTGTGCACCAAGGAAGAATTAGTTGCCTTACTGAAAGGGGATAAGGACGAAGAGGCGATAATGAGGCGGATGTTCGCAAACATGATGTCTCCCTCAATGCTCATTAGGAAATTCTGTGAATATGAGCCTAGCTTACGAGTTATCGTTAGCGAACTTTTCAGAAAGCAGGGAGTAAAATTTCCTTTAGCAATTGAGACTTTGAGACAAAAGATTGCCGAGAAAGCGTGTGATTTAGAGACGAAAGATTACGATGCTATAAAACGGCAATTTCCACTGTTTACAAAACAAGCCATAGAGCAAGTCAGAAGAAGCCAGCTGCAAGATTTACGTGATGCTGAAGTGGATGAGGCGCAATGGAGTGAAAGGGTCTTATCCAGCCCAATAGGACATCTGCGAGGACTTGACATGATGATGCTGGTTTCGGAAGCGATGATTTTGAAATATGCTAAAGACCCTAATCAGAAGGCCAGTCATAGCGATTGGGCAGACCTCAATAATGTAGCCTACATGCCGTATGTGGATGTTATTCGTTTAGACAAAAGGCTCGCTAATCTTGTTGATGAACTGAAGCGAAGCCACGGCTATGACGGTGCCACATGCGTCAAGAGACTAGAGGATTTGCCGCCAACAATCATAAAACTTTGTCCAGATTCAGGCAGATATTGGAGTGTCACCTAGCGCGCGGATTTTTAGAAGCCTAAATAGCCGAAGGCTCCTAATACCATAACAGCCATGCTTTCTTTTTGAAAAAACGGAGATATAGTCCACTTGTTATGAGTAAAGATGTGAAGAAACAGACCAGTGACCTTTCGCAGGGCGAAGTACAATTACATCGCCCTATACTTGGAAACACACTGATTTTCTTAGATACTGGGTACTTCCGAGATTATTGTAGGCCTACAGATCAACCACATAACGACGTGCTAAAGTACGCCGCTGAGAATAAGATAGTTTTATGCACTTCAAAAATTTGTATTGAGGAGTGGCGCACACAGTTACTGAGTCACCTTAACGGCTATATTAAGCCTGCACTCAAAGTCCACAATGAGATGCGGGAAAACAACATTTTAGCAAAAAAGCTGTTTGAGGGAATTTATGACAACATCAAGGTCATGAAAATACGAGAAGAAGAATCAAGAAAAACTGTAGAAGAATTTATTTCTGCCCATCAAATAAAGGTATTCGATTACAAAGATTACCACATTGCTCCCACATGGGAGGCCTATTTTCTTGAGAAGAAGCCGCCATTCCAAAAGCTAAAATGTAGAGATGATATTCCAGATGCATGGATATGTGAGGGCGCAAAGGATGTGATGGCTAATGCAGAATATGCAGAAACCCCAAACAAACTATTCTTTACTACTGAAACAAAAAGGGGGGGCATAATAGATGCCCTCTCATTCATAGGTCTTTCACACATTACACCCGCTGAGTTAGTGAGAGTCATAAAAGAAGAAGAACAGGGCATCACTACTACACAACCTGCCGCAGTTCTAGCAGATACCAGCGCCACAATAGGCAGCACAAGCTCCCTACTCGATGACCTGCTTTCTAAGGCATTAAGCGGGCACGAGTTGATATGGCTGCACCTATTAGGATTTGTGGAAGCGCTAGATACCCCAATACACTCAGAATTGATTAACAGTGTTGCTATAGCTTTAAATGTAAGCCCCGAACTCGTTGCCCTTAATGCCAAGTACCTAGCAAGTGGCCAATACCTTCAAGATACAGGTAACCACTACATTGTTGGCAACCAAGCTGTTTGCGAAGAAGCAGCAAACAGGCTGACAGGTGAAATAATTAAGATGCTAGGTCTGGGGGAATGATGAAGCCTGAGCAACGCAAAAAACTTTTAAGCCACCTTGCGGAAAAAGCTGAGCAAGACACGAAGGCACTTGTAGCTCTCCAAAAAGAGGCTGCGAATATAACCAGCACCCTAGCACATGAGGCAGCTTACGGTATCTTGGCAGAACAGTTAAATCTTCTGGAGGCATTTTGGTATCGAGTGCCAGATCAAACATTAGAGATTCTGACCACCTTCTTAACTAGGCTAAAAACTTTTGAACCCGCGCTAGAAGAAAAAAGACTAAGTTCCCTGTATAGCAGCGAAAGCCTTGCCATTAAAGCATTGGAGATACTAGCGGGGCTGCGTTATTTTAAGGATCACGCCTCCAAGGTGCTGGATGCACTATTTGCCTACAGCGTTGATCCAAATGAAGGGGTTGCAACAAAAGCCCAAGACGGCATTAAGGCAATGGCAGCCTACGATATAGAGGTCTGCCGTCAAGCAGGGTTAGCCCCACAAATGCAGTTGTTGGAGAAAATAGAAGCGTTTAATGATTCTGTCTTACGCCAACACTTCTCAATCATAGAAGATGCCTGCCAAGCGATGTTATCGCCGACCATGCAAAGCACTAGCTGGAGCTATAATAAGGTCACATGGCATACGGGTGCAGTACCAACTCATAAGAATACCCAAGAAGTCCGCTCTAGAACTATGGCCGTGCTTAAGCGGCTATACCCACTTGCTATAAATACTAATGAAAAAAAACAAATTATAGGTGCGATGGAAGCAGCCGCCACCACTCCCAATAAGGAGCTTAATGCAGATCAGAAAGAAGCATTTACAGCCGATACCGTAGCCATGCTTGAATGGTTCAAGGGTATTGCTGAAGTCGAGCAAGACATGCTTGTTTTACAGCAGATAGAGCATGATGCATACTGGACGTTGCGCCGTAGCCGTGACTTGGAGCGTGAACCAATCCAAAAAGTTGCGCTTGAAATCCGCGATCTACTTTATGCTAATGCCGAGTATGGAGTTTTTAGGGTTCTAATTGGCTTTCAAGGTATTTTTCGTGAGTGGGAGAAATATGATGATCGTGATTTTGAATCAGAACAGAAGGTGCGAGAGGACAAAGCCATAGAGCTGGCAGAAGAGGTCAACGAAAGCACTTTTGGTGTGTGGAAAAATCGGATTCTGGATTATGCCCAGATTGAGTCCAACGATCTGGCAACCTTCCCGTATTTTGGCAAATTCCTAGAGCGTATTGGAAAGCAGCAACCAGCTTTAGGTTTAGAATTACTAACGAATCACGCTGATGCTCTAGAGAGGTTCTTGGCATCTATTTTATTCGGTGTGATCGCTAGCAACCATAAGCAGGCAGCTTATGATTTGATGCAGGAATGGTGTAATGCTGGGCAACACCTGTTTCGATTAGGAGTGTTCTTTCAATTTGCTGAAGAAATAAACGAAGACCTATTATCCAGCGTCCTTGAGAAGGCTATAGAATCACCAGATATTTCAGCCTTATCCCAGATTACCACGGCTGTTTCAGATCAGTATGACAAAGGCGGAGATGAGCTGATAAACAAATTCTTTATGCCCGCACTAGAGGAGCTTGGTAAGCGTGATATGGGATGGTGCTGGGTAAATGGATTTTGGTATCAGAAACACAGTTACGCCATATTAAACGCGATGTCTCACCAGCAACATCAGGTGTTGGTTAATAATCTGCTTACAATTCCAAAGATTGATTATCATGCCGAGGAAATTCTTGTGCCTATAGCAGAGAAATCACCAGACTTGGTGTTGGATTTCTTTTGCAACCGCCTCAATCGTGAAGAGCAGGTGCGTAACTCTGCAACACCACAGCAAGATCGTTATGACGCGGTTCCGTTCTCACTTGGGAAATTAGCGGAGCCACTTGCTGTAGATGCCTCTTTGGTTTTAGAGAAAATCCTCCCGACCTATGATGCCTTTGGATATGGGATGTTCATCTATCGAGGAGCAAGTTTAATTCGTAATATATTCCCTCGATTCTCTAGCGAATTAGAGACTGAGTTGATCGGTCTGGTTCGTGCAGGCGGGGAAAAGAACTGGTTATCAGTGATTGCCATTCTAAGAAACTACGAGGGAGAAGAATTTATCCACCCTGTCTGCAAAGAATTGGTTAAGGCTATCCCTGAAGATGACGAGCTTATCGAAGATATAATGGCCGCTTTGCAATCAGAAGGCGTGGTGCATGGGGAATATGGGATGGCAGAATCATATGAAAGAAAGATAAGAGAGCTTGAACCTTGGAAAGAAGATACTGATAGCAAGATTCGTACGTTTGCTGAAAAGTACATCGCTCAGACCGAGAGAATGGCAAGCAACGAGCGCAAGCGAGCAGAAGAGGACATTGCTTTGCGTAAGCATCAGTATGGCGAGGCAGAGGAGTAGAGACTTTTGTTGGAGCCTCATTCCTATTTGTACCATGCTGGATACAAAAGTTTGGGATGACCTATGCAAAAACAGCACTTCAGCAAGTGCCTGAGAACTATTTTGCTTTAGATTGACTTGCGTTAATGCTCTTTGGCAGCCACTTTACGAGATATAGAGACTGTGGTGCTATGATGAATTACGACTACTATATACCGCTGATTCCTTCAAGGATGTGAGGGAGGTGTAGGCTTTGCACTCCATAAAGCTGTGGATAATAGGTTTTAGGAGCGATTGACTTAATCTTGACTTAAGTTGGTTTGGCAGATGTTGCAAAGAGCGGGTAATACCCCTTAACATATTGAAAGAAATGGTGCCGCCTAGGTGACTCGAACACCCGACCCCCGCATTACGAATGCGGTGCTCTACCAACTGAGCTAAGGCGGCACATGCTATAAAGCGAGCCGAGCTTTATCGCGAATTGCCGCGTTAATCAACGGAAATGTCATGGCAGACAGAAACCAGTGGGCCGCCGCCTTATGCCGCCGCCTGATACTCGATCGATTCGGCCTCCAGCGCTGCCTGATAAGCCGGACGCGCGCTCACCCGTTTAAACATCGCCTTGCAGCGCGGGCCATAGCTAATCTCAATCGGCATCATCGGGGCCCAGTTGGCGATGACGCTCAGCAGAATATCCGCCACGCTCATCGCCTCGCCGCAAATATAATCCCCCTGCTCCAGCTGCGTCTCCACCTCATCCCACAAACGCTGAATCTTGGCGCTGATCACATTCAGCAACGCGTTTTTGCTGGATTGGTCAATCGCCTGCGCATCAATCATAAATACCTGCCCATAAGCAGGATGCAGTGTTGCATTCGCAAACATCAGCCATTGCAGTGCGGTGGCACGGCTTTCACCGGCACGCGGCAGCAATGGGCTATCATACTCATCACACAGCCAGCTCAAAATTGCGCCGCCTTCTTTAAGTACAAACCCGCTATCCTGTAACACCGGCACACTCCCACGCGGATGAATGCGCGCCAGTTTCGGGCTGATATCACCCGATGCGTCTTTGCTCGGCTCCAGCTCAAATGCTAAATCCAACTCCCGCAGCAACACATGAACGGCAAGCGAGCAAGCACCCGCTTTGTAATAAAGTGTATACATAGTCCCTCCTAAAAGCTGCGACCAGCCTGCCAAAACCCGTATAAAAAAACCGATACTAAACACCTATTCGGTGCGGTTTTCATGCTCTTTCGTAATAAATTCAGGATCACCCGGGCGTGGGAACATTTCACGTCCCAAGCGGCTTTTACGACGGCCATAGGTAAAGTAAATCACCAGCCCCGCAAGGAAGAACCATTTCAGATGCAAAAAGGTCTCCATCGGCATTGAGCAAATCAGATAGCCATTCGCAAGCACGCCCGCAATCGGCAGCCACGGCATAAACGGTGTGCGGAAAGGCCGGTGCAGCTCAGGCTCCGAATACCGCAAATACAGCACGCTGATACACACAATCATAAAGGCCGACAACGTGCCAATACTCACCAGATCACCCAACACATTAATCGGCGTCAGCCCTGCCGCCACCGACACCACCGCACCAATCAACATGGTGTTCAGATGCGGCGTGTGGAATTTGCTGTGCACCTTGCAGAAAAACTGCGGCAACAGCCCGTCACGCGACATGGTATAAAACACCCGTGTCTGGCCATATACCAGCACCAGCATCACCGACGACAGACCTAAAATCGCACCCACTTTAATGATAAAGGAGAACCAGCCCAGCCCGATTGCATCAACCGCCACCGCCATCGGATCCGGCACATTGAGCGAAGGATAAGGCACAATACCCGTCAGCACCAACGCCACCATGATATAAAGCAGCGTACACACAATCAGCGATCCCAATATCCCAAACGGCATATCCTTTTGCGGGTTTCGGGCTTCGGCTGCTGCGGTCGATACCGCCTCAAACCCTACATACGCAAAGAAAATAATGCTTGCCGCGCGGAAAACCCCGCTCCAGCCATATTCTCCCGTCACACCGGTATTTTCAGGAATAAACGGATCCCAGTTGACCACATCAATATAAAAGGCGCCAATCGCCACAAAGGCAATAATCACCGACGTTTTCAGGATCACAATGATGTTATTCACCTTAGCCGACTCGCTGATACCAATCACCAGCAGGGCGGTCACTGCTAAAATCCCCAAAAACGCGGGCAGGTTAAAGACGCCCGTCACCGTGGTGCCATTGGCCAGCGTCACCACATGCCCCATCGGCTGGGTCAGCTCCGGCGGAATCATCACGCCAAACCCGCTCAAAAAGCTCACCACATAGCCCGACCAGCCCACCGCCACCGTGGCCGATGCCAGCCCGTACTCGAGCACCAAAAGCCAGCCCATAATCCACGCAAAAATCTCGCCCAGCGTGGCATAAGCATAAGTATAGGCCGAGCCGGACACGGGCAACACGCTCGCCATCTCAGCATAACAAAGCCCTGCCAGTGCGCAGGCAACCCCTGCCAGCATGAATGAAAACACAATCGCCGGCCCCGCATGGTTGGCTGCGGCCGTTCCGGTCATCACAAAAATACCCGCGCCGATGATGCAACCAATGCCAAGGCTGAGCAAATTCCATTTGCCCAACGTGCGCTTGAGCGTACTTGTTGATGATTCGGCTTGAATGCGTGCGACGGATTTTTTGATCAACAAGCGCTGTAAGCTCATGCGGTATCTCCTCGATGCTAGGTCATATTTTTGGCTCTATTGCAGCTCTGTGGCAGCATTGACTGGATTTGGCTTATCAGGGGTTATCCTCACTGGCAAGAAAAAAGGTTGCATTGCCAAGATGATCGCGCCTAGGTTTCATGCAACGCTAAAGCAGAAAAGGAGCCGCTGAAATGCCATCCGCCGCTACGGAGCTTACCGCCCTCGACCGCCTCTTTGCCCAATGCGTCTCGGCGCTCGAGTCCGTTTTGTTTTATCCCATCCCCCTGCCCGATAGCGAACAGGGTATCCCCTTTCTGGTCTTATGGCTGCTCATCGGTGGCATCTTTTTCACGCTGCGTTTAGGCTTTGCCAATATCCGCCTGATGGGCCACGGCCTGCGCGTCATCGCAGGCAAATATAAACATGAAGAAGGCGAAGGCGAAATTTCGTCTTTTCAAGCCGTTGCGACCGTGGTGTCGGGCACCGTCGGCGTCGGCGGCAATATTGCGGGCGTCGCCATTGCCGTATCGCTCGGCGGACCCGGCGCAGTAGTGTGGATCATGCTGGCCGGCATTCTCTGCACCGCCAATAAATTCGCCGAGGTCATCGTCGGTCATCGCTACCGCCACAAAGACCATCACGGCAAATTCAATGGCGGCGCATGGTATTACCTTACCGACGGCCTGCGCGAGGCGGGCTATGGCAATCTGGGCAAGCCCCTCGCGGTGTTTTTCGCTATTTGCTGTGTCGCCGGTGCGCTGGGTGGCGGCAATATGTTTCAATCCAATCAGGCGGTTGCCATCGTCGCTGACACCTATCCCGCCTATGCACAATATAGCTGGATCATCGCCTTGCTCATGGCCATTTTAATCGGCGTGGTCTTAATCGGCGGCATCAGACGCATCGCCCGCGTCACCGAAATCATGGTGCCCGCTATGGCATTAACCTACGTTGCAGGCGCAATGGTGGTGCTCTTCTACCATATTCAGGATATCCCCGCCGCATTTGCCACCATGTTCCACGAGGCCTTCACCCTTGACGCTGCCGGTGGCGGCATGATCGGCGCACTCATTATGGGCCTACGCCGCGCTTTCTTCTCCAACGAGGCGGGGGTCGGCTCCGCCCCCATCGCCCACGCCGCCAGCCGCAACATCCATCCGGTGCGCGAAGGGGCCGTCGCACTCATCGAGCCTATCATCGACAGCGTCATCATCTGCACCCTCACCGGCCTCGTCATCATCATCACCGGCGCTTATCTGAATGTCGATGGCATCAGCGGTGTCGCGCTCACCAATCAGGCCTTTGCTTCCGTCATCAGCTGGTTCCCGCATATACTCACCGTCGTGGTGCTGCTTTTCGCCTTCTCCACCGCTCTCACATGGAGCTACTACGCCGAGCGCGCATGGAACTACCTCACCGGCGAACGCTACGTCAAAGTCTATTATCTGCTATTTTGCACGCTCACCCTAGTCGGCGGCTTCACCCAACTCGGCCCGCTGGTCACCCTATCCGACCTAATGCTACTATCCATGGCCATCCCGAATTTAATTGGCCTCTACCTGATGAGCGGCATGATCTCCCGCCAAGTCAAAGACTACCGCACCTCCCTAAAACCTAAAACCTAGCCCTACTTCTTCTTCCGCAACACATATTCCAGCTTTTGAATCGCAATCTTGGCGAGCTGTTCCTGACTAGCCTTGGCGTCTCCCACAATGCTCGCCTCGGTACCCGTGCGCGTGTCAATCGCGCTTACTTTCACATAGGCGCCTTGTCTCACCTGCTCAATAATATAACCATGCCCGTCACGCATCCGCATCCTCTTCCAACAAGGGCTCAATAATCAGCTGGGTAATCTGGTTGCCCTCGCGCTGGGCAATCGTGAAACGGATATTATAAAATTCAAAAACCGCGCCTTCTTCAGGAATCATCTCCGCCTCATGCAGAATCAATCCGGCAATGGTGGTGGCATGCTCATCCGGCAGGCTCCAGTCTAAATGACGATTCAAATCGCGTATCGTCACCGTACCATCCACGCGATAAGCATTATCGCCATAAGGCATAATGTCATCAATCTCCAACGCATCATGCTCATCATCAATATCACCAACAATTTCCTCGATAATATCTTCGAGCGTTACAATCCCTAAAAACGCGCCATATTCATCCACCACACAGGCAAAATGCTTGCGGCGATGACGAAAGGCAAATAGCTGGTCATCCAGCGTGGTGCTCTCCGGTACAAACCACGGCTTGCCCGCAATCCGGCGAATCATCTCGCGGGTAATGCCCGTTTTGCGGCTCATCACCAGCTTGAGCACATCCTTCACATGCAGAATACCAATAATATTATCGGGACTATCTTTATACAGCGGAATGCGGCTATGCACCGAGTTGATCGCCTGATCAATAATCGCATCCGGCTCCAGCGCCATATCAATCGCATCCACATGTTTGCGATGCACCATCACCTCACCCACTTCACGCTCGCCCAAATCAAGAATGCTGCCCAACATGTCGCGGTCTTCTTTTTCCATCTCGCCTTCGCTATGATGCAGCTCGATCGTGCCACGAATCACATCCGCCGCCGACACCAGAGATGACTTGGTATGATCCAGCCCCACCACCCGCAATACACCGCGAATTAGTAATTGCACCACCATCGTAATCGGCATTAAAATCTTCACCACAATCGACAGCGCATACGACACGCTCAGCGCCACCTTTTCCGAATGATGAATCGCAATG
Organism: Alphaproteobacteria bacterium UBA6178; assembly: GCA_002422205.1. GTDB lineage: Bacteria > Pseudomonadota > Alphaproteobacteria > Rickettsiales > UBA3002 > UBA6178. Next base: position 28,035 of record DITS01000027.1, read on the forward strand.
GTCTTGGGCAATACTTCTGAGAAAATCAGTACGGTGATCGTCATCACTATCGTCGCATAAAGCGGGCCCATCTCCACACCAAACCAGCGGATGGCCAGCGTCGTCGCCAGTGCCGCAGCGGCAATATTGACCATGTTATTACCCAGCAGAATCGCGCCGATCAAACGGTCTTTCATATTATGCAACGCTTCCACGCGGATGGCTCGCTTATTACCTTCTTTAATCAGCTGAAAAATCCGCGCGCGTGACACCGCCGTCAGCGCCGTTTCCGAACCCGAAAAGAACGCCGAAAACATCAGCAGCACCACAATAATCAGCCCCTCAATAATCCAGCCGCCTTCCATTATGCAATACTCTCCTCTATCACTGCACGCGCCAGCGCCACATCAACATTTTTACTCACCACCGCCTGCCCGATGCCACGCAGCGTAATAAAAGTTAGCGCGCCGCTTTCCGTTTTTTTATCGGCATATAAATGTTTGCACAGTGCCACCGCATCCCACGACGCACGTACATCCCTCGGGCTCACAGGCAAACCGCTGTGCCCCAGCAAGGCTTCCACCCGCTGCGTCACATCGGCGCTAAGCTGCCCCATTTTTTCCGATAAACGACACGCCATCATCATCCCGATTGCCACCGCCTCACCATGCACCAGCTCGCCGCCATAACCGCATTCGGCTTCCAGCGCATGGCCGAAGGTATGACCCAAATTCAACAATGCCCGCACGCCGCCTTCACGCTCATCCGCCGCCACAATCCGCGCTTTCGAAGCGCAACTCGTGTAAATTGCCTTTGCCATCGCTGGCTCACTGCCACCAAGCACCTGATCGCCCTCCGCTTCAAGCCAGTTAAAAAACGGCGCATCATCAATCAGCCCGTATTTCACCACTTCAGCATACCCCGCGCGCAGCTCTCGCGCAGGCAGTGTACGCAGCGTATCCGTATCGATCAGCACCAGCTGGGGCTGATAAAAACTCCCCACCAGATTTTTGCCCGCCTGCGTGTTAATACCCGTCTTGCCCCCCACCGAGCTATCCACCTGCGCCAGCAGCGACGTAGGTACCTGAATAAACGGCACACCACGTAACAACACACTGGCAGCAAACCCACATAAATCCCCTACCACACCCCCACCCAATGCAATCAGTGTGGTTTTGCGATCCGGCTGCAGGGTCAGCAACGCATCCATCAGCCATTCAAAACGCGCAAAGCTTTTACTCGCCTCACCCGCTGGCACAATAATAGGCTGCGAGGCAATAGAAGCCTTATTCAAACCCGCCTGCAGCGGTGCCATATAATGCGCCGCCACCTGCTCGTCGCTGATAATCATCACCTTGGGGCTTGGCAGCAACGGTGCTATATAATCCGCCGCGCGTCCCAGCAGCGCATCGCCAATCACAATGTCATAGGACCGCTCACCTAGCGCTACCGTTAAATGTTCTGGCTCATGTGCCATCGCGATGTGCCTTTATATGCGCTTTAATGGCGTCGATCACTTGCAGTACCACCGCCTCATGCGGACCATGCCCGCTATCTACCACCAAATCAGCCTTGGCGTAAATAGGATAGCGTTCATCCATCAGCTTTTGCAAAATCGCACGCTTGTCGCCGGTTTCCAACAAAGGCCGGTGGTTGCGCTTGCCCACCCTGTCCAGCAACACCTCAATATCAGCGCGCAACCACACGGTCAGCGCACGTTGTGCAATATCCCTGCGTACCTTGGCCTGCATCCATGCGCCGCCACCGGTTGCCAGCACCAGTTGGTTATTTTCCAATAGCCTGTGAATCACGCGCTGCTCCAGATCACGGAAAATATCTTCCCCGTGAATCGCAAAAATATCAGAGATACTACAGCCCGCCGCATGCTCAATTTCATGGTCCGAATCAATGAATTGGCGGCCAATCACCGTAGCCAGCCTGCGCCCCACCGTCGATTTACCGGCCCCCATCAGCCCGACCAGCACAATCGGCTGTTTTAATCCTCGTATCTTCTGGCCTTTTTTCGAAGATTCCTTCTCAGCCATACCCTCACCATTGCATTTGGTTTCAACTCAGGGTACATAATGACAATCAACCACGAAAACACCAGTAAAAATATGGCCCGTTCACCTTATCAATCCCGACGCTTCAAATTCATTCCGCTGCTGGCAGTGCTGGCATTGATTGGCGGTTATGTCATCTATCTCGGATTTGCGGATATTCCCGCCCCGTCCCAGCGCATAGAGCAGGAGATACCGCGTGAAAAACTACAACAAGGTAGCAACTAGCGCGCTATGCCTTTGGCTGTTGGGCAGCACTGCCTTGGCTGCTCCGCAAGATGTGCTGCAAAGCCCCGACGAGCCCATGGGCCAGTTGGAGCCCGATCAGATTTTAGCACCACCCCCGCCCAAACCGGCACCCGTCACGCCACCCGCTCCCCCACCCGAAGATATCACCATCGATAACGCCAGCGGTATTTCGATTGCCGAAGCCCGCGCCTCGACCGATAGTCTGGGCATTGCCTCCATCAAAGGTCTCGATCGCCGCCTGTGGGAATATCTGGCGCTTGATGAAGCCCTCACCCTCTTCACCAGCATCCCCGATGATTTGCAGCCAGGCGTCATCCGCAACACGCTAATCCACATGTTGCTGATGCAAGCCAACGCGCCGCGCCACAGCAAAGGCGAATGGCTCTACACCCGCCTCGATCAGTTGCAACGCCTCGGCGATGTCACCAGCGCCTTGGCATTAATGCAGCAAGTCCCTGCCTCTTTCCGCGATCCCGCCTTTATGGAACGTATCGCAACACTGCAGCTGCAAAAAGGCGAGCTACTCGGTGCGTGCAAATCTTTGGCCGATTATATCGAATCCAACAACAATCCCCTAAGCGATCCGCTCGAGCATCTGCGCCTCTATTGTATGGCCAAAGGCGGCGCCACCAGCGAGGTAGAGTTGGCACTCTCCATCCGCAACGAAGCCGGAACAGCAACCCCCGCATGGTTCGTCGGCCTAATCGAAAGCCTGCAATATGACACTACAAAAATCCCGGCACCCGATACCGAATTAGCCGCGCTCGATCTCGCCTTACTGCTATCCGCCGGTGGCAAACACTGGCCTGATGATTTGGCACTCAGCGATTATTTTCATATACGCTATCTGCCCTATTACGGCCTCATAGGCCGCGCACCCGATTTTGATTTGACCACGCAAATCACCTTGCTCGAGCGCGCCATTTTATCCGACCGCACCCTCGCCCCCATTCTGGCGCAGCGCTATCAACAACTCGCCACTTCCAAATCCGGCGATCCCGCACAACGCACCCGCGCTTCCGGCTATAACGATATGATAACGGGCACCGCCTCCAACAAATCATTTGCCCTCATGCGCGAAGCCATCCGCCCGATCATTCAGGCGGGCCGTATCGAGCTGGCCCATGCACTACTGCGCAAACCCTTGCTGGCCCTCACCAAAAACCTGCAAGACAATCCGCCCTATCATGATTATGCACCCTACAGCTTTGCAATTTTACTTCGCGCGGGCGATGTGCAACCCGCCAGCCAATGGGTACGCATGATGGGCCTGCATCGCGACAACGAACCCAAAACCCATATCGCCTATGAACTCACCCGCTTCATCGAATCGAAAGCCGAAGTCAAAAGCGAAGAAGCCAATACCTTGCCACCCTACACCATCCCCGACAAAACCGATGAGAATGATCTCAAAATGCTACGCCGCTATTATCGGCTGATGGAATTATTCGGCTATCAGGTGCCCAGCGTCACCCAGCAAATCGCCGATGAACTATTGCAGGAAAACACCACCGCGCAAGCCACCCCACTCATCGACAGCTACGCCACGCGCGGCAGCCTTGCAGGCATTATCCTCGCCGCCGCATCCCTGCAATCGCACCATAATCTGAGTCAACTCGATGACGGGGTGTTAATCAGCATCATTCAGGGCCTGCAAAAAACCGGACATGACGCCATCGCCCGCCAGCTGGCGGTTGAATCCGTCCTCGCTTTTTATCAATAACGCATGAGCAGGCATTTCGAAGATAGCTTTCTGGAAATGCTTGCAAGCGAGCGTGGCTCAGCCGCTAACACCGTCGAAGCGTACCGCCGCGATTTACTACAATTTCATGCCTATCTTTCCCGCAATCGCTGGAAAATCGAATCCATCACCCGCCAGCAAATCGAGCTGTACCTTGCCTCGCTGTCGCGCGCACGCATGGCCTCTACCACTCAATCGCGTAAACTCTCCTGCCTGCGCCAATATTTCACTTTTCTCTATCAGGAAAAAATCCGTAACGACAATCCCACCGCAACCCTGACCAACCCTAAAAAAGCCCGCCGCCTGCCCGAGGTGCTCTCGGCCAAAGACATCGCCGCCTTGCTCGCTGCCGCTCAATCCCAAGCTTCCACACCCGAAGGCGCACGCCTGCACGCGCTCATCGAAATACTCTACGCTTCCGGCTTACGCGTCAGCGAACTGGTCACACTCAAACTCTCCCATCTGCAAAAAAGCCGCAAAACTACCTCAGGCTATGATGAATTTTTGCTCATCAAAGGCAAAGGCGGCAAAGAGCGCATCGCGCCGCTGAACGCCCGCGCACTCGATGCTATCAACGCCTATTTGCCGCACCGCGCCCATTTCCTGCGCGAAGGTGAAAGCCCGCCATGGCTGTTTCCCAGCAGCAGCGCCGAAGGCCACATCACCCGCCAGCGCTTCGGCCAGCTGCTCAAAGAACTGGCACTCGCAGCCGGTCTTAACCCCGCCAGCCTGTCACCGCACACATTGCGTCATTCCTTTGCCACCCATCTGCTCTCCGGCGGGGCCGATTTACGCGTGATACAGGAATTGCTGGGCCATGCCGACATTTCCACCACTCAAATCTACACCCATGTCTCATCCGACCGCCTGACCTCACTGGTCAACACCCACCATCCCCTTGCTAAAAAATAATTTTTTTACATTTTTGGGCCTCCCAATTCCTTCTTGGCTTCGCCTGCCTCAATCGGTATGCTGCGCACCCTATGGCTGAGCAACCAAACAAAGACAGCAAAGACGCATCGCTGGCCATGCGATTGCTGCGTATGATCTGGGAGCGGCGCATTTATGTGGCGCGCAGTGTCTATGCCGTGGGCCACACGCTGGGCTGGCTGTATCAAAAATTCCCCCTGCCGCGCCATATCAAAGACATCACCACCGAGCTCACCTTCCACGCCATCGAACATTTCATCGTGCAATCGAATGCCTATCAGGATTGGTTGCATCGCCGCGTTGGACTCACTCGTTTACATGGCCTTTTCAGCCGCAAATCCCCGCCCGATGCACCCGCTCTCTCCGTCAAAGCCCCTACCGCCGATCAATGGCAGGCACTCATCCATCAGCATCGCAGCAAAACGCCTCCCGCCGCCAACGCTCCCGTCATCGCCGTCATCATCCCGGTCTATAAAGGCTATGACGAAACCCTGCGCTGCATCTACAGCGTTCTAGACGCCGAATGTAACACCGCCTTCACTCTCACCCTCATCAACGATGCCAGTCCCGATTACAAACTGGTGGAAAAACTCCGCCAACTGCAAGAACAGGGCCTGTTCGAGCTGGTCACCCATGAAAGCAATCAGGGTTTTGTCAAAAGCGTCAATCACGGCATGCAGCGCCACGAAAATCAGGATGTGCTGCTGCTCAATGCCGACACGCAGGTCTATGATGGCTGGCTCGACCGCATGCACCGCGCACTCCATGCCAATGAAGAGACCGCCAGCGTCACCCCCTTTTCCAACCATGCCGAGCTGTGCAGCTATCCGCGCGTCTTTCATGCCAACACCGCCGCGCTGGAGCTGGATTACGCCGCACTTGATCAACTCGCCGCCCGCCAGAATCATGCGCTCGCACCCGAGCTTCCCACCGCCGTTGGCTTTTGCATGATGATCAAACGCGCCGCCCTCGAACAAATCGGCTATTTCGATGAAGACACCTTCGGGCGCGGCTATGGCGAAGAAAATGACTGGTGCCTGCGCGCCGCCGATGCGCATTGGCGGCATGTACTCGCCGCCGATACCTTCGTACGCCATACCGGCAATGTCTCATTCGAAGGCAGCAAAGACCGTCTGCTGCGTCGCTCCTTGCGCAAACTCAATGCACGCCACCCGCATTACCGCAAACTCGTGCGCAGCTTCCGCGAAGATGATCCGCTGCAACCCTACCGCCAGCAGCTCGACATTGCGCGTCTGCAACGCCTTGGCGGCGATCATGGCTTCCTCATGATCAGCCATAATGCTGGCGGCGGCACCGAGCGCCATATCAGCGACATGGTCACACGCCTCGCTGCCGATGGCATCACCGCTTACCGACTCAGTCCTGACCCCGAGCACGCCTCGCGCATCCGGCTCTGGCATCAGGATGCGCCCAACTGCCCCAACCTGATATTCGATATGGATGATGATCAGGTGGTGCTTGTCTCCTGCCTGCGCGCGCTCGGCATCACCCATCTGCATTTGCATCATCTCATTGGTTTCGCGCCGCGCATGCTTAATCTTGTCGATATGCTGGCCCGCGCACTCACCGTACCCTACGATGTCACCATCCATGATTATTATTTCATCTGCCCGAGCATCAATCTGATTTATGATAGCGGTGTCTATGATGGCGATCCCGATATCGAACAATCCGAAAAATGGGCACGCCACCACCCCACACCCGCGGGTCGCACTCCCATCTGGCAATGGCGTCATCAGCATCAGCAATTGCTCGAAGCCGCCCGCAGCATCTACGCCCCCAGCGCCGATTGCGCGTTACGGATTCAGCGCTATTTCCCCAACATCGCGCTTGCCGTGCGCCCGCATCCCGAATCGCTGCAACCCGCGCCCGATCTGTTCATACCTCATATAGCGGGCCGCCCGCTCGACATTGCGGTCATCGGCCACCTCACCCGTCACAAAGGCTCCGAGCAAATTCTGAAACTCGCGCAAGACGCCAAAGAGCGGCAACTCCCGATTCATTTCCATATTTTCGGTGATGCCGAAAATGCTGCGGCGTTGAGTAAAACCGGTCATGCTACCGTGCATGGTGCCTATCAGGAATCGGATATTTACACGCTCCTCGCCGCGCAGGAATGTCACCTCTCCCTCACCGCCTCCATCTGGCCCGAAACCTATACCTACACCCTCACCATCGCGCTTAATGCGGGGCTGTATCCGGTCTGCTTCGATCTGGGCGCACCATCCGAGCGTATCCGCAACGCAGGTTGGGGCACGATTTTATCGCTCGATTACATGCTCGACGCCGAAGGCATGAACAACGCATTACTCGCGCTGGAAACTGCTGCACCGCCTGCCAATCTACGCAGTGCCATCACCCATAATTATCAGGATTTCACCCGCGAATATTACGGCATTTCGCCCGAGCACACCGCAGCTGCATAATGCTTCACGCCAAATCGGTCGCCGCCTGTTTTTCCCATGCCAGCACTTGCGCGCTCACGCGGTCATGCACCGGTGCATCTTCGCCGTCCGGTTGCAAATACGACGCCGATAATTCACGGAAAATATAATCCAGTACCGACGTGGCGCTATCTACCACCCCGCTACCTTCCACCATCCCCGAAGGCCCAAACTGGCTAAGGCGGAACGCATCGACAAACGCTTCCAGCGGCACGCCATATTGCAGCGCAATCGAAATGGCGATAGCAAATTGATTCACCATATGCCGCATCGTCGCGGTCTGTTTGGGCATATCAATAAAAATTTCACCCAAGCGCCCATCCGGATAATCACCGGTGCGCAAATACACCGTCTGCCCGCCGATCACTGCTTTTTGCGTAAAACCGCCACGGCGTAGCGGCAATTCGCGCCGCGCCTGCGTCACGTCCCGTACCATCTGCATTGCCAGCACGGTGGGCTGCAGCATCGCCAATGGTTCCTGATCTTCCGCTTCGTCTTCCAGCTCGATCGCGGTGTGGTGCAAGCCACTCCCCACACGGTGCAACGCCAGCGATTTCAGCCCCAGCTTCCATGCCTGCATCATCCACTGGCGGCACGCATCAATGCTGCTATGCTGCGCCACGCAAATCCGGTGCGATACCCCGCCCGATACAAAGGGTTGCACCGCCGCCATCATCAATAGCTGCGCTTCCGCAGGCATTTGTGCGCTCAAACGAAACACCGCCAGGTCCCCTTCATCCAGATGTGGTGCATCCTCGAGCGATCCGGCGCCGCATGCATAGGCATTTGCCTGCGCAATTTCATCGGCGCTGAAACCCAGATGCGCGAGCAAATCAAATCCGGCATGGTAGCATTGCGCATCATCCAGCTGCAGCACATCGCGGCAAAAACGCTCACCCAGCACAAACGGATCAAACGCCATACGCACATGTGCGCAATGCCCCAGCGCTTCTTCCAGCTTTTGCAATTCATCACTGCCCAACCCTTTGGCACGCAGCGCGTCATGGTCAATCGCAGGCGCATGCAACAAAGATGCACGCCCGCACATATAGGTGGCAATATCGCGTCGCTGAGCATCCGAGTACCCTAGCGCCTTCAACGCCAAAAGCACGTGTTGCGGCACATATTTGCGCACCCCGCCATGCGGTTGCAGCGCATATTTAATCAGGCTGATTTCCGGCGCAACACCCGCCGTGTCGGCATCCATCAACCTCGCCATATTCGGCGTTGTGCCCACCGCGCTCACCTGCGCATTACTAAAGCCATATTGCTCACCGCGCAGCACCGCCATATCCCACAGGCGCCGCACCGCCTCTTCCAGCTCACTATCGGGCAGACTCGCCACATCCAGCACCACCGGCATCACATCCACCGACCCCAAATGTTGCGAACGGCCATACGCCGCTTCCTGATGCTGACGCACCACCTGCATCATGCGCGTGCGATTCGCGGTAAACGCATCGAACGCGCCCAACTCCTTGGCCATATCCGCCGAGGTGCAATAGCCCACACCCGTCATCACCGCGCTGATCGCAGCGGCAATACTACGCGCTTCGTCACTGTCATAGGCATACCCCATTTGCATCACCAACGCCGCCAGATTGCAATAACTTAAGCCGATAGGCCGGTAACGATAGGTATTACACGCAATGCTGCGTGACGGGAATTGCGCCATCGTAATGGATATATCGAGCATAATCGTCATCAGCCGCGCGGCATGCTCAAACCCTGCCACGTCAAAATGTCCGTCCTCGCGCACAAAGCGCAGCAAATTAAGCGAGGCCATATCGCAGGCGGTATCATCCAGAAACAGAAACTCAGCCTTGGGGCTCGACCCACGAATCGGCCCGTCCGCCGTGCAGGGGTTCCACGCTTCAATCGTATCAGCAAACTGCACCGACGGATCGCCCGTCGCCCAGGCCGCCTGCGCCAGATTATCCATCAACTCTGTCGCACGCACAGTGCTCAGCGCCGCATCATCGACCCGTGCACGCAGCGCCCAGCCTTCGCGCCGCTCCACTGCCTGCAAAAACGCATCGCTCACCCGCACTGCCAGCCGCGCCTGATGCGCACCCACACTCAAATAAATCGCCGAATCGGCATCGGTGCCATACACCGGCATAATAATTTCGCTAAAGCCCTGCCGCGCATAATCCACCACACGCGTGATATAACTATTGGGAATCATCGCACGCTGCGCCTGACGAATCGCATGTTTCAGGCAATCATTCTGCATGTGCGAAAACCGCGCATCCCCTTCGCCATGTTGTGTGGCTTCAAAAATCCGCCCCAGATGTTTACGCATCTGCCGCGCACCCGTCACCATCGCTGCGGCCTTATGTTCTTCCTCCGCTTTCCACTGAATAAAGGCTTCAATATCGGGATGGTCCATATCAACCAGCACCAGTTTATCGACCTTCAGCGCGCTGCCACCGGCCTTCACCGCCGCCGCCGCTTTATCGCCGATCGCTAAAAACCGCATCAGCCCGACCGAGGATTCGCTCCGCGCTGCCGCCTCGTGCGAGCTGCGGATCGACGACATATTACAGCCCGCACCCGAGCCATATTGAAAAACGCGCGCCTCGCGCTCCCACAAATCCATAATGCCGCCATCGCTGACCAGCTCATCTTTCACGCTCTGAATAAAACAATGATGATGCTGTGGCCGCACATAGGCATACGATGATGCGGCAATGCTACCCGTTTCCGCATCAACAAAATAATGCCCCTGCGGCTCACCTTCCAGCCCATACGCCCAGTGCAAGCCGGTATTCAGCCATTGCGGTGACGCCGGTGCTGCCATCTGCATTGCCAGCATGGCACAGCATTCATCGTAAAAAGCGCGGACATCATCCGGCGTATCAAAATAGCCATGCGTCCAGCCCCAATAGCTCCATGCACCCGCTAATCGGTGAAAAATCTGTTTAGCCGATATTTCGCCGCCCTGACAATCAGCGCCTTGTGCAGCCACACAGCGCCACAACCATTGCGGCACGCCCTCTTCAGCTACAGCTTCAACAGCAGCCGGTACGCCATGGCGGCGCACATAATGCCGCGCCAAAAATTCACTCGCGGCATACGACCAATGCGCGGGCACTTCAAATTTAGGGATACAAATGCGGTGCTGCGCATCGACATGGCACACTTCAATCGCCACCGATTTAAAGGCAATCCCTGCATAAGGGCTTTGGCCACAGACGGTTAGTTTTCGTTGCACCTGCATAGGACGCACACACCTCAAAAATCGCGACAAGCCCCACGCAATGCACCCGCTGCATTGCGCAAAGCTCACACTATCAAGCTGAAAAACTTACCGAAACGCGGCAGAACTCGGATGGCACTGCTCTCGACTTATTAAAAATGAAATTACCACGCAGCCAGAAAACTGACAATGACAACCTCGCAGGGTGTGGATAGTTTCGACACAGATTCTACCGGACTTGTTCTGCCGCCTCTGTGCTTACCTTAGGCATTTTCGGCACTCCCTTCTCCTGCTGCTCCCCCAATGATATTGACCGATTCTGCGCAAGCTGTATTGCAGCTTGACTGCCCCGCACCGCAGGGCCAGCAGGTATCATCACATGCCCGTCAAAATGAAACGGCAGTTTATTTTTTTCACGATAGGCAATGGTGGCTGCCACATCGACAGCCCATGACACTTGTGTGGTACCATCTTTTTTATAGCCAAGGGCTTTGGCCACGCCTTCCGAGCTATCAAGCACCCGCCCGCCATAGGCTTCCTTATGAAAGACACCGGTATCAGCCGCCAGCGCCAGCGTGCTTTTGCCGTTCTCACGGTTAATAATCCGCACCACCGAACCATATAAATCACGATGCTGTTTTGGCACCGCCACCATCGGCAAGCTGGGTTCAAACTTAATTCCGCTCGCGGTACTATCACCGGTAACGCCGTCCTGCCCGCCCGAGCCACCATACCACGAGGCTTCACCTACCAGCGCCCGTCCTGTAATCGCTGCCAGATCTAAGGTTACAAGCTTAGTATGAATTCCTTTGGGAGCAGGCATTCGGGCAATCAGCGCGAAATCCTGCACCTCTAACGACTCCGATATCGGAGCCGGTATACGCAGCACTGGCGTGCTAGCCACCAGCCGGTCCGGTGCAGGCTTTGCCAATTCAGCTGCAAGTGTTTCCCGCGTTTTGGCCCCCATAATGCCATCGCTTGGCAGCCCCTGAGCGCGTTGAAAATCAAAGATGGCCTGACGGGTCATGCCATCCATCCGGTAAGGATTACGCTCCACATCCGCCTGACGCAGATAATTCAGGCTCACCAGGCCATTTTTAAACGCAGCCATATCATGGTCGTCTTGTGTGAGAGCGCAAGCCTGCAATTCCTTAGTTTCGACAGGTTTGGACGCGGGCTTTCCTTTCAGGCGGCTTTGTTCGCCCAGCACCTGAAAGGTCGCCGCATCCAGCACCCCTCGTGACGCCAGATACGAGGTCTCAGCATGCTGCTTTTGAAATTCAGTTAAAGCGCGCTTGGTTTTCGGGCCAAATAATCCATCAACCGAGACTTTAAAGCCATTATTTTGCAATTTAAACTGCGCTTGTTTTACGATCTCATTACAATCACCGGGGCGCGCTAAAATAGGGTTATTGCTAAACGGCGTCACCCCGGTGTTCATCAGCGCATCACTCAGCGGCTCAGTCGTCACTGGCGCTGGCGGCGATTCCGTGGATGGAATGGTTTGCGGTGGTTTTTGCACCCAAAACCATTGCTCCACTTTATGGCGGATAAAAGGCGAAAACACAGCAATCCTTCTACATTAAAGTGAACGGACAGTAAGCATAACAGATATATATGTAGAATGCATGACGAAGCCTTAAGAATGACAGGCTATCACCGAAATATCATACACCGGATGCTCCAGCGCCGATAAGGTGGGAGAAGAGGCAAACATCCATCCTGAAAACACCGACACAGGCCCAACATCCGGCTTATTATCGGTAATTTCTATCAAAGCGGCATGCTCAGGTTGTTTATCCGCCGGTGCCGTCCAGCAGGCGCGCACCACCAGCGTCAGATTGCCAAATTCCAGTTCTTCGCCCAGCCGCCCCTTAATCGTCGAAACCCGCGCCGTTACCTTATTAAGCCCGCGCAGTTCCACAGTCCGCTCGCCTTTGCTATCCACCGATGCGGCCTGTGCCAGCGCCAGTGCTGGCACCGCCAGCATTAGCAAACAACCGGCAATCAACGCACGCATGCTATTCCAGCTCAAGACTAAAGGGGTTTTGTGGCTCTTCTACCGGAGCGCTCTGGCTGGCATCCGGCGTTGCAGCGGCTGGCGCGGCTGGCTCATCTGCGCCACCTTCCACGCCACCACTGCTGAAAACAAATTTACCCAGCAACTCTTCAAAACTCACCGATGATTGCGTAAAGCGAATCGTATCGCCCGATTCAAACATGGCGTCATCCCCGCCCGGCTCCAGCTTGACAAATTTATCACCCAGCAACCCGCTCGATACCACCGCTGCCGAAGTATCCTTAGGCAGTTTCACATTCTCGCGGATTTTCATCACCGCAATCGCCTGATAGGTGTTGGAATCCAGCTCGAGCCGCTCAACCACGCCCACCTTCATCCCGCCGATGCGCACTTCGCTACCGGTGGTCACACCGGTAACATCGTTGAATTTAGCATTCACCTGATAGCCATTCACTGATTGAACATTGCTCTGGCTATAGGCAAAAATCAGGAAACTGGCGGCCACAATCAGCACCACAGCTCCCATCACGGTTTCAATTAAATGCCGCCCCATATTATCCCCTTAAATCTCATCTGATGCATTCGTTATTCTGGCCGCCAAGGCTGATAATCAGCAGTCGTTTTAGCGCGCGCTTGACCGCTGAGAATATGGCCCTTGGGTACATAGCGCAACGGCGTGCCCGTCAGATTCGGACGATGATCCTTTTGCCATTTATGCTGTTTAACCGGCTGGCCTTCAACCGGCGCACGCTTTACCGTGTAATGCAGCCACCCATGCCAATGCGGCGGCACTTTCGAGGGCTCGGGCATGCCGTTATACATCACCCAACGGCGACGACGGCCCGATTTGGGCTCACGCCGAGCCTGAAAATATTCATTACCAAACTCGTCCTTGCCCACATACTGGCCATAAAACAAAGTATATAATCGTGTTCCAATCGTTGCGCTCATACGCAATGATCTATCAGAACTACCCAGCCTTGACAAGCCAAAGCGGCATTTCCCCACAGGATACTAAAATAGTGAAAACCGGCAATAATGGATTATTTCCGCTCCAGAAACCCAATCTGAATAGTGTAGGAGCCTTCACGTTCCATCGGCACCGCCGACAGCAAATGAATAATGGAATCATGATTACTCAGCGAAATCTGATAGCGCGATAATAACCCCGCCACATCATCCAGCGCTTCCGTATCCCACTTCGCCACCCCGCGAATCGAGATCGTATCCCCCTCAAACGGGCTCATATCATGGATGTAATGGGTGCCACGATCACGCGCATCAACCACAAAATGGTCGCGTCCATAGCCGCCTTCCAGTCGGTTATAGCCCGGGCCGGAATAAATGATATCATCATTATTGCCACCGGCATTCACAGGCACATCATTGCCAATTAATAAGTTACTCATAGCGCACCTACCCCGATTTTAAATAGCTGGTTTTTTAGTTTTATTGCATCTTCATCCTGCGCCAGAATGGTTAAAATTTTATTAATTTTATTGCGCCGCGATAAACTTCATCAAACTGTCACAATTAGAGTGATTCTCAGCTGATCGGTATAGAAAACCAGTGCGCTAAGAGCACATGAAGCAACGGATATATATAGCGATAATTAATTATCGAGGAAAGAGCGCATTTTACGGCTGCGGCTGGGATGTTTCAGCTTGCGCAATGCTTTCGCCTCAATCTGACGAATCCGCTCGCGAGTTACCGAGAATTGCTGCCCCACTTCTTCCAGCGTATGGTCGGTATTCATCCCGATACCAAAGCGCATCCGCAGCACCCGTTCTTCACGCGGAGTCAGTGACGCCAGCACACGCGTCGTCACTTCGCGCAAATTCGAGTGAATCGCCGAATCCACCGGCAATATCGCATTTTTATCCTCGATGAAATCACCCAGATGCGAATCTTCCTCGTCACCGATCGGGGTTTCCAGCGAGACGGGCTCTTTGGCAATTTTCATCACCTTACGCACCTTATCAACCGGCATCACCAAACGGTGAGCCAGCTCTTCCGGCGTCGGCTCGCGGCCCATTTCATGCAGCATCTGACGGCTGGTACGCACAATTTTATTGATCGTCTCAATCATGTGTACCGGAATACGAATAGTGCGCGCCTGATCCGCGATCGAACGCGTAATCGCCTGACGAATCCACCANNTGTATTTTTTGGCAATCGAAATCACTAAGCGTAAATTCGCCTCGATCATTTCTTTTTTCGCGCGGCCCGCATCGCGCTCGCCTTTGCTCACCGCGCCGACAATACGCTTGAACTCCTGAATATCGGTGCCCACTTCATGCGCCACTTTCAGCACTTCACCACGAATCTCATGAATCGCGTCTTTGTGATGATCAGCAAACTCTTTCCAGCCCTTGTCTTTCAGCTTGGCCACACGCCCCAACCATGCAGGGTCAAGCTCGCCACCCTGATAATGCTGCAAAAAGCTTTTGCGCTGCACCTTGGCTTTCTCTGCCAGTTTCAACAGCTGCATCTCATACCCCAGCAACAGTTTGTTGATGGCATACAGCGTTTCCATCAGCTCTTCGACGCGGTGGTTGTTGAAGCGCACATTAATCATAATTTCGACCAGCTCTTCATGCAGCTGATCATATTTTTTCTGATCCACCTCTTTAAAGTCGCCATCACCCAACGACCGCGCCAATCGCTTCTCATGCAGCTTCATCATTTTCTTGGCGGTCTTGGAGAAATTATCCAGCGTCTCCAGAATCTGCGGCATCAGCGCATTTTCCATCGCAACGAGAGACATGGTGGTGTCATCATAATCATCATCGTCTTCTTCGCCTTCTTTTTTGGCTTTGGCGGCGGCGTCTGCGTCTTCCTCGTCTTCTTCGTCATCCTCTTCGGGAACATACTCGTCTTTCAGGCTTTCCGCCTCGCGTGATACATCGGCAAATTTATCCTCAGTGCCTGCACCATAGGTAGCATCCAGATCAATCACATCGCGTAGCAACAATTCACCATTGGCCAGCGCATCACGCCAAATCAGAATTTCATTAATCACCGTCGGGCTTTCGCTCAAGCTGCGGATGATCATTTCGCGTCCGGCTTCAATGCGCTTGGCAATCGCAATTTCGCCCTCGCGTGAGAGCAGCTCAACATTGCCCATCTCACGCAAATACATCCGCACCGGGTCATCGGAGCGGCCATATTTATCATCGGCCTCAATCGTTTCCGAGCCGCTGTCTTCTTCAACAACTTCGGCTTCTTCATCGTCAATCACGACCACATCATCTTCATCCGCATCGGCGGAGATTTCGAGCACTTTAATTTTCTCGCGCTCCAGCACCCCAATCACATCTTCGATGGCTTCCGGTGTCATGTCGCTGGGCAAATGCTTGTTCAACTCGTCATAGGTCAGAATATCTTTATGCGATTTGCCCAGCTTGATCAGCTTGGCCATCACCGCATCGGATATCGGCGTGTTCTGATTGGCACCGGGCTTGCCCGTTGCTTTTTTATTCGTGCTGCCGCCCTCGGCTGCTCTTGCAGCTTTGCCCGCTGCCTTCACCGCCTCGCCTCGGGTGGGCTTCGCAGCCGCTCCCGATTTGGCTGCCATTTTCGCAGCCGGGGCTTTCGCCGCGGGAGCTTTTACAGCGGGGGCTTTTACAGATGGTTTAATCGGCGCTTTAGCTGCCGGTTTTTCGTTTGATTTCGTGGTTTTTTTGCTCATAGCAGTTGGTTTTTTCGCATTCACTTTGGTTGTTTTTTTAACGGCAGCATCAGCTTTCGCCCGAGAAGGCGCAGCTTTTTTGGCCGAATGAGATGATCGGGAAGATGAGGTCACAGCGTTTTTTTTCGTATTCAACGTTACAGGTTTGGTCTTCGAAGCAGATGTTTTAGCTTTAGTTTTAGCGGATGCAACGCTTTTTTTCACATTCGCCGCTTTCGCCGGTGCTTTCGCTGCTGGTTTGCGCGCCGGCGTTTTTTTAGCAACAGGTTTTGCAGCAGCTGCCGATTTTTTCACCGGGGCTTTTTTTGCCGCCGGTTTTTTGGCAGAAGCTGCTTTAGCGCTCACCTTCGCCACCGGTTTTTTAACCGGCGCCGATTTAGCAGCTAATTTTTTAGCGGCTGGTTTTGCCGCCTTAGGGGCCGGTTTTTTCGCACTCACTTTTGCACCGGATTTTGCGCTCACTTTAGCTTTGGCACCACCAGCATTTGCAGGCTTTTTAACTGGTTTTTTCGTGGCTGGCTTTGCTTTTTTGGCCATCATATCCCCCTCGCTCCTTCAGCGTCTAATAGGTCATACAGGATGATTGATACAAACTCATCCGCATTGCCCGCGCAATCGAACGATGCACAAACAACAAATGCTTTCCGAGCCCGTATGCGATGTAGGCTTTTGTTTGATCATTTCAAGTAAATAATCAAAAAATTTCAGGGCATTATGAAATGGGGGGAAAGGAAGTCAAACCTTTTTATGGATTAATAGCCCATGCAAGAGCCGTGCCTTTGTGGATAACTTGTAAGCACGCCCGCACCTAGCCATGCTCTTGCTCATCCTCCATATAGAGCTGTTCGCGCTCGCGCTCAATGCGCGTGACATCGGCTTTCAGCTCACGAATCCGTTCAAAACTCGCTTCACTCATCTGCTGGGCCAAATCAAATTCGGCCTGAATCAACTCCGCCTGCATCGCCGCCAGCTGATAGGCATTCGCCGCTTGCCGCCATAAACGCTGCGCCATCGGCAGTTGATGCAACGACGTATCGCGCAGCAAAGCCTTAGGAATCGTCAGCATATCCGTGGCCCATAGACGCTGTATCTCCGCTTGCAGGCCCACCGCATCCAGCTCCGCCTGCACCGTTTCGCGCGTGGGCTGCGCCGATGCATCCACCGCCGCAATAACCTGTCCTGCCAGCGCCATCAGCGTCGCATCATTACATTCCATCCGGCTGAATTCCTCCAGCGCCGTCAGATCATGTAGCAAAGATGGGTATAGTAGCACCAGCTTGCAACATTGCATCATCGCCTTGCGCATCTGGCTGCGTTGGTCTTGCGCTTGTGGGAGTAGCGGCAAAATCTCCCGCGCCGCTTTCACGCTTTTGGCCCGCATCGCGCCATATTCCCCGCGTGACCAGAATTTATCCTTAAAATACGACCGGTAATGCGCCTTCACAATCGGGTTCTGAATCGCATCCGCCATTTGCATCAGCTTATGCTCGGCTCCGGCGCGCTCTTCGGGTGTTTTGGCATCGGCGGCGGCCACCTCCTGCCACAGCATATCCGCCAACCCCGGTGCGCTCTGTACCATATCCAATAATGCCTGCGCGCCGCCTTGCCGCACCACATCATCAGGGTCCTGCCCCGCAGGAAGCCGTACAAAATGCAGCGATTTTCCCGGACTCAACAGCGGCAATGCCAGCTCGCTGGCGCGGCGCATCGCCCGCACCCCTGCGCTATCGCCATCAAGGCACATTGCTGGCGTATCACACATCTGCCACAGCAATTGCATTTGCGTTTCCGTCACCGCCGTACCTAGCGGCGCCACCGCATAGGCAATCCCCGCCTGCGCCAAAGCGATTACATCCATATAGCCTTCGCATAACAGCAGCTTGCCCGTATCCATCGCCGCACGCCGCGCTAAATCCATATTATAAAGCAGATGGCCCTTTTTAAATAAATCCGTCTCCGGTGAATTGAGGTATTTCGGCGCATCACCTTGCGCCGCATCTGGCAGAATCCGCCCACCAAATGCCACCACTTTCGAGCGTGCATCCCGAATCGGGAACATCACCCGCCCGCGAAAACGGCTATAAGTTGGCTTCCCCTGATCGGGCCGAATCAACAGCCCCGCCTCCACCAGCAACTCCTCCGCAAACCCCTCCGCCATCAGCGTTTGTTTCAGCGCATCACGGCTCTCCGGCGCATACCCAATACGGAAACGTTGAATAATCTCCTCGCTCAAACCCCGCTGCTGCACATAATGCCGCGCCGATGCATGGCTGCCAACCTGATATTGCTCCATAAACCATCGGCACGCCGCTTCGCAGGCATCCTGCAAGCTATGCCGCACCCGCTCGCGCGCCGCTTCTTCGCGGCTGGGTTGTGGCACGGCCAGCCCCGCCTCGCCCGCCAGCCTTTCAATCGCCTCCTTATAGCTAATACCCTCAAAATCTTTGATAAAACTAATAATATCACCATGCGCGCCGCAGCCGAAGCAATGATAAAACCCCTTTTCATCATTTACCGTAAAAGATGGCGTTTTCTCTTTGTGAAATGGGCATAATCCCATGAATTCGCGCCCGTGCCGACGCAGTGAAACCCGCCGTCCCACCACCTGCGACACCGTAAAGCGCGATTTCAGCGCATCCATAAAGCTCTGAGGATACCGCATATTTTATTTTTCTCTGTACAACTGCGACAAGGTGATTGACCCCTCTTTTGAAGCAAACTATATCATAGGCACAACTTCACGTTCCGATTAAGCTTTTTTAATACTTTAATCACAATAACAGCAAGGAGTGGCGCGTGAGCTCGGCTAATCTATTGAAATCATGCTGTATTCCAGATTTTCTGGAAATCGGCACCAACCGCATTCCTTTAGTTATCCGCCGTAACCGGCGGGCAAAGCGTATTTATTTGCGCTACAACCCTGCAGATCATGCCTTCTCACTGACCCTGCCGCAGCGTACCCGTGTATCCGATGGCGTCGATTTTATCCACACCAAAAGCGATTGGATTTCCGAAACATTACTGCAAATGCCGCAAAAGAAAAACCTCAAGCCTGGCGTCGTCATTCCGGTATTGGGTGAAAAAACACGCATCCGCCATTTCCCTGATATGCGCAGCGTCTTTACCTTAAAAGACAGCGAGTTATGCCTGTCCGGTTCGCGTGAGCATTTGCCCCGCCGTATCGAAGACGCACTTAAAAAGATCGTCCGTAACGAAATTGCCGAGCTGGCGCATTTCAAAGCAGCCCAAATTGGCCGCAAGGTCAACCGCATCACCCTGCGCGATACGCGCAGCCGTTGGGGCAGCTGCTCCAGCGAACGTAACATCATGTTTTCCTGGCGTTTAGTCTTCGCCCCATACGAAGTGCTTGATTATGTGGTCAGCCACGAAATCGCGCATCTGCGCCACATGGATCACTCGCAACGATTCTGGGAAACCGTCGAAGCCCTCTGCCCCGAATACCATGAATGGAAAGACTGGCTACGCATCCATGGCAAAGAGCTCTACCGCTTCAGCGGCTAAACAATCTCAATCAATCCGTATGCCACACACATGGATAATTGCGCCTGCGGCTCTTAGTGCCTAGCGGCGGCTTCCACTGCTGGAGGGGTATTCATACTCAACCGTACCGTCAACCTCGCCCTCGAACAATTTGTTCCAGAATGTCTTTTTCAGCTCCGGCCCACGCTCTTGCGACGGCTGCACCTCTTCCATACGCTGCTGCTGCTGATCGGGCGGAGTAATACCTAAATCCTCACGCCGCTCCAACTGATCAATAAATTCATCCAGCGTCGGTGCATTCGCGCCTTGCTCTTGCCATGGCAGCGGGTTGTCGCCGCCCTCTGGCGCGCTGGCAATCCCCACCACCGGATACGGCGCCAGCGCTTTCTCCATATACGCTTTCCAGATCATCGCAGGCAGATTGCCCCCCGTCACGCGCTTCATTTTGCTGTTATCATCATTACCCACCCACACACCGGTCACCAAATCACCGGTAAAGCCGATAAACCATGCATCCTTATGATCCGAGCTGGTGCCGGTTTTACCCGCCATCGGGCGGTTGATCGCAGCGCGCGTACCCGTTCCCGCGCGCGGCACATTCATCAGCATATAATTCATCTGATTCACCACGCCTTGGCGCAACACCACCCATAAGCCCGAACCTTCGCGCTTATATAATTCTTTGCCTTCTTGTGTTTTGATTTCCACAACACCATAGGGCTGCACCCCGCGACCGCCATTCGCCAGATGCGCATAAGCACCCGTAAGCGAAAGTAAATTCGCATCGACCGCACCCAGCGCGATACTCGGATTATTCGGCACATTCTCAATCCCCAGCCGCCGCGCTATCTCCGCCACCCGAGGCACCCCAACCCACAAAGCCAGCCGCACCGATACGGTATTGAGCGAATGCGTCAGCGCTTCAATCATCGGAATTTCACCCCGAAACTTGCCATCAAAATTCGACGGGCGCCACATCTGGTTCCCCACCTTCATTTCAAACGGCGCATCCTCCACCAGCGTATCGGGCGTCAATCCTGCCTCCAGCGCCGCCAGATACACAAACAGCTTAAACACCGATCCCGGCTGACGCTTCGCCTGCACCGCACGGTTAAACTGGCTTTCCTGATATTTCAGACCCCCAACCATCGCGCGCACCGCCCCATCGGGTGACATCGACACAATCGCCGCCTGCGACGCCAGCTTTTCGCGTGCATCTTCCGTATCCATAATCGCCGTCACCGCGTCCTCGGCTTCTTTTTGCATGGCGGCGTTCAATGTCACCGTCACCACCAGATCATCATCAACCTTGCCGATATATTCCGGCAATTCATCCACCAGCCAGTCGGTAAAATAGCGCGTGCCCATCGCATCGCCTTCGCGGTATAATTTCGGTGGCTCAAACATATCCAGCGCCGCCATCGCCTCGCCTTTGCTAATATAGCCCGCATCCACCATATTCAGCAGCACGCGATGCGCGCGATCTTTCGCCCGCTCAGGGCTGGAAATCGGCGAATAACGGGACGGTGCTTTCAGCATCCCCGTCAGAATCGCCGACTCAATCAGATTCAGCTCCGTAGCGGGCTTGTCAAAATAACGCCTCGACGCTGCATCAATCCCAAAATTGCCCGCGCCCAGATACACGCGGTTCAAATAAATCGCCAGAATTTCCTGTTTACTGAAACGTCCTTCCAGCCAGAAAGCCAGCATCATTTCCTGAATTTTTCGTTCAATCGTACGCTCTGGTGTTAAAAATACATTCTTCGCCACTTGCTGCGTCACCGTGCTACCGCCCTGCACATAGCGTCCGGCGCGCATATTCACCACCATCGCGCGCGCAATACCAAACACGTCAATCCCCACATGGTCAAAGAACCGGCGGTCTTCCGTTGCCAGCACCGCCTCTATCAATGATTTGGGTAATTGATCATAACTAATATAATCGCCATACACATCGCCATAGCTGGCCAAAATCACGCCATCTTCGGTTTTCATAGTAATGCCGGGCTGTTTATCAATCGCATCCAGCCCGCCGATATCCGGCAATCCTCGCGCAAAATATACCAGCACCCCCGCCAGAATAATCGCACCGGTAAAAGCCAGCGTGCCAATCACACTCCAAAAACGCCGACGCTTCCAAAATACAACCTTACCGCCGCCGCCACCGCTGCTGCGCTTGCGCGGTGAGCCTTTGCGTTTACTTGGTTGCTTCACCCGTACCACATTGCCCTCGCGGCGTGGCGAAATCGCCGCCGGTCCGCTCTTAGGACGTGGCTTCGGCTTTGCACTAGCAGAGGATTGCAGCTTCGGCCCCGCCCCTTTACGGATAGGCGCGCGGCGCGAGCGTTTCTTTTTAATGATTCCAAACACTTTTACTTGTCCTGATCTACAGCGAGGGCTTATAGTCGATTGGTAAAAAAAAGCCAGAGAAAGCATCACAAATGTTAGATGACGCCCATTATCACGCGATCGTTGCGGCAACACTGGTACATATCAGCGATCAGCTCGAGCAAGCCTATGATGATGGCGACCTCGACGAGCTCGATTACGACGAAGGCGCAGGCATCCTCAGCATCATCACCGCCTCGGGTCGCACCTTCATCATCAGCCGGCACGCACCCAGCAACCAGCTCTGGCTGGCCTCGCCCATCAGCGGTGGTCTGCATTTCGAATACCATACCGACAAAGCCTGCTGGTGCCTGCCCGATGGTCGTACATTAAACCAAATCCTCGCTGTCGATTTAGAAAAAACCGCCAAAATCCACGTTGTGCTCTAAGCAGCGCGACTAACCACTAGCCACCGGCGCCATCATCCGCTACAACCCTGCGCATGAAACCATCGACCCCATCGCTGCACACACCGGAAGCATTGCCCAAGGGCCGCATCGGTAATCTGCGTCACCTCCTGCATTATCTCAAGCCCTATTGGTGGGGTGTCATCGGCGCATCCATATCCTTGTTATTTACCTCATCTGCCGTGCTTGGCATGGGCGCGGCGTTGCGCTATCTCGTCGATGAAGGCATCGGTAAAGGCAATCCCGAACTGCTCGATTCATCCTATTGGTTGCTGCTTGGCGTAGTGCTGGCCCTCGCCATCGCCACCTATTGCCGCTATTATTTAGTGTCATGGGTAGGTGAGCGCGTCGTCGCCGATATCCGCAACGACGTCTACCAAAAAGTCATCACCATGCACACCGCCTTTTTCGAAATCACCCGCACCGGCGAGTTGCTCTCCCGCATCACCACCGACACCACCTTGCTGCAAAATGTCGTCGGCTCCTCCATTTCCATTTTCATGCGTAACAGCATTTTGTTTTTGGGCGGCACCGCCATGCTATTCATCACCAGCCCGCATCTGGCCAGCTACGTGCTCGTCATTCTGCCGCTGGTACTCATCCCCATTATTGTATTGGGTAAACGCGTGCGCATCCTCTCGCGCGCCACCCAAAACCGCGTCGCCGATATCAGCGTACAGGCCGAAGAAACCCTCTCCGCCATGCGCACCATCCAATCCATGTCGCTCGAGGCTTACGAAAGTGGCCGCTTCGCAGACCTCGTATTCAAAGCACGCCAGACCGCCATCCGTCGCATCCGCGTGCGCGCATTGCTCACCGCCATCGTCATCACGCTGGTGTTTGGCGCTATCATCACCGTGCTGTGGATTGGCGGGCGCGACGTGGTGGCAGGCCGTATCACCCCCGGCGATTTATCTGCCTTTATCTTTTATGCCGTTGTCGTCGCCGGTGCACTCGGTGCCGTCAGCGAAGTCATCGGCGAGCTGCAACGCGCCGCCGGTGCCACCGAACGCTTAATGGATTTAATGGCCCTGCAGCCCGAAATCACCGCCCCCGCGCAGCCCGCCATATTAGATCAGCCCATTCATGGCCTTATTTGCTTCAACGATGTTTCATTCAACTATCCCTCGAGGCCTGATAGCCCCTCACTCATCCAATGCTCACTCACCATTGAGCCGGGCCGTACCGTGGCCATAGTCGGCCCCTCCGGCGCAGGCAAAACCACCCTGTTCCAACTGTTGCTACGCTTCTATGATCCACAGCAAGGGCATATCACCCTCGATGGGCACGATCTGCGCACGCTCGACCCAAAGGACTTACGCAGCTCGCTAGGGCTGGTGCCGCAAGACCCGGTTATTTTCTCAGCCAATGTGTGGGACAATATCCGCTGCGGGGCGATGTCAGCAAGTGACGAGGAAGTGCTCGACGCAGCCCATGCCGCCAACGCACATGAATTTATCGAACGCCTGCCTTCCGGCTATAATAGCTATCTGGGCGAAAAGGGCGTGCGACTGTCTGGTGGTCAGCGTCAGCGCATTGCCATTGCCCGTGCCATGATCCGCAATCCGCGCATTCTGTTACTCGATGAAGCCACCTCCGCACTCGATTCCGAAAATGAAAAACTGGTGCAACAGGCCCTCGAAGCCATCATGGAAAAACGTACCACACTCGTGATCGCGCATCGCCTATCCACGGTTCAAAAAGCCGATAAAATCGTGGTGATGGATCAAGGCCGCATCGAGGCCATCGGCACCCATGCGCAGCTCATGCAGAGCAGCCCGCTCTATAAGCGCCTGGCCGAATTGCAATTACAACCTGCCCTGCAGCAGGTTAGTTAGCGCTCAACAACACTTCATTTTTTTGCAGCTGATTGCCGTGATTCACTATTTTAATGTTAATCGCACGCACGCCGTAATGCACCAGTGCCGCCCGTACCATCATCGAACGCTTAGCCGATAGCTGCATCGCCGATGCCGCATCCGCCGCCGTCGCATGCGAGGTAATGATAACAATTTTATTGGTCGCAATCGCCGACATCGCGAACGCTTCGACCGTGGGTAGCTGCGCAGGGGCAATCCCAACCGCCTGCGCCTCATACCCAAGCACCACCGATGATTGAGCAAAAACAGGAGCCGCCACCATCAGGCATAGCGCAACAATCCACAAGCGTAGCTGCATAACAAAACCCACCCGTAAATATACATTATTGAATGATCAAATCCGCACGTTCGGCATTGCCGCTCACTTTATTGCCCAGCGCCTGCACATTGATCTTGAGATTATTCACCCCATTATCGATCAGATAGGCACGAATCGCCAAGGCACGCGATAGCGACACGCGCCGCGCCACACTCGCCTGATCCGCCGAGCCACCGGCATAAGCCAGCACCCGCACTGCTTTACCGCTACTAATCAGCTCTTTGGCAAATTGTGTCAGTTTCGCTTGCTCGCTCACCGGCACTTCCGTCTCGGTTTGTGCGAACCCAATGCTTAGCGCCACTGCACCCGAATCACTCGCGGTGCTAGTTGCAGGAGCAGGCTCCTCCGGTGGCAGCGCCGCAATTTCCTGTTCAGGCTTAGCTACAACTTCAGGCGCCAGCGTCATCATATCAGGCACTGGCGGGGCAGGCATATCGGGCATGCTCTCGGCTGCCGCAGGCATTTCATCCGGCAGGCTTGGCAATGCCGGTAAACTAGGCAGTTCAGGCGTCAAAGCCGCTAGATCCGGCATATCCGACGGCTCGGGCATGGTGGGCATCGGCTCTGACACCGGCGCAGGCGCATCAAGCGGCGGTAAATCCGGTATGGCGGCACTATCAGGCGGTGTCAACGCATCAAGCGAAGGCAAACCGGCAGATACATCTGGCACTTGCGCGGCAGACGCATCACCCGACACCAGCGCCGGATTCGGCAACGCACTGGCAGAAGGCACAGCCGTATCATCAAATGACGGTAAATCCGGCAAATCAGGCATAGTTGGTGCGCTTGGTGCATCCGCTTCCGGTAATGGCGGGATGTCCATATCCGCTACCGGCGCAGGCTCTACCACTGCATCGAATGTCGGCATCTCGGGCATGGCAGCCGGTGCATCCATATCGGGTAAATCAGGCATGGTGGCTTCGGGCTGCGGCTCTGGCAATGCAATATCAGGCACGGCGGGCGGCTGCAACATCGTATCCACCGGCGCGTCCGCTTTCACTTCTTCCTTTGGCGCATCCGCTATGGGTGCTTCAGCAGGTGCCGCCGGTTCGGGCAACGGCTCAAGCACAGGGAAATCGTCAAAGGTCACATTTCCCAAATCTGGCTCGGGCAAATCAGCCGCAGGTGCAACAGGCTCAACCGCAGGCACCGAAGGCATCTCTGGCATAGGCGCTGGCTCCGGTAACGGCTGCGGCTTCGGCTGCTCAACTTTCGGCGCCTCAATCACGGGTGCCTCAATTTTGGGCTCCTCGATTTTAGGCGTTTCCACCTTTGGCTTTTCAATCGCAGCGGCAGGCCTCGTCTCTTCTTTCTTCGCCGCAACCACAGGCGGAGCTTTAGCCACTTTAGGCTTGCTCACTACAGCAGGCTGCGCTGGTTTAGCGAGTGGCTTAGGCGCAGGCTGCGCGCTCTCGGCGGTCACCCCATCGCCCCATGCGTGCGGCTGATACGTGGCATAAGCCTGTGATTCGGGCGGTGCGGGTGGAGGTGGCAAGCGCAAACCGTGTTGCGGTGCAGGGGCCACAGCCTGACGCGGAGCCGGTGCATATTGAGGAGCAGGAGCCGCAGCAGGTGGCGCATAAACCGGCGCAGGCGCATAGGCAGGCGCAGGCTGAGGCGCTGGCTGATAAGCAGGAGCAGGCTGCGGTGCCGGCTGATAAGCAGGTGCCGGAGCATAACTCGGTGCCGCCATAGGTGCCGCCGCAAAGGCCGTGGCCGATTGGCGCAAATACTGAATCACTTCCAGATTAACTTCGACACTTGGTTTGTCGGGCAATAGCTGGCGGCGTGCCTCGGCGGGGCTGGCAGCCATCAGCGCCAGCGCACTCACGCTGCATAATAAAAAACCATGTCCGGTGCCAAACGTAAAAAATCGGCGATAAGGCGTTAGTTTCATACGCGAAGCAACCCGTGTAACAGAAATTTTAATTGGGCATAATGAAGCGGAAAACCCAGACTTACGCAAGCAGATTATCATGCCTTACCCCAGCAGCCGTATGATTTTCGTCGCTTGTGGCACAATATGCATCATCACGCAGCGCTTAAGCCGCCTGGGCGACTACCAGCTGCTGCAATACCGAATGAATCTTGCCGTTACTGGCGATAATGCTGCCCGAATGGAGCATCTGATCGCCACCATTAATCTCGCTAACCATGCCGCCCGCTTCGCGCACCATCAGCATGCCTGCAGCAATATCCCATGGTTTGAGCGAATGATACCAGATCGCGTCATAGCGCCCCGCCGCCACATACGCCAGATCAAGCGCCGCCGCACCTGAGCAACGCACCGTCGCGCCCGAAGCCGTCACCTGATAAAAAGTCTGTTGCACGAGTTCAAAATTCTCGCGTGAGCGGCGCGGTGCCGTGGTCGACATCAGCAAATCCTCGGTACGTGACGACACACGCAGGCGGTGCCCGTTCAGCTCCACGCCCTGCCCTTTCTCCGCCGCAAATAACTCATCATGAATCGGGTCATAAATCACCCCCGCAATCACATCCATGGTGCCATCTTCCAGCTTTTTAGCTGCCGCCAGCGAAATACAAAAATACGGAATCGCATGGATAAAATTCGTGGTCCCGTCAATCGGGTCGATAATCCACACATGGTCTTCCCGCTCCACCGCCGCAATGGTGCCGGACTCCTCGGTGATAAAGCCAAAAGTTTTGCGCGCATGCGCCAGTTCTTCCATCAGAATTTTCTCGGTGCGCAAATCGGCACTGGTGACAAAATTAGCGGTACCCTTTTTAGAAATCTGCAGCTTGTCCACTTCGCTGAAATCACGCACCAGCCCCTTCGAGGCCTTCACCACCGCGCGCGTCATCACATTGATTAGTGCTGAATTAAGCATTCCTGTTCCTAACTGGCTTTCGCGCGTTCGACATATTCAATATCATTGGTATTCACCACCACACGCTCGCCTGCTTCAATAAAAGGTGGCACCATCACGCGCACACCATTTTCCAAAATAGCAGGCTTATAGGATGATGCAGCCGTTTGCCCTTTTACCACCGGTTCAGTCTCCGTAATTTGCAGCACCACTTGCTCCGGCAGCGACACGCCGAGCGGTTTTTCTTCGTAACTTTCAATCTGTACAATCATCGAATCCTGCAAAAACTTGCTGCGGTCATCATCCAGCAAATCTTTCGACACCTGAATCTGCTCATAATTCTGGATATCCATAAAAACCAGACTATCGCCTTCTTCATATAAAAACTGATAATCTTTCTGATCCAGCCGCACGCGCTCGATTTTCTCGTCCGAGCGAAAGCGCTCATTCAGCTTGGTGCCATCGGTAATGCATTTCATCTCGACCTGATTAAAGGCACCGCCTTTGCCAGGCTTCACATGCTGGGTCTTGGTGACCACCCATAACTTGCCTTTATGCTCTAAAATATTACCGGGCTTCACTTGTACGCCGTCGATTTTCATGGGCCAACTCCTTCGCGATTGTGGGGCGCAACCTAGTGATACTCAGGGTAAAATGCAAGCGCAGACTCTGCGCCTTTCGATAAAATTACAAAAGAATCAAGTAGCGCTAAAATGGCTTAAGCCGCCTCGGCAGGCTTGCGCTCCTTCAAAGCACGGCGAATCGCCTCGTTAAACGCTTCTACCGCCGCCTTCGGCCCCGCTTCGTGACCCCAAATAGCAGTGATCGCGGCAATAAAATCCGCACCTGCCGTCACCATCGGCGCGCAATTATCCGGCGTCATGCCACCTATCGCCACGCAAGGCACCACCGTATAGGTATACCACCATTCGAGCATATCCACCTTCGGCACGCCATATTGCGCTAGCTTTTCGGGCGATTTTGACTGGGTGGGATAAAATGCGCCAAACGCCACATAATCCGCTCCCTGCTCGCCCGCCTCCATCGCCAGATGCGACGAATCATGGCACGACACACCAATCACCGCTTCCGGCCCCATCATTGCCCGAGCGTTGGCAACCGATACCGCACGCAAATCACCCTGCCCCAAATGCACGCCATCCGCGCCCACCTCGGCGGCAATATCGGCACGGTCATTCAATATAAAAGCAACCCCAACCTCGCGGCAAATCGGTATCAGCGCCCGCGCCGCTGCATAAATCTCGGCATCCGCCGTCTCTTTCAGCCGCAATTGAAACGCACCCACATCACCGCCTGCAAATGCCGCGCGCAATTGTTGCGCAAACGCATCCAACTCAATACTCGGGGGCGAAATCAAATATAAGCGGCAGGGATAGCCAAGGTCCGTATCAGTTTGCATGGACGCAATATAAAGAGTCTATCATCCAAACACAAGCATAGCCTTCACAGGAAAACCAAGCCTCTGGCCCTAATATCCCGCAGGGGGCGAAGCCTGGCTGTGATTACCAATCGCTTGGCATTTTGTAGCCTGAGCAGTGAGAAACTGATGCTGTAAGCGGTAGATGCATACCGCCTGCTTATCATTTATCATTCGCATCGGATCACTCTTAATCATGGCAGAAATCAAACAAAACATCTGCTCGATAGTAATCTCAATTTGTGGATTGAACATAACCGGCAAATCATTATCAAGCCACTGTAAAAACAACGTCGCAGGTTGAAGGTTATGCACGTAATATTGCTGAGTATTATTGGCAAAAAACCGCAAAAGCGCCGCCAAATATGATATAGGATACGCGCCAACATCGGGATGCGATACGATCAGATGACGGGATTGCATATTATTGGAAATTTTAATTAATTCCTGCGTCTGCAACTCAACATCTTTTTCCAATAAATCAATCGCTTCCCCATTGACATGTGTAATGTCTGCCAATATCGATAGATGTCGAACACCTGAAGAATGCATCTGCTCCCCTACTCAGTCTTTTATATTATCCAATAGCGTCAATAGCGTCTTCTTAGGTAATCCCTGTATCAGCATAGCCCCGGAACGTTAATAAAAGGTTAACCAAACGTGTTGGGTAGCAATCCCCGCTCATGCAAATGCGAAATTAACTGTTCAGCAGGCACGCGCAACAGCACGCCACGAATCGTTACACATCGCGCATCCAGTTGCTGAAAAACCCCCACCTGCTGCTGACTCATCACCTGTTGCGAGCAAGGGTATAACACTAGATCAATACGGGTATATAGCAGCAATGGCTGATACAGATGATAATGCGCAATACGCTCATATCCCACACTCCCTATACCACGCACATAGACAGATTTCTCTCCCAACGCCACATATACACCGCGCTCAAAATCCCCCCTGCGCCACGCCGCATACAATATAACCGGCATCACCAAGACCAACACACCATACAAAGCAATGACAGGCGCATGCTGTATAAGCGCCCAAGGCTGCAAGTCAGGAGCAGCAGCAATCACATCCATTGTTACCCACAACCCCAGCGCCAATAGCCCCGCACTCAAAAAAGCCAGCAACCGCATCCGCACATGATGCGCCACAAACAGCGTATCGGTGCCGTAAAAATAAGGAATCTCTGCACATATTGGCTGCACAGACGTCACCTTGGCGCTGCCCGCAGGCTTCCAAAAATAAGTCCGCGCCAGATAACGCATCTGCTTATGAATATTGTCGTAAAACGACCACAATAAATAGATTAGGCCAGCGCCCGAAAAGCCAAGCACACCGATCATCATCAGTGTGTCGCTTTCCATCGCTATTTGGTGTTTTTATAAATGCTGATCACCTCATCCAGCAGCTTGAGCGATTCTTCGCGCGAGCGTTGGAACGCGTTGCGGCCAATGATCGAACCATCGCCGCCGCCTTGTGCAATGCCTTTGATTTCCGCAAGCACATCACCGTCCGATTTCGCCGCCCCGCCCGAGAAAATCACAATTCGACGACCATTAAAGGTGGATTGTTTGATATGCGCAATACGCTCGGCCAGCGTCCCTGCCGGAATGTTTTGCTCCTCATAAACTTTCTTCGCGTCTTTTTGCTCCAAAAAGTCGGTTGGCGGTTTCACCTTAATAATATGCGCTCCCAAAAGTGCTGCCATATGCGCGGCATAGGCGCACACATCATAAGCGGTTTCGCCATCTTTGGTTAAATCACCACCGCGCGGATACGACCACATCACCACCGCCAGCCCGTTGGCCTTGGCTTCTTCTGACATTTCGCGGATTTGCCCCATCATATCAAAGGCTTTTTCCGAACCGGGGTAAATCGTAAACCCGATCGCGGCACAGCCAAGGCGCAACGCGTCACGCACCGATCCGGTCAGCGCCTGATTGGGGCCATCCTTATGCGTCGCCAGCGAATTGGCGCTATTGACCTTCAAAATCGTCGGAATCGCACCAGCAAAACTATCTGCTCCGGCCTCAATCATACCCAGCGGCGCGGCATAGGCGTTGAGTCCCGCATCCACCGCCAGCTGAAAATGATAATGCGGGTCATAAGCGGGCGGGTTTTTGGCAAAGGATCGCGCAGGCCCATGCTCAAAGCCCTGATCCACCGGTAAAATCACCATTTTACCCGTACCAGCCAGCTTACCATGCATCAGCATCCGCGCAATATTGGCCTTGCTCCCCGGATTGTCCGACTCATACCAGCTGAGGATTTTTTTGACTTTGGTGGTTACTTTCATGGTGTAAGCCTCTGAGGTGGTTAACAGGATTGGCCTTTGTGTAGCCCACCTCGCCACGAAATGCAACGCCATAGCAATGGCAAAATTGTCATAAAATTGTCACCCATGCCTTAGGCAAAATTTTCTATAACTAAACAGGCCAAAGGAGCGTATCCATGCCAAATACAGCCTGCAATAGCGATGAGTTTCCCGAAAAGCTCAGACAACAGATAAACGAAGCACTCGACGATATCCTGCTTCATAACGCCCAACGCATGGGAATGAGCGCATTCACAGACGAAACACTCATAAGCAACATGGCAGAACAAGCCCATCAAAACCCAATGATCACACTAAACACGTTAGCACAGCTACATCGCAATCTGGAGAGCGCTGACCCACAGCTAGTCGCACCCCACCCCGCCTGCTTATTGGATGCTCTAAATAAAAAACGCGGCCAATCTATTTAGTCGCAACCGCAACTTCCCATTTCCCACAAGCTTTCGTCATGCCTGCGAAAGCAGGAATCCAGCCTTGGTTACCCATCTGGATACCCGCTTTCGCGGGTATGACGAAGGTAAATGAATACAAGTCTCTATACTTCCCGACTTCCTGATTCCCGCATTCCCGATTCCTTAACTGCCCGACTTCCTGATTCCCGATTCCCCGCTGCCCGCCATCAGCGCCGCCACACCCGGCAACTCCTTACCCTCCAGCCACTCCAAAAATGCGCCACCCGCTGTCGATAAATACGAAAATTCTTTATCAAGCCCCGCATGGGATAAAGCCGAAACCGTATCGCCACCACCGGCCACACTATGCACGCTGCCTGCGCGTGTCAGACCCGCCACCATCCGCGCCAGCGTCACGGTCGAGGCATCAAACGGTGCCGTTTCAAACGCACCCACCGGCCCGTTCCACACCACCGTATGGCATTGCTCCAGCACCTGCGCCATATACAAAATACTGCGCGGCCCCATATCCAGCATCATGGCATCCGCCGGAATCGCATCGATACTCACCACCTGACTCGCGGCATGTTTTTTTAGTTTGCCTGCCACCACCGCATCCACCGGCAGCACAATCTCACATCCGGCTTTCTTGGCGCTTTCAATAATGCGTAGCGCCGTCGCCTTCATATCCGTTTCACACAAAGACGTTCCCACCGAATAGCCGAGCGCATGTAAAAACGTATTCGCCATCGCACCGCCGATCAAAAGCTTGTCCACTTTCGCGGCTAAATTATCGAGCAGCTCCAGCTTGCTCGACACTTTCGAGCCACCCACCACCGCTGCCAATGGCCGCTTCGGATTGGTAAAAATCGACTCCAGCGCCTCCACCTCTTCCTGCATCAATAATCCCGCCACGCTCGGAATATGAGCATTTAAGCCCACAATCGACGCATGCGCGCGGTGCGAGCAGGAAAACGCATCATTCACATACACATCACCCAAGCTGGCAAGCTTAGCGGCAAAATCAGCATCATTTGCTTCTTCCTGCGGGTGAAAACGCAGATTCTCCATCAACAGCACATCGCCATGCTTGGCATTCTCCACCGCCAGCTTGGCGGTATTGCCTATGCAATCGGGCGAAAACCCAACGGGCCGATCCCACAAAGCTTCCGATAAAATATTCACCAGCGGCGCCAACGACATCGACAAATCCACTTTGCCTTCAGGCCGCCCGAAATGCGATAAAATCACCACTTTAGCATGCTCAGCAATCAGATATTGCAGCGTCGGAAGCGTGCGTTTCAGCCGCGCATCATCCGTCACCCGCCCCGCCTGCATCGGCACATTCAAATCCAACCGCACCAGCACGGTTTTGTTTTTGACATCAATCGATTTTAACGTGGGTAATTGCATGGCTCGTTATTCGTTATTCGTTATTCGGGGTATAGCACACGAAACACGAATGTCGAACTACGAATTACGCACTACCAAACGCGCCATGTCCAGCATGCGGCAGCTAAAGCCCCACTCATTGTCATACCATGCAGCGACATGCACGAGGTTGGTGCCGACCACGCGCGTCTGCGTCAAATCGGCGATTGAGCTCTCGGAGCGATGGCAAAAATCAATCGATACCAACGGCTCATCGCTGACTGCCAATATGCCCTTCAGCGCACCACTTGCTGCCTGACTCAAGGCCGCATTCACCACATCCGCCACCACCGCATCGGTACTGACAAAGGTGAGGTCAACCAGCGACACATTCGGCACCGGCACCCGAATCGCCGTGCCTTGCAAACGGCCATTCAGCTCCGGCAATACCAGCCCGATGGCTTTGGCCGCGCCGGTGCTGGTGGGCACCATCGACAGCCCCGCCGCCCGCGCGCGCCGCAAATCCGCATGCGAGCCATCAACAATATTCTGATCGCCCGTATAAGCATGAATCGTCGTCATCCATCCTTGCTCAATGCCAAATTCATTGTGCAAAACGGCTGCCAGCGGCGCCAGACAATTGGTCGTACAAGACCCAACGGAAATAATATCCATCCAGTCTTCTAAATTTTCATGATTCACGCCATAGACAAAGGTCGGGCAATCATCTTTAGCGGGGGCCGAAATCAATACTTTTTTTGCACCCCGATCCAAATGCACCTGACAATCCGCAGCAGTATTGAATTTGCCGGTGCATTCCAGCACCACATCCACACCGAGTGCGCCCCAGTTAAGCGTTTGCGGATCGCGGCTATGCAGCATTTTGATTTTGCCCCGCCCCATATCCAGCGTGTCATCATTTGCATCATGCATAATCGCGCCATTAAAACGCCCATGCACCGAATCATATTGCAGCAAATGCTTGTGGGCTTCGCTCGCGGCAGGGCCATTCACCGCCACCACTTGGATGTCATCATATCCCTGTTCGATCACCGCGCGAAGCACGCAGCGCCCGATACGGCCTAAGCCGTTAATACCAATACGTACACTCATGTGCCGCGTTATACGCGGCTCACACTCCGCTGTCCAGCGAATTGACTAAACAACCCGTGCATAGTTTCACGCAGGTCCTTCGCTGCATTATCTATATCCTGATTGATATAATCCGAATGATGGTGATGCAGTTTAATAAGCGTAGGGTCCCGATCACAACATTTTTTTATCTCGGTCGCAACCTGCGTTATTTGATTATTAAGCACCGCCCAGCTAATGCTAGGCATGCTATTCAATTTAGCATACAGCACACCCGAAATAATCACCTTATGCAAATCACCTATTTGTTCACCATTATAGTCAGGGCCTTTGATTTGCCCAAAAAACGCTTTTAATATATCCTTGCAATCGCCTTTTTCCAGCAAGTCATGTGCAGTCATATCTGCTCCTAAAGGACTTCCAACGACAGATAGCCGCTTTGCAATACCTTCAAACAGAGATTCATTATCACTGAAGGGAAATTTCATGTCGCTAATGCCCGCCCTTATCAAATTCAGAAAATCCGTTTTTTCTTGTGGCCCTAAGGTAGGCGGGGAGAAAACTCTGCGCTCAGCTCTGGCATCCATCATATTGACAATATTATTCGGGTCTCCTTGCAATGCCATTTCAAATACTCCCACTGTTTTTACAATGGAACGCTTCTACCAGCTTTATATGACAAAAATATGACAAAAAACAAAAATTAAATGCGCCCAAGCGCTGCAGCGGCCATTGCTTCCGCAGTAATGCCAAAATGCGCATAAAGCTCCGGTGCCGGAGCCGAGGCACCAAAGGAATCCATCCCGATAAACACACCATCCGCGCCAATCCACTGGTCCCAGCCCATGCGGATTGCAGCTTCGCATGCCACTCTCACCGTGCCCTCGCCCAGCACCTCGCGGCGGTAGGATTCGGGCTGCTCGGCAAACAACTCCATACAAGGCATCGACACCACGCGCACGCGCACGCCCTTAGCCTGCAACAGCTTCGCCGCCGCCACGCAAATCTCCACCTCGGTGCCCGTGCCCATCAGCACCACTTGCGGATTGTCATCCGAAAACTCGCACAGCACATACGCGCCATACGCGCATAAATTCTCATCCGTATATTGTCCGCGCAAATGCGGAACATTCTGGCGCGACAGCGCCAATACCGATGGTGTAGAGGATGATGCCAACGCCAGCGCCCAGCATTCCGCCGTCTCGCTCGCATCGCAAGGGCGAAACACCTGCAAATTCGGAATCGCGCGCAACGCCGCCAAATGCTCGACCGGTTGATGTGTCGGCCCGTCTTCACCCAGACCGATCGAATCATGCGTCATCACATAAATCACCCGTTGCTGCATCAGCGCCGCCAGTCGAATCGACGGGCGGCAATAATCGGTAAACACCAAAAACGTGCCACCATACGGAATAAACCCGCCATGCAACGCAATGCCATTCATCGCCGCCGCCATGCCATGCTCGCGCACACCATAATAAATATAACGCCCCGCATAATCCGGTGCATTCACCGGCTCCTGCCCCGCCGCGCGTGTATTATTCGACCCCGTCAAATCCGCCGAACCGCCCAGCAGCGATGGAATCTGCGGTGCCAGCACATCGAGCGTATTTTGTGATGATTTGCGCGTCGCCTCACTCGGTGCTTTCTCTACCAGCTGCTTTTTCAAAGCACGTATCGCACCTTGCCAGCTATCACCCAACTCACCCGCAATGCGTGCACTAAAGCCCGCCTGCAGCGGCGACGCATCCAGCCTTTCGCTCCACGCCGCAAAATCCGCAGCGCCCCGCGCGCCCGCATCACGCCACGCGGACAATATATCATCAGGAATCTCAAACGGCGCGTGCGGCCAGCCCAAAATCTCGCGCGCGCCTTTAATTTCCTCAGCACCCAATGGCGAACCATGGCTACTGTTTTTACCCGCTTTGGTCGGCGCGCCCTTGGCAATCACCGTTTTGCATGCAATCAATGACGGCTTGTCGCTCGCCTTGGCATTATAAATCGCCTGTGCAATCGCCACCGGATCATGCCCGTCAATACGCACGGCATCCCAGCCGCTGGCCTCAAAACGCTTCAGCGTATCATCCGACTCGCACATGCTGGTCGGTCCATCGATGCAAATGCCGTTATCATCAAACAGTACAATCAACCGGTTCAGTTTCAAATGCCCCGCCAGCGAAATCGCTTCCTGCGAAATCCCTTCCATCAGACACCCGTCACCCGCAATCACATAGGTATAATGATCCACCAGCGCGTCGCCATATTCGGCATGCATCATCCGCTCAGCTAGCGCAAACCCTACCGCATTGGCAATGCCCTGCCCCAACGGCCCCGTGGTGGTTTCAATCCCTTCAGCATGGCCATATTCCGGATGTCCCGCCGTTTTAGCCCCCATCTGACGGAAATTACGGATATCCTCCAGCGTCATATCGGCATAACCCGTCAGATACAGCAGCGAGTAAAGCAGCATCGAGCCATGGCCCGCCGACAATATAAAACGGTCACGATCGGGCCAATGCGGATGCGCCGGATCAAATTTCAAAATATCCGAAAACAACACCGTTGCCACATCGGCCATACCCATCGGCATGCCGGGATGGCCCGAATTCGCCTTCTCCACCGCATCCATGCTCAAAGCGCGAATGGCATTAGCCATATCATGATGGGAAACGGCGCTGGCAACAGCGTGAGCGGCATGGGTGGATGTGTTCATGCGCGCTAACTTACACATTCTACCGTCATTGAAAACCGGAAACAGACATCCCCACGCAAAAAATTTTCCTTTTCTTAACGATTATTTTAATGTTATGGTTCACCCCACGGCAAAATAACAAGAAGAATCATGCGGCTGGTTTTGCACTTTCATGCATCGGTAGAAAACCACCCCGTATGAGCCGGACCGCATCGTGAAAGGTAAGCAATGACAACGCATGCAACCGCCTCCTCTCCGCTAGACCGCGCCAGCGAACGCTTGGCGGCAGCCTTCAATTTACTCGAATCCGCCGCCACACAGGCCACACAGCAAAACCATGTGCTGGCAGAATCCGAAGCCGTCGCCAGCTGGCAGCATCATTGCGCCGCGCTCGAGGCCGACATCGCCTCCCTCACCAATGACACCAATGCATTAAGAGATGAAAATATCCGCCTCAGCAATCAGCTGCAACAAGTGCAGCAGGATTATCTGGATTTGCAGCAAGTCACCGATTCGGTGGCCGACCGTCTCGACCAACAAGTGCGCCAGCTCGATCTGATAGCGCAATAGGAGCAGTATAATGGGTACCATGAATGTATCGGTCTATGGCAAAGATTACCCCATCGCCTGCGATGACGGGCAAGAAGTCCGCTTAAGCAAGCTGGTGCAAATGGTCAATGAGCGCGTTGTTAAAATGTCGCGCGATATGGGCCGTGGCCCCGAAACCACCCTGTTAGTATTCACCGCCCTCATGCTCGCCGACGAGCTGGAGGACGCAAAAACGGAAATCAACCGCCTCAACGCCGATCTTCAGGCCCTTGCACAAGGCAACCCCTCCACGCTCACGCAATCGCGACTTCAGGAAATGGAAGCGGCAATGGCAACCAGCATGGAACATATCGCTGAACGAATCGAACTGATAGCCGGCCAGCTCAACGCCGCTTAACAGTATCATTCGGTTATTCAGCCACATGAAAGGAGTCTATCATGGGATCCGATCTGCGCACATTAGGCTTGATTGGCGGCATCAACTGGCAAGGCACGCGCGAATATTACCGCCTCATCAATGAAGGCGTGAATCGCGAGCTGGGCGGCCATCACAGCGCCAAACTCATCATGCATTCCGTCGATTTCGGCGAAATCATCCGTTATATTCAAAAAAATAATTGGGATGCGATTGCCCAGCAACTCGTCGATGCCGCACGCGGCTTAGAGCGTGCGGGCGCAGAAGGGCTGATGATTTGCAACGGCATGATGCATAAAGTGGCCGATATTGTCGCCTCTGCAATCAATATCCCTTTAGTACACGGCGTCGATTGCGTCGGCGAAGCTATGCAGCATCATGACCATCGGCGCATCGGCCTGCTCAGCAACGAAATCACCATGATGGGCGAATTTTATTATTCGCATCTCGAACAAAAATTCGGGCTGGAAATCATCATCCCCGACAAATCCCAACGGCTGGAGATTGACCGCATCATCAGCGATGTGCTATGCCACGGCAATTATCCCAATCAAGAGCGCGAAACATTCCTAAGCATTATCAATAGCCTGCGTAGTCGTGGCGCAGAATCGGTGGTTATTGCCTGCACCGAAATCGCACGGCTCGTGCAACAGCCCATGACACCGGTGCCGCTCTATGAAAGCGCTCCCATTCACTGCGCCGCCGCTGTCAATTTTCTGCTCAACCGAACCGCCAAACGCGCCGCCGCCTGAGCGGGCTTAACCCACCAGTCACCCGCCACTAGCCATTAATCCATTGCAAAACCCCTACGACCGCCCTATATTACTAAGGGTACTGCGCAGCGCGTGAGAAGACCATCACTCCAGGACCGATAATCAACTCTCGGGAACTGTCCCTGTCTTTGGCTCTGGCCTCGGATATACGGTGCCCACCTTATCTTAAGGGTCATGAGAGGATTTGTGACTTCCACGGCTTGCGCGGTTCCTATCATTTTTGTGTTTGTTCCCGCTACGGCCTACTGGCCTTCGCGATTGCCTTGCGCACACCGCGCACTAAAGGCTCAGTCTTCCATCTTCGCTCTATTGTCATTCCCGCGAAAGCGGGAATCCAGTCTTTCTTCCTTAAAGGGGATCCCCGGGATCGGCTACGCCGCCCCGAGGATGACGATAACGGGTGGGGTATTATCACCACGTCACATGACGGAATCCGGCCTTCCTTCCCCTCTCCCTCAGGGAGAGGGTCGGGGTGAGGGCTCTTTCCTGAACTCTGGACTCTGAACTCTGAACTCTATACTCTACCACCATGACCGACAAAGCCAGCCTACGTACGCAGATGCTCGCCAAACGCGCCGCCATTCCCTCTGCCACCAAATTAGAGGCCGCCGCCGCTATCGCCAATCACTTTGCCGATCACCCCTATCTCACCTATTCCCGCTCCTTCGCGGGCTACTACGCCACCCGCAACGAGCTTGATGTATTGCCGATATTCAATAGGATGAGCCGATTTACTAAAGTTATGTCGTTGCCGATAACGCAACTCGACAGCCGTTTACTCCTGTTCCGCCGCTGGGCCCCCGGCCAACCGCTAGAGCTTGGCCCTCATGGCATTAAAATCCCCCCAGCCGATGCAGAAGCGATCATTCCGGAAATCATACTAGTCCCGCTTTTAGCTTTCACACCAGATGGTTACCGTCTCGGCTATGGCGGTGGCTACTACGACACCACCATCAAAGAGTTGCGAAAAATGCAAAATCCACCACTTTTCTTCGGCGTCGCCTACACCCAGCAAGAAGTTGTGAATATAGAAACTGAACCTCACGATCAAAAACTAGATGGCATCCTAACCCAAGACGGCGTCAGCATGTTCTAATCACTCCCTCACCATACGACAGGGTGCAACTTAACTAGCCTCTAGCCCCTAGCCTCTAGCCCCTTCTGAACTCTGGACTCTGAACTCTGAACGCTATATAAAAGCCCCATGAATCTGATCTTCTACGGTGACATAGTCGGGCGCAGCGGACGCGAGGTGATAACACGCCTGACACCGCAATTACGAGCCGAATTTGCCCTCGACGCTGTCATCGCCAATGTTGATAATGCGGCGGGCGGCTTTGGCGTCACTGCTGAGAATTGCAAACAACTCAAGGCAGCGGGCGTCGATATTTTCACCGGTGGCGATCATATCTGGGATCAAAAAGACGCCCATCAGTTGGTAGAATCGGAACCGGCGCTGTTGCGTCCGCATAATTTTCCGCCCACCACAGCCGGTAGCGGTTGCAAACTCTTCACCCTTAAAAGCGGCAAAAAACTATTAATTCTCCATTTGTTAGGGCAGGTTTTTCACAAAGAATATTTAGATTCCCCCTTCACCTGCGCACAGTCTGCGCTGGCAGGTTACACCTTAGGGAAAAATGTCGATGCCATTTTAGTCGATATGCATTGCGAAGCCACCTCCGAAAAATGTGCCATGGGCATTTTCCTCGATGGCAAGGTCAGCGCCGTGGTAGGCACCCACACCCACATCCCCACCGCCGATAGCCGCATCCTCAAAGGCGGTACCGCTTATCAGACAGACACCGGCATGTGTGGTAATTACGATTCCATCATCGGCTTCGACCCCACCGCCCCCATGCAACAATTTTTAGGCAAAATGCGCCGCATCCGTATGGAACCGGCCAGCGGCAACGGCACCTTAAGCGCCCTGTTCGTCGAAA
The DNA here is from genome assembly GCA_002422205.1 of Alphaproteobacteria bacterium UBA6178. Lineage (GTDB taxonomy): Bacteria > Pseudomonadota > Alphaproteobacteria > Rickettsiales > UBA3002 > UBA6178. The sequence continues at coordinate 68,698 of DITS01000027.1, forward strand.
CCGACGACACCACCGGCTTGGCCAAGCGCGTGGAATATATCCAGAGGCAGTAAAAGTGGCTAGTGGCTGGTGGCTAGCTGTCATCCTGCGGCTTGCCAAGCAAGAGCGCAGGATCTCATGAGGTGGAGCGCGATGGCACGAGATACTGCGCTGACGCTCCGCGTCCCGCAGCATGACGAAATTTATATCAAGGTCAGCAGACCGAGCCTTTAGTATGCGAAGCGCTCAGGCTCATTGCAAAGGCCAGCAGGCCGAAGCAGGAACAAACACAAAAAACTCCATAACAAAAGGGGGCTTCCGAAGAAGCCCCCTTTGCTGGGATGGGATTTTAAAATTAAAACAGAATCACAGCTCGTCGTCAAGGTCTTCGAGCAATCTTTCGTCTTTTGATTTACGGCTTTTCTTTTCGCTGACGCGGGTTTTACTTAATTTGCCCTTGCTATCGTCCCAGCTATATTGATTGACGATGGTTTTGGTGCCCGTGGTCACAATATCGCCATTGGCCAACTGCAGCACATCAAAGCCCTTTTGCAGCGCTTCATTGATCAACGCGGATGATTGGCGTAAATAATCTGCATCAGACATCAAATCAGCCAGTGCCGATTCCGCTTCGGCAGCACCCGCAGGCGCGCCCTTGGCACTATGCAGCGACTTAATAATATTCCCCTTATAAGCCATCGTCCGATCCTTTCTTGCAGCGAATGTAAATGCCGCTTATCCCCTCTAGGCTAATCTATTCATTATCTAGTGATAAACACGGAACATACAACCAGCGCCCGCATTTTGTCTTTATTTTGTTAAGCTGTGACGTGGATGTCACAAATTTGTTAGTAATTTATTAACAAAGTGGTTTACCACATTCGTCCCCCCCCGCAAGCGCTTTAGCGAAATGTCATGAAAATGTCACAAAGCAATCCCGTCACAGCACAAAAAAAGGCCCGACCAGCAAACCGGTCAGGCCATAAGGAGCTAGACGACTTCCTTTTACGCTTACAGACGAGTCAGCTCTTCGAGCAACTCATCGGTGGTGCTGATCACACGGGTATTCGCCTGATAAGCACGCTGCGCCACAATCATATCGGTTAACTGCTCAGACAGTTCGACGTTGGATTGCTCCAGCGATGCACTCACCACATCGCCCACGCCATTGGTGCCCGCTTCACGTAAATTCACCGTTCCCGAATCACGGGTTTCAGCGAATACGTTACCGCTGATCGCTTTCAGCCCATTGGGGTTAGCAAAATCCGCAATCGGCAATTTGTATAGCCGCTGCGTTTCACCATTCGAATAAGCAGCGATCACATAGCCTTCTGCATCAATCGACACACTCACCAACTCGCCCACCGGCGCACCATTTTGCTCGGCAAATTTGACATTATACGAGCTGTCAAACTGGCTGAGGCCATTGGTGTCACCGATAATCGCGGCACCCGGCGTGCCAAAGGGCTGGCCCGCTGTGCCCAGATTCAAATTAATGGTGCTGGCAATCGCACCATTAGTCCAGGCAACGGTGATAGGATTGCTCAGGCCGGCTGTTACGCTACGCAAACTACCATCACCATTAAACTGAATAGTGCCGGTTGCCACCTGACCGTTAGGCAGTTGTGAATTCACATCGCCTGCCGGAATAGCATGGATTTCAACTGCCCAGGTATTTTCAGCCGTTTTGATATAGCTGAAACGTAATTCATGTCCGGCACCCAGCGCATCATAGACACGCACGTTACGGCTGAACTGCGCCACAATATCGCCCGAGGCCATATTTTTGCCCACCGCCCCACTGGAGTCATAAATAGGGCCAAGCACGCCGGTATCTTGCGGCACATACGCCGCACCATTGAGTGATTGCCCGCTATTGGCAGTCTGTAAATCCTTGCCGATTCCCAACTCCGACAGGATCGAGCCCTGGTTGCTCTCACCAATCACCGACACCGAACCACCGCTCACCGCTGTAGCTGCCATACCAGCATAACCCGCACCACCAGCCGGATTATATTCCACCGGAATACGATAGGTAAAGGTACCGGCAACCGGATCCACATCCACCACTTCAACCCGCACGTTACCCGGAGTATTAGGGAAGGTTGCAGGCAGTGGCGGCACGGTAGCTGCCTCGCCTCTAATCACAATAAAGTCACCGGGGCTGATACCAAACAGGGTGGTCGCATCCACACCGGCACCCAAATCAACCACCACGTCAATCGGGTTACCCGCAGCCGCAGCCGCTATGGAAAAGGTATGAGTACCTGGGTCTAACGTCAGTTGCGCTGCCGTTTGCATATCGCGGAAGCGAATAGTATCCAGCGGATCATCCACGCGAATATCAAGCGATGCATTCGAGAATGGATTTTCAATCACCGCGCTCACACCTTCATCAGCATTCACCAAAGCCGCGAGGCTCTGCATGCTGTTAAAGCGGCGGTTACCTTGTGTCACATTGGCCAGATCCAGCTCCGAAATCCAGTCAATACCGACTTGTGTCGCGGTGCTGGTGGTCGAATCACCATTGGTGAAAATCAATTGCTCATTGGCGTCTTCCGCACCCACCACCAAGCGTCCATTAGTCACGCGCGCGGTTAGACCGGTCACATCATTAATGGCTGCTGCCAGCGAATTGAGGTTATTAAACTGTCCACTCGACGTATTAGGCGAGCTGGGAGTATAGGTAAAGGTATGGGTATCGGTACTCGTTTGAATAGTGAACGAACGCGCAGCCGTGGTGAAACGGGCAACCCCCGTATTACCAAAGAAGGCCTGTGTCGCACTGGTCGCATCAAAGATATTACCGTTAAACACGTTATAATTCACCGCCGTGGTATTCACGATACCCACATCAGTATCGGCACCCAAACCATGCGGCGGTGCCGTCACCACATCCACCGTATTCGCATCCACCCATGTCACCGTATAGGAGACGTTGGGGTTGGTAGTTGCACCCAGCGGTGCAGCCAGACCTGACAGGCTGACCTGATCGCCGGTAATCAAACCATGGTTAGGAATATTGATACGCAAGGTCAGACCATCGGCGCGCGCCACAATGTCGGTAACGGCGGTCGAGGTGCGGATGCGCGAATTATCATTCATCCCATCACCAAAATTGGCGGCAGGAGTCGCGGTGCTGATGCTCCGGCCAATCGAGAATCCACCATATTCATACGCGTAGTTCAGCCCGTTACCCGTGAGCACTTCAAACATATCACCGCGCACAATGCTGTTAGCAGTGGCCAGACCATATTCAGCAGGTACAATTACCGACGCCGCGTTAATCCCAAAATTGCGAGGATTATTTACATCCATAGTCACTTTGCCTGCCATACCAGGATATATACGCTCGCCCGCATCCAGATTCGCACCCAGCGACACCAGTGTTGTTGCTTGCGCCACACCGCTCGAAGCCTTCACATTCACCGTTTCCAACGAATCAAGGTTGGCAAAAGATGTGGTATTCAGATTGCCCACTTCACCTGGCAAGCGACCATCACGATCCAACGGCCAGCCTTGCAGGAAAAAGCCCGCAGCATTCACAAAATTACCCAGATTATCCTGGCGGAACGAACCCGCACGCGTATAAAGCGGTTGACCTGCGCCATCCACTTTCGCATTCACGGTAAAAAATCCGCCGCCCGAAATCGCAATATCCGTCGGCGAATCGGTCGATAGCAGCAAGCCCTGCTTATCCACCGCCATACGGCTTTCGCCGCGCACACCACCGGTTTGATACGATACAGTCGAATTGGCATTCACCACCATCGTTTCAAATAATGCTTCCGATTGCTTATAGCCCACCGTATTCACGTTGGCGATATTATCGGAGATCACCCCGATCTTGGACCCTTGCGCTTTCAGACCCGAAACGCCGCCAAATAATGCTCCATATAAACTCATGTCATCCTCCTGATTATTGCTTCATAACGTATGATTGATTTAGCCTTCTTCACTTTCATCCACTTCATCCACGGTATTACCCCCCGCATCGGCGGTATTATCCGTTTCATCGGTGCCATTATCATTCGCAGGCGGTACCACCCGCACCACATCACGCACAGCCTTCACATCGGCCAGTTTGACGTAAGTGCCCGCAACCGTCAGCACCATCTCACCATCTTTCATTTCAGCACCGCTCACACGGCCCGTAGTCATGGTGCGCGAGGTGATGGTTTCACCTGCCGAATTCTTGGCCAGTACATTCACGAAATAAGTGCCGTCCGCTTCCTTAGCGCCGGTAAAGGCATTAGTGCCATCCCATGACACCAGATTTTTGCCCTGGAAGGTCGTGCCCTGTCCGCTGAAGACCGCACGGCTCGCCGCATCGGTAATTACCACTGTCACGGTAGCCGCAGCTGCATCGAGCTCATAGCTGAATCCAGCTAAACCATTCACCAACTCACCGGCGTTGCCCTTGGCGTCGACGGTTTTTCCGATATACCCAACGGCGCCAGAAAGTTGCGACGAAGTTTGGAAATTGATAAGCTTCTCCAAATTCTCGTTGGTAGCAATTTGTTGCTCCACGCCGGAGAACAGCACCAGCTGATTCGTGAACTGGTTCACGTCGAGCGGTTCGGTTGGGTCCTGATTTTTGAGCTGGGTCGTGAGCAAGAGCAAAAAATTGTCAAAATCATCCGATAATTTTTTCGAACCCGCCTCCGATTTGGAAGGGTTCTTGGACTGATTAATCAAGTCAAGTTGTGTCTGTGCCGAGCTAACTTCTGTCATATTCGTCTCCTATACTTTAATATCCAGCCCCTGATCCACCGACAGGGTATATGTATTCATATCTGTGTAATGACTGGTCGTTTCCACTTCGGCACTGCCTTCTGCTCCTGCCAATGCATTCCCAAACCCTTCGCCTTGCTGACCCTGTCCACCTTGCTGCTGACCGCCTTTTAAGTGAAACTGCATAGTACCGGCATCGGCCTGTATACCCGATTGTTGCAATAATTGTTCCAGCCCGCGCGCATCCCGTTGCAACAGCGCCAGCGTGTCGCGGTTCTCCGCTGCAACCATCAGCGTTGCCCTGCCATCTTTGCCCACATCCATGCGCACATCCACACGGCCCAAATCAGCCGGATCCAGCTGAATCGTAATCTGATCCAATCCCGATTTAGCCGCATGACGAATGCTCACATACACCTGCTCGGCAACCGGGCTTTTATCATGCGCTCCATGCGCATTCGCATGAATTAATGGCAATGCAATCGGGCGCTCCGCTGGAGCCTGAGCCTGTGGTAGCGGCTGCGAAGCCTGCACAATCGTGGTATCATCTGTAAATGCAGGTGCAGGATTAGAGCTTATATCCATACTACGTGCCACCGCTGCTTGCAGCTGCGCAACGGCAGAGCTTTGCGGTTGCGCAGCCGCCTCTTTAGCAGGCGCATGGCGGCCATCCACAATGCGCTGTATCATATCATCAACTAGCGCATCAAAATCCGCATCCTCGACAGGTGCCGCACTTTTAGCCGCATCACCACGTGCAGGTATTGGCGTTTCCATTTCCGCAGGCAACACATCTGGCGCAACGGGCTTGGCCACATGGCGGGCAATTTTTACCCCATCATCCGACATGGCCGCCACTTGTTGCATCACCGGTGCAACAGGCGCATCACTCACCGGCACCGTTACCATCACACTATCGCCTGCATCGGGGACTGTCTGCACCGCTTCGACTGGCACGCTAATTGGTAAATCCCCGGCTTCAATTGCGGGCACCGCATCAGTCCCAACGGGTGAAGCCACAACCATCGGCTCGCTGGACGGCATAGGATAGGGTGCAATGTCCGTATCCGCAGTTGGCACCACCGCATCAGGCGCGATAATCTTAGGGGTGACTGCCGTATAGGTCGCTGGCATGCTAGCGGAAGCCATCTCATCAGCCCCGTCCATTTCAGGTACCACAAGCGCATCAGCATCATGTGTCTCAGGCAAGCTTTTGACCAATGCAGGCGCCACCGTAACCGGTGCCGGTGCCAGCGCCATATCCACCTCACTGGGTGCGCCCATCATCTCAAGCACGCTGTTGTTAGCATCCTGTCTATCCTGCTCATCATCCTGATTGGCAGCGGTAATCAATAGCGGCATGGGGAAAAAACTATCCGGCTTATTAACCATAGGCGACGCTTGCATCAGTGTGGTGGCACTTGGTTGCTGCGTCATCATATCCTGAAATGCGCCCTGATCGAGCAGTGCCGCGTCCTGCTCCGGTGCTGCGCCACCCACCAGCGGCAAACGCATCAGCATACTCATCAATCCAATTTGCATATCCGCTCGCAGGTTATAAGTTACACAATTCTGTAAGCGTAACTTGCAAGCAACGTGCCAACCGACAGCAGCACACAATACTGTTATTATACAATGGTTTAATGGATCACCCTAAAAAGCGGCGCGGTCAAACCCATCAATAGGGCAACACTGCCATGGCAGCGGGCAATAATTGCCCCTCAAGGCTAAGCAGATAAGGTCACGCTACCGCTAATAGGGGTTGCTACTGGCTCTTCCTGCGCGCTGCTGCTGGTGCTGGCATCATACTCAACGGGCACGCGTTGCGCATTCCCCTCATTGCCATCAGCCACGCCCCGATCAAAGCGATCCCACATTTCGCGCATGGATTTCAGCTCTTCAATCAACTCGTCGCAACCTGTCAGGCTGTTGCTGCGATGCAAGCCCGCAATGCGCATATCAAACGAGGAATAAAAATCGAATAGAATCTGCGCCGCATCTGCCCCCTCGTCAAAATCGAGACAAGATTGCAAACCAATAATAATTTCCGAAGCGCGCACCAGCTTATTATAGCGCGTTTCAATCTCGCCTTGCTCAATCGCCGCCCGTGCCTGCTGCAAATTGCGGATCACCCCGTCATACAGCATCACCACTTGCTTGGTTTTTGAAACGGTATGCGCGGCTTTATGATAAGCGTGGTATGGATTTTTGGTCATGTGTTATCGCGGTGGTTCAAAATGAAAATAGCCTAATAGATGGCAAAATGAAATGCAATCAACCTAAGCGGATCGACCCAATAATTAACCCGATGCCGCCAGCTGTGCATTGGTTTGCGCGGCCAGACTTTGCAGCAGAATATTCGCCTGCGAAATCGCCTGTTCGAGTGCCGAGAATTGACGTAGCAACCGATCACGATATTCAATAATGCGTTGATCAATCCGGTCAATTTCGGTTTGCAGCCGCGTATTCGTATCGGTAATATTTTTCAGCTCGGTCGCCAGCACGCCGGTACCGGATTTCACCACATCCTCCAGCGTATTAAACACCCGATCGGCAACCCCTTGCGTCATATTTAAGGTCACAGTTGCATCATCACCATCAGCATAAAGCAGCACCAACCCTTCAAGCACCGTACCCGCTCGCCCGCGCAGCACCACGCCATCCACCCCGCTCATTGCCTCGCCATCCAGCTGAATGGTAACAGGCCCGCTTCCATCATCATACGTCGCTTCATAAATCCCGTTGGTCTGGTCAATATTCAGCAAAATCGAAGATACCGCTAGTGAGTTGGTACGTGAAAACACCGTCAGATTCGGATCGGTCGTCGTAAAATCAAATTCAAATATACTGCGCACCTGCTCAAAATTTGCTTTTAAAGCAGATTCCAGCTTCGCCTCGTCAATATTCAGCACGTTACGTACAAGAGGCGTATCCGCATCACCGGGAAAATCATTGAAAGTGATACCGATATCCGCCAAGCGGTCTGGATTACCGGCCAGAATACCATTTACCACCTGAGCAATTTCGCTGTTCACCCGTGATACTACCGAGCGCAATGTCGAGCTGCTGGAAAGCACAGCCGACTCCAGAGGCGCGCCGTTATTACCCGTTTCCATTTGCTTGGCGGCAAAAATACGGAATTCATTATAAGCATCGACAAAGTTAAAAATCGCATCTTTAACCAACGACGTATCCGCTTCCAGCCCCACCGTCAGCGTATCAGCGGGCGGCGTCGCATTCAGCAAATTAAACGTCAGCCCATCCACCACATCGCTGATGCTGTTTTTCGAGCGCGTAATCGTCGTCCCGTCAATGGTCATTTGTGCGTCCACCGCATCAGTCTCTGTCACAAAATTCAAATCAAAGACCGGATTGGCATAGTTATAGGCCGCGCCGGTTTCCATCGTCTTAAACGACAGGCGAAACTCGCCATCTGCCACTTTCACGACGGTAGCCGTTACTTTCGTTTGATTTTTAACCGCATTAATTTTAGCCGCAATCTGATTAAGGGAATCCCCCTCCGCCAAATCCACATTCACCGCCGCTGCACCGATCGTAATCGTCGTCGGGGTAATGGTAGAGGCGGCACCCACCACCGTGGCGTCAGCATCAGCGGCAAATATCGATTCTGTGACTTTCACATTATATGTGGCCAATTGGTCCACCGTAATATCATAGCTGGAGACAGCTGCGCCAGGCGTAGCCGTGACCGACAAATAACCACTGCCCGCAGTCGCACCATTATTACTTACCTGTGCATTGCGGTATTCAAAGATATTTGAGGTCGCATTTTGCACTCCGGGCGGGTTGCGCAGAAAATTTGCGGCATCCTTGAAGCGGTTTAGAATAGTTTGCATTTCACCATAAGCGGTCGATAGCGTTGCGTTTTGCTTAATACGCGCTTCCAGCTGAACCGCCGGCAGACGCTTGGCCTCTGATAAGCCATCAATCAGCCCCTGCGTATCAATACCACCCGAACTACCGCCGGTGACCACGGTTTTCCCGTTTTGTGTTCCAAAATTGCCTAGCGTAATTGACGAAACCATTGTTCCCTCCAAGGGGTTATGTCGATAAATGCTGCCTTTATACTGGATTAGCCAAAGCTAATCCAGCGGCGCTTTTTTGTTAAAGCAATTTCTATGCCTCTATTTCAATCAAAGACTCACGGGCACGCCCGCGAGATTCCATATAACGCAGAATTTCCGGTTCGGGAATATAAGTAACCGACCCATCGCGTAAGTTGGTAAAGCGGGTAACGAACTGACCCGACGTATCTTTAAAGATTGTGAATTTGGTATCATTGACCACAAACACATCGTTAAAAAATACTTTCGCTGCACGTTCAACCTGCTCATAACGTTTTTCATCCGGCTTTTTCGCTTCGGATTTCTCAACGGCGGCCACTTTCACTGGCGCTGCTTCCACATCGGACTTTTTCATGACAGGGAAATCAGCCTTGGGCTGATTGGCCTGAGCCGTGGAGTGGGGATTAATTGCATTAATATCCATGTTATCCTCCGTCCTTTAAAGGACCGTCAGGTTGGGGAGACGGTCACCCGCCTCCCCGCCCCTGAACGGATTAGCCGATCAGTTTCAGCAAGTTCTGCGGCAGCAGATTTGCCTGAGCCAATACAGCGATACCAGCTTGCAGCTGAACCTGAGCCGTCGAATAGGCGGTCGATTCAGACGCAATGTCAGTATCCAGCAACACGCCACGTGCAGCATCTTGGTTCTGCAGCGAGCTTTCAACATTTGCCGCAGCAAAGTCGAAGCGCGATTGCATAGCACCAACTTCTGCACGAACCGAGGTCACCATCTTAATGGCGGCATCGAGTACGTTGCTGGCGTTAGCAGCACCTTCTTTGGTGAGCACGTCAATGTTTTGACCACCAAAGATTTTGTTGGTCGTGACATTGCTGATGCCCACAGCCAGCGTGTCCGCAGTGGTAACACCCACTTGGAACGCAAGCTCAGCGGAGCCATCACCCACACCAAACGCAACTTCCAGAGCATTCTGAAACGAAGCCGCTTTAGCCGTTGTGTCGAATTGAATCGGCACTGAACCGGTGGTGAAGGTCAAAAACTCGTTAGAGTTTTCGGCGCTGGTTAGTTTATAGGTTTGGTTTGCACCCAGTGAGCTACCGATATTGCTAGCGGAGTTATAGGTCACACCGTTAACCACCATCGTGATCGAACCATTCGGATTCGAACCCTTCGGTGCGTTCACACGGATCTGATCGATCGACACCGCATCGAATTTGCTACCTTGCAATTCAACACTGGTACCAATCAACGAACCGGTTACGGCACCATCGGTGATGATCGGCGCACTACCATTATAGCTCGACACCGCGCGGCTTTGATAGAAAGTCAGGCTTTCAAAAGCAGCGTTGAGGCGTTGAGCCACCAGATCGGCACCGGCTTGGCTCGACACGGCTTGGCCATTACCAGCAGCCAATTGAATGTCAAAATAACCACCATCCTGCGAGTTTAAGCGCACGGTAGTGTTACCAGCCGGAGTCGTATCGGTGATACGGGCCGTGTAGGTATGATCACCAATTTTAACCGACACATCCATCTGATCCGAAGTACCGGTATAAGTAGCCGTAAAGCCACCGATTTTACCGATAAACGCATCATTGGTGATACCGGAAGTCGTCACACCGGAAGTCGTGCTGTTATTCAGCGCACCACCGTTGGTGAGCGATGAACCCGTTACCGCAGTACCGGTAAGCGCAAGCGTGACGCCAGCACCAGCAGAATCGACAATATTGCCAACATCCTTACCTTCAAAAACCAACGAGGTGCCTTCACGGCGCACGGTGATTTGATCCAGCGTGTAGTTAACACTACCGTTGCCACGATAGGAATTGATAGCGGCAACCGCGTTATCAAGCGTCTCAGCAAGGGATGAACCAACTGCGATCTCAGCATCACCACCACCATTGGCAAAAGTGAAGATTGCACCACCAACGTTAATACCCATCGGAATGGTTGCACCGAAGTTAGCAGCAGCATTCAGGTCAGCGTCAGCGATTTCCGGGAAAATCAGCTGCACTTTGGCTTTAGACTGGGTTTGGCCGGTCAGGATATCATTACCCATCACGCCAACACCAACCGTGTCGCCAGCACCAACCCCCAGATCATTACCGCCTTGCAGCGAGAAGACCTGGTTAACTACCGTTGTACCAACCGCAGCAATAGCCGGAGCCGCAGCGTTGTTACCAGCTGCAGCAAGGGTTATCTGATGGTTGACCACGGTGTTAGCATTAACTGCTTTATGCTCCAACTGAATGTTGTATGCACCAGAATAACCGGTGATACGAGCCGATACGTTGGTGGTCGCAGTATTAGAGTTAATATCGTCTACGATACCCTGCAATGACATCCCAACAGTACGTGTACCAACAGTAACAGCAACGGCACCGTTCAAAGTAGTCGATTCCACGGTAATGATACCAGCACCAATCGGCTGTGCGGCAGTGGTCGGACCAGCAACAACAACTGTATCAACACTAGCCACGTTAAAGTTTGTGGCAAATAAGTTGATGCTAGAGTTTGCAGCGCCACCATTAACCACAGCCGCGTTCGCGGTGTTGGTCCAGGTACCACCGACCATGTTGATACGATAGTCTTGGCCTTGCACACCACCGGATTTAGCGGTGATCTGCAACGTATTGCCATCACGAGCATAGGTAGCCTGCGACAGGTTAGCATCGGTGCTGGCATTCAGGAAGGTCACCAGATTGTCAAGCGATGCCTGAAGACCGGTACCACGAACCCAGCCGATACCTTCTGTTACGGTTGTACCGTTCAGCAAAAGGGTTTGGCCAGCAGCCACGTTGATGTTGAATGCAATGCTACCAGTAGCTGACTTAGCCGCGTCACCATTGTTGGTCACATCCACTTTTTCAGACAACGAACCATCAAGCAGACCCACACCGTTAAAGTTGGTTTGAGCAGCCAGACGATCAATCTCTTGTGTCAGGTTTTGGAATTCCTGGTTGAGGAAGCCGCGTTCCGAAGCGCTCAGCGAACCAGAACCCGCTTGTACGGAAATGGCTTTCTGACGTTGCAGAATGTCGGTGATTTGCGATAGCGCACCATCAGCAACCTGAAGCAAAGAAGCACCTTGCGAGGTATTGATGAGAGCCATCTTTAAAGTAGTCACATTCGTACGCAGCGAAGTACCGGCAGACATTGCCGCTACGTCATCCGCAGCACGGACGATACGGCTACCGCTGGACAGACGGGCAATCGATGAAGACGCCATAGTCGACGCTTTACCGATATTGGACTGCGCATTGTACGCCGCAATATTAGTGTTAATGGAATTAAGAGCCATGATAGATTCTCCTACTTGGACTGTTGATATACGGGCTACATGCCCATTGTTATAGTGCACCCCCTACAGAGGTACATTTCACAGCGTATAGGGAAAAGATTAATTTTCCGTTAACCGCTGCAAAAATTATATGGGAGGGCCACAATCTCATGGCAATGATCAAGTGCTCCCCACACAATCTGCCACAAGCTAACACAAAATATAGTATGAGTCATCCGCAAATAATCTACCTGTCCACAAAAAAGGAATGTCTCCGCCTCATGTGGGCAATTAGCCACAGATGCCTAATAATCCCCCACCAGCGCGCGCAGGCGGCTTTCGCGAGTCCAGCCAGTTTCGGTGTAAATCTGCATCGACAAGGCAGGATCAGCCAGATGGTCCATAAAGCGCGCAAGTGATTGCACCACGCGGATCACCTCATCTTCGCTCAATACGCCGCCATGCTGCTGGCACCCACTCATCAACGCCAGCTTCAGCGTCGCAAACCGCACGCCAATAATCGTCATCCGCTCACTCAAACTCTGGCCGAATCCACCAAACGGGAACAACGCCACCGCCAGCTGCGCCTGTAACCAGCGCTTCAGCAAGGGTTGATACAGCATCGACCATTCCTTCACCCAGCGAATCTCCATCCCCTGCCATGCTTGTGCGCTTGCGTTGGATGTTTCCATTTGCACCGTATCGCGATGCAGCGTTACCGCCAGCGCCGCCTCCATCTCCGCTAGCGTCTGCTCCAGCCTTGGCCGGTTGGTTTTGGCCGAGGCCGCCACCAGCCCGCTCAGCGCATGCAACAGATTAAACGCATCGGCCAGTTCGCCTTCGGCCACCGGCAAGCGCCCGTCCGCATGACTCAGATAAAAAGGCGCGGCCATCGCCCAGCTATCGACGCCCACCATTTCCATCGACGCCGCAGCACTGCGTAACCGCGCCAGCGCGCGCTCCGCTGTCGGCGCATCATCCACTGCTTGCAGGCAAGCCTGATGCACCTGCATCGCTTTTTCCGGCTCCAGCCCTTCGGGGCAATAATCCTTCAGTGAAAAAGGCAATCGTTGCGGCGGCTCTTCCTGCCAGTCAAATCCACCATCCGCCAGCAATGCCAGCCGCGCCACTTCAGGGCAGGACAAACTCGCCGTCATAATCGGTTGTTCACCCAAAGCCCGCGTGCTGCGCGGAAAGAAATGACACGCATCGCCCAAAAATTCAGTGCCATAGGCTTTATGAATCCCGCACCAGCCTGCATCAAATTTCACACAATAATCGGTTTCAGAGTCGCGCTTCATGATATGCTCGGCTTCGCCGCTCGTCACCGCATCCAACAGCTCCGGCGCGCGTTCCTTGTAGATATCGACGGTTTCCTGCGTCAGCTGCATCCCCCAGCCCTTGCAACAAGTATCGGGACATTGATCACCCAAACATTCAAAGGAACTTAAAAAGCGGGAAATTTGCAGTGGCTGGCTCACAGCAACACTCAAGCAGCCTGCAACACAAACAAGGTACCCTGAATAACCGCGGTGGCTTCCTTACGCAAATCATGCACTTGCCGGCTCACCACTTTCAGCCCATGCTGTGCGGCAAGCTGCTCAACATACGCATCGCTATGCGCATAACGACCCGATGGGCGCAACACAAAGGTTGCCTCCGCCGTTTCTTCGCGCTCCACCGACAATGCAAACACGCCGCCCGCCGCCATGCGCTTAACGGTCTCAGCAAACAACGCATCCAACTTACCGATATACACCAGCACATCCGCCGCAACGACCATATCATATTGGCGGGCATCTTGTTGCATATAACGCACCAGCTCTTCCACATGTGCTTCGGTATAAATGCCTTTATGCAGCGCTTGCTCGATCATTTTCGACGATAAATCCACACCCACGCGTAAATCAGTCATATCGCGCAGCGCTTCGGCTGCCAGGCCCGTACCGCAACCCAGATCGAGCAGGGAATAATCGCTTCGTCCTGACGGTAAGGCTGCCTGCACCGCTTCTGCAATCAGTTGCGGTGTCCGATAACCCAGCACCGTCTGCAAATGCTGATCAAAATTATGCGCGTAATTATCAAAGACAATCGACACATAATCTTCAGGCGCCACATCCGTTGCCTCACCGGTCAGTGAAGCACGCATATGTTTCAAAGGCGCATTCTCTGGATCAGCGCGCAATCCTTGCTCCACAAATGCCAGCGCTTCCTCATGCCTTGCGCCCATAATCAGCACAGGCACCAAATGTAAAATCAGCTGGGCATTATGCGGATAAATAGCAATCAATCCGCGCAAAAGGGGCTCCAACTCACTAAACAACGCCCCCGCCCGCAATGCTTCCGCCGCCAGCAAATTAGGGATTAATGCAAGCGGGTTTTGCTTATGGGCCCTGCGCGCATATTCTATGGCCAGCGCTAAATCACCCTGACGCAGCGCGAGTTTACAAATATAGGCCAGCGCCTCCTGATGATTAGGATTGAGCATTTCTGCCTTGCGCAATAATTTTTCCGCCTCATCTTCTTCCTCATCCAGCAGCATCTTAGCCAAATGGACGTAAGCCGAGGCATAATTGGGCTGATGACGAATCAGCGCGCGGAAGGTAGCTTGCGCCCCCTCAGTATCTTCCTGAAGCAATTGGCACAATCCCTTATGCTCGCGCACCACCGACGAATCCTCAATTTTTAGCGCCTGATCAAAGGTCGCCATTGCCGCATCAAAATCGCCATTTTCCGCTTGCGCATCGCCCTTCAATGCCAGCGCCACCACATTATCGGGCCGCAATCGGTGCGCATTATGAAATGCCTGCTCCGCCTCATCCCAACGCTTCAATACAAAATTTAATTTGCCGCGCTGAAAATACACATCATCCGAATCCGGCTGAAACCGCAGCGCCAGATCATTAAATTGTAATGCCTTTTCATGCTGCGATAATTTGCGATAAATCTCGGCCATCAAATAATAGGCTGCCGAATGATGCTCATTCTCACTCAGCACCTGCTGACACAATGCCGCGCCCTCTTTCAGCTGTCCGGCTGCAATCAATTGCTCGGCCTTACTCAGTAAGGATGCATGCTCCTGACTGAAAGCCAGCCCTCGGTTACGGTCATTTACAGCGCTCATACCTATCCTTTGAAAGCATGCAGCAAAAGCTACATAGTGATCATGTGTTGAATCTGATATTTATTGTTATGAAACACATATTGGGTGGCAATACGTCGCGGCGTATTGATAAAAATAGGCGCGCGCGCATTCACCGATAAACGCACCGCATTGCTAGTGCGATGCACCGTCACAATCAGCAGCATCGACAAATCATCCGCTTTAATCTCGAGGTCTTTGCACGCAGTTTGAATATCGGCCTTGTCAATGATGGCATTATCCATCTCCACCGGCAGTGTAATAAATGATAACTCCAGATCATCCAGCGACTGCAGCAGCTTAAACCGCGCCAGTTTCTCGCTGGGAAATTTGGTCAAGCAAAATTCAAATTTATCAGGCATGCCAAGCAGCCCGTTGGGAAACACCACCGGATTTTTCCGGTATACGGTGACTTTACCAAAACGGGTGTCTACCACCTCTGTTTCATTCGCGTCTTTAGGCATCGCTTGTGGCGGCATTGCCGCAGTGCCACTGCCTGTCATGCGCATCTCCTGTTTGTTCATAGCCCCTCCTGTCATTGCTTTATTGTTTTGTCGTTTACAACAGGCTGAAACTGTTCTCAGTCTAGCCTTTGCAAAAGATTTGTGCAACCACCTTCACGATGATCGCAAACACTTTTCCCTATAAGTAATCCGTCAGTCGCAGGCGGTTGATTTGGGCAAAAGCCTGAAAACTCGCCTGCAACACCGTCTGGTCCACGGCTAGCTGGGTAGAGGCGGCCAGAATATCGGTCTTAGAGACTTCTTCCGTCACACCTTTCCAGTATAATCGTAGCGCTTCATGGCGGGTATTTTGATCCTGCAAAGTAACAATATTGGTATTAACGCTGGCTTGCACCGCGTTCAAATCGGCTTGCCCTTCTTGTATCATGTCGATCGCCTGCTTAAGAATAGCATCGCTATTTTCCGTATGACCTTGCAGCGCCAGCGCAATCCCGCCAAATAATTTCTGAAACGCCTCATTATCGGCCCGCACATTATACTTAATATCCACATTATCCGCCGCGCGCAGCGTTAAATCTTCTTCGCTGCCCTGATAATAATTGGCATCGAGCCTGCCCACTGTCACCGGCCCGGGGGTTTTGGGATCAACAATCACCGGATTGACATTGGTTTTAGTGCCACCAAACAGAAAGCGCCCTTCAAAGGTGGTGTTCAGCTCTGCGGCCAACGCATCCATTTTCGCTTTGATCTGTTGCTCAAACGCCATGTTATTGGCCATCGTCGGGTTACGACGCAATACCATCAAATCCTCGATATCATCCGCAATCTCGATAATCTGATTCAATGCGGTATTGGTGGTTTGGAGCCGCGAAATGCCCACCGCATTATTTTCTTCATAGGTTTTTGTTTTAGAAATTTTAGCATTCAGCTGCGTGAATTGCTCCACCTGTCCGGTCAGCCCTGCAAAGCTATCCGCTTTCAACCCGCTGGAAAGCTGCCCCTGCAAATTAAATACACTGGATTGCGTGTTGCTGATATTACGCCATGTGTTTTGAAACACCGCATACGTGCTGATACGTCCTACAATAGCCATAACCTTAACCCTTCCTTTTTTATCCGATCATACCCAGTAATTCCTGGAATAACTCATCCGTCACGGTAATCACCCGCGCACTGGCCGTATAGGCATTCTGGAAAATAATCATATTCGCCATTTCTTCATCCAGATTCACCCCGCTGATCGCATCGGCACGGGTTTCAAACCCGTTGAGCAACGTAGCCGTATCGATCAGATTATTCTGCGCTTGTGCCGATTTGGTCGCAATAAAGCCCAGCATTTCACCCGCATAGCCATTCAGCGTCAAAGTAGTATTGGGCAGCCCGCCCGCAGCGCTGTAACGTAGCGGCGTAATGCCCACTTTAGCCAACCGTTGCGCCACGGAATTATCACCATTATACCGCTCATAAGTGTATAATGGCGGGTCGTTGGGGTTGTTAGACTGCACGCTACGCACCAGCTCACCGGTCGTAACCAGATTCGGATTATCCCGCAAACGCTGTTGAACCGCAAAATTAATAGCGCTGCCATTAACCGTATCACCAGTCGCCGTCGGAATATTACTTTCAAAAAAGTTATTCAGCTCAAAATAATGCGAGAAGCCACGATTCGTGCCTTTCTTTGGCGGATTTTCGCCCGGAAGCCCCTGCTCCTGACTATTCAGCTCATTCATCGCCACAGTATATTCTTCACCGTTACGGCTTTGCGCTACCAGCTGTAAATACCCTTGCTGGTCACCATAGCTACCATTCACTTTAGGCAATTCCCGGCCATTTTCATCGACCAGCCGCGCATGAATAAACTGATGCGGCGTACTAGGAAACACTTGCTGCCCGTCGCCGCTCACACCGGTCACATCAAAACGGTCATTGAGCAGCTGCGACGTGCCATTTTGAATGCGGTAACGCACGGTAGAGGTCGTCATGGTGGGCGGCTCGCCACCATACACCCCGATATCCACCTCAATATCATAAAAATTGGATAAACTATTGCCCGAAAAATCAGCGGTAATCAGGCCACTATTATAGGTGCGCTCTTTATCACCCGCTGCCAGTTCATGATAGGTGGTACGAATATCGAGCGGTGCGCCCGCCGCCACCGTACCACCACCAGTGGCGTTGGTCGGCAACTGCACCACAAACTGATTCGCACCCGGCCCCACCGAGACCACCTCAAAATAGCCTGTGAGCGATGCGGCATCCACACCATTGATAAGCCCCACCAATCCGCTATCTTCGAGGAAAATTTGCTGCCCTTCCTGCAAGCCATGCGGGTTGGTGGTGGTAATCGTCAACTGATTGCTGCCAAGCGTAAAGCCATACGCATTCGCCTGATCAACCGCCACACGAGGCAATGTATCGCTGACATTCGAAATATCTGTCGCCGTATCATCAAACACCCGCACGCTCGATACAAATAAATCCGAGCCCAGCGCACCAATATTTTCCAAATCAAAATCAAAGGTGAATGACGGCGGAATCCCCTGCGGCATCGTACTATTATTTGACACCAGCTGAATATTATTGAGCGTACCCACCACGGCTTTCACCGGCGGCGCATTAAAGTGATTATTGATCTCATCAATAATCGTCTGCATGCTCACCAGCTCATCGGGGTGCAAACCTTTCAAAAAATCAAAATCCAGCGTCAACGGGCGGTAGCCGGTATATAGCTCATCCGCATAGGTCGAAGCGGCAGGCGAGCCATCTTCATTCAGCACCGCCAGCATCATTTCGCCGCTCCAGCTGAGCGCATCACTCGCCCTAACTAATCGTGTGCCAGTTAAGTCGGTAGCACCCGGATAACCCGAACCGTCATTATGAATGGCATTGACCGCATCGCGCAAAGCCGCAGCAAGCGTATCCATCTGCGCCAGAATATCCGGTATCAGAATATCGCGCATTTCGTGCAGGCCCTGCAGTTTGCCTGTAGTCAGCTTACTAGTGACCGACCGCTCCAGCCCGCCCGACATAATATTCACCGGCTCGCCAAACTGACGGCCACGGCTGTCATAACTCACCACCTGAATCGGATTGACCGCGCCATCATTGACAAAGGTATTAATGCCATTTGCAGGGCGATAGGTCAGCTCATGGGTAAAATCATCCACTAGCGCCACCCCGTTGGCGGTATACACATCCACCGCACCCGATTCACGTACATTCACTTCAATATCCATATATTCGGATAATTTTTGTAACGATAAATCACGCTGATCAAGCAGACCTGCGGTTGAAGTTCCCAGCGCCCACGCACGATGAATCGCCACATTCAGCGAATCCAGATGTTTCAACTCGCTATTAATAAAATTAATTGCCTCTTTAATATCCTGATCGGCCTGAAAACGTAAATCTTCCAATGCTGTAGCAAGCCCGGCAATTTCACGCGCCAGCACCACGCCGGTATCCACCGCATTGGAACGGAAAGACGTGCGGTCCGGCGTTTCCGCCAGCGATTGCATCGCATTAAAGAAATTTTCGATATAACGGTCGATACTATTATTGGCACCCGGCTCACCCAGCAAAATCTGCACGCGCGAATAATATTCATTTACAATATCCGCCTGCCCCACATTACTGGTCTCACGCTGAATCGTGCGCTCCAGATACTGGTCAATTTTGCGCGCAATATCATCGATGCGCACACCGGCACCCACCCCGCCCAGAATCCGTGCCGATTGCTCAACAATCTGCCGCGAATACCCTTGCGTATTCGCATTGGCAATATTGTTCGACACCGTCGATAACGCATACTGGTTAACATTCAACCCGCTAAGCGCATTATTAAGGGCCAGTGACAGGCTCATATAGTCGTCTCCTAAACCTGTTTATCGAGTGTAATCGACACCGAATCCAGCGTGGGTTTGCCAGTGATACCTTTGCGATCATACGCGTCATTTTTCACCGTATCGTGAATCACCTCGCTGATCGCTTCCACAATCTTTTGGTTCACGGCGCGCGCCATCGTCAGGCGGCGGTAATTTTCTTCCAGCACCGCGTGAAACACCGTCACCACCTGTTGCAGATCATCACGGTCTTCATCGCTCATTTGCTCAAGCAGATGCGGCTGCTTGGCCAATTGCCGCTTCACGCTCTCAAGCGCGTTGGTCAGCGCAATTTTCTCGGTCTGCAACGGCTCGAGTTTGCTCACCTGCATCGCCTCCAGATAGTCGGCTTCCTGTGCCAGAATCTGTGCCAGCCTTGCAGTCAGCGCAATCAAATCCTGCACTTGCACCGCACCCTCGTCATAGGCGGTAATAACCGTATCGGTGACCACCAGCTCGCCTTCATCATTCCATGTTTGTTCTGTCATTGTGTCCTCAAGCATCACTCCACCTCCTGTAGTCTGAGCATTTCACGTTTCACATGATCGGCAATGCCGATCCCGCCTGCGCGGGTAAGTATTTTGCCATATTCATCCACCAGCATAGACTGATAAATCTCCTTGCCGGGCCCGTCTGCCATCGGGCTCATATCCACATCTGCAAACATATGTTGCAGCATTTGCGACATGAAAACCGACTCAAATTCCTGCGCAGCCTCGTCCACCTTCGCTGCGTTTGCCTGCGCTTTAGCCGCCCGTTTCGCGCGTTCTAAATCCGCAATTTTGTTATTGCTAATAAACATATCGCTTGCCTCAAATCCTGATGCTGAACCCACATCCATTACTGATTCTCCTACAAGTAACCGTTAGCGCGTTTCTATATCGGCTTGCAGCGCGCCTGCTGCTTTCACCGTTTGTAATATCGTAATCATGTCACGGGGCCCCACACCGAGCGAATTCAGCCCGCGCACCATATCTTTCAGCGTCGCGCCCGATTCCATCACAGCAAGCTTATTGCCCTCGCCTTCATCCACTTCAATTTCGGTGCGCGGCACCACCACCGTTTCAGCACCCTCCGGTGCAAACGGGTTGGGCTGCGACACCTGCGGCGTTTCCGTTACCTTCACCACCAGATTGCCCTGCGCCACCGCTACCGTATCAATGCGCACATTTTCACCCATCACAATCGTGCCCGAGGCCTCGTCAATCACAATGCGCGCCGGTTGATCGGTTTCCACTTCCAGCTTCTCAATATCTGCAATCAGCCCCACCACATCCTGCAAATAGCTGGGCGGCACCGCTACCATCACCGTTCCCGGATCACTCACTTTCGCTGTTCCCGGCCCGACCTGACGATTAATCGCCTGCGCCACACTATGCGCAGTGCTCACATCCGGGTTGCGCAACGCCACGCGCATTTCCTGCATGTCATTCATCTCAAATCCAATTTCACGCTCTACAATAGCACCATTGGAAATAAACCCGTTAGTCGGCACACCCTTGGTGATATTAGTGCCCGCATCACCTGCAGCCTGAAAGCCGCCAATCGTCACCGCCCCTTGTGCCACCGCATACACATTACCATCCGCGCCATACAAAGCCGTCGCCAGCAATGTACCACCTAGCAGGCTTTTCGCATCACCCATCGCGCTAATATTAATGTCCATCGTACTGCCAGAACGTGAAAAAGCCGACAGACGACCCGTCACCGTTACCGCCGCCACATTCTTCGATTTCAGCTCGGTACCACGCGTATTCACGCCTTGGCGCTCCAAAAACGCCACCAATGATTGCTCGGTAAATTTGTTATTTTTCAGCTTGTCGCCAGTACCATTTAAACCCACGACTAAACCATAGCCCATCACCACGTTATCGCGGATGCCCTCAAAGGCCACAATATCCTTAATACGCGCCGCCTGAGCAGGCATCGCAACACTCATACATAGCACTCCTACCAGCGCCAGCCGCAGCGCGCGGGTTATAATGCTGTCATCTTTTCCATGTCGTTTTTGCATCTTTTTTTCTCATATCGCTACGGTTAAACCTAATAGCCCGCACTGATATATGCGAATTGCGTGCCAAGATGGCCATTCCCCCATGCCAATAATTTATAAAGCAGGCTCAACGCCTTATTCCAAATGCTCTTTCATTGCGGTTCGACAGCATCCATGCCCTCACCAACCAGAGGCAAGTTTTGCCTAGCCGCGCATCCTACTTTAGGGAATATTTGCACTTGTGCCGCGAAAGGCTTATAGTCTTACAATAATGACACACACAACCAAGCCCTTTGCGCATGATTAAAATCCATACATTCGGCATCACGCAAACCAACCGGACTGCTACCAAAAAGCGTACGTCCTCTACAGGTAGCACTATGTTCTCCGGCCTCCTCTCCGCCTTCGACGGTGCCGAAGAAGTCGCCGAACCGGCCTCCGTTAGCCAAGCCGCACCCACCAATCCGCTGAACCCCATGTTGGCTTTACAGGAAATGCCCGAAGAGGAATTTCTGTTAAAACAAGCCGTGCGTCAGGGAAAATCCATGATCGACGCATTGGAAGATATTCGCTATGGCTTGCTGGGTGGCACATTGCCCATCAGCACCCTTGCCCGCCTCGAAGGCTTGGTGCAGCAACAGCGCGCCACCACCTCCGACCCGCGCCTGCAATCCATTCTCGACGATATCGAATTGCGCGCAGCCGTAGAGCTGGCCAAGCTCGAAATGGCGGGGAAACCACGCTAATGGCAAGCCAGATTACCCCCCGCCAATGCAAACAGGCGCGCTCGCTATTGAAATGGAATGTCCAGGACCTGGCTGTCAAAGCCAAGCTCTACCCCAAGCAAATCGAGCGTTTCGAAAAATCCCTTACCCGTGTTACCATGCCCGAAATGGACGCAATGGTGAAAATATTCAAGCAGGAAGGCATCCAGTTTCTCGATAATATGGACGTGATTCTTGCCAAAGACGAAAATAACGCCCACAACCGGCAAGATCGCCATCAGCTCTCCAGCATCGAAGAAAAAGTCTACGAGGTCACCACCGAAGAATTGCATGGTATTTCCGCCGCAGCGCTAACCACCGCCGATCAGGACAAACCCCGCAAGCCTAAGCGCCCGCGCTCCAACCCGTTAACTCCCCCCACGCAAAGCAGCTAACACCCTTGAATTATATAACCGCATCCCTGTGGAAACACCTCCTTTTACACTTGCATTTCTTCCTGCCTTACCCTATCAAAGCGCATTCATTATTTGACAACCCTTGAGGAGACTCAGTCCTATGGCGCGCACGGCAACCAACAAAAAAGTCACCAAACTTCCAGATGGCTACAAGCCCTCTGCCAAAGAAGAATATATGTGCGACGAGCAGCAACTCTACTTCAAAGAAAAACTGTTAAAATGGCGTCAGGAATTGCTCGATGAATCCCGCGAAACGCTGGAACATCTCAAGGAAGAAAACTGGCACGAAGCCGATATCGCCGACCGCGCCTCGATCGAAACCGAAGCCGGCATCGAGCTACGCACCCGCAACCGCTATCTCAAACTGATTGCCAAAATCGACGCAGCCCTGCGCCGTATCGAAATCGGCGAATATGGCTATTGCGAAGAAACCGGCGAGCCCATCGGCCTGAAACGGCTCGAAGCGCGCCCCATTGCCACCCTGTCAATCGAAGCGCAGGAACGGCATGAGCGCATGGAAAAGCAATATTCCGACGACGAATAGACGGTAGGCTTTTCCCGCATCCTTAAAATTTAATGCAAATCTGGCGAAAATTTTAACCTTTCGTTAACTCCCGCCTGTTAGTCTGATCCCATAAGAACAATAATATTCCGATCATCAGATAGGGAACCGGCAGCATGACTTCCACCGCGCATCTTTCCATGCCGCGCATGGCATGGATTTACGAAGGCACATTCGACTCCATCGGCCTCGATCAATTCGCCACCACCGTGGCGGCTATGGCCCATCACGAAACCTCACCCGCACAAATATTAGAAACCGTCCTCGCCAGCATTGCCGAGAATCTCAATGCCGCCTCAGGCCGCACCGATCACGATGCCGAATCAGTCCTGCGTGAAAAAGCGCATGCGCTGGGCTTCAACGACATGACCTGTTTCCTGCACGAAGTAAATAGCCGCATCGCCACCAGCATCGTCGATTTACAAATCAGTAAATTATCCTCAAATTACCGCCCTGCACGCCACGCTTCTTAAGCAGTTGATCAATCGCCGCTTGGCGCGCACGCCAAACTCGCCTATACTCGCCCCAAGCGGAAAGAGCGATGTTTTTACCAAGCAACATAACCCTACGGCCAGGCGATAACGGCGATTTTGTAACCGAGTTACAGCGCCGACTGGCTGCGCGCGACCTGCTGAGCGAATCCGAAATCACCGCCAGCTACGATGGCAGCACCACGAATGCGGTTATCGCCTTCCAATCCATGAACGGCCTGCGCACCGATGGCATTGCCGGCCCCGATACCCTGCGGCGCCTCAATAATCTGGGTGGCCAGAGCGAAAGCGGCGGCGGCACCTCCGAAGCCGAAGAAGAAGAATACATCGTCGGCGCATCCCGCCAGTCCGAATTGGTTTACGCCAACCAGCTCGCCGATGGGCTACAGGCAGGCGAGCTGCACGGCATGTCGCCCCTCGTCGATAATGCCGAAGCCATCATCGAGCATGAGCACGGCACCAAAGAAAAATCCACTGAGAATGAACAAGCGCCACAGCAGCAACAGCAGCGCGAAATCCAGCGCCAGTTTCAACGCGATGCGCAGAATATCGAAATGCAGGGCGACCAACAACGCCATGAACAGCGCGACAATGTCCAAATCGAATTCACACGCGATCACATCCGCGCACAAAGCCCGCTGGAGAGCCTTGATAAACCCATCGTCACCCAATACCGCGAAGCTGGCAGCGAAGCCGAAATAGAATCCAGCCGCCGCCCGCAGCAAGAAATCGTCCATCACCGCGAAACCAAACCAGCCCTCCCCGCACAAGAGGCCGAACGATCATCCTCGCGTGAGCCGCAACTCACCACCGCCACCCCCCCGCGTGATCCGGAGCTGGCTCGCACCGAAGCCAGACTGGCGCCCTCCTCGCGCGACGAATCGCAAGCAACGGGCCGCGCGCTCGATTCGCAAGGCGTACAAAATAACGGCTCCGTAGCCATCGCTCAACTGGGCTCACTCAGCCCCTCGCAAACCCCATCCGTCGGCCAGCAACAACAAGTCGGCATCGGCTAACCCTAAAACCTAAAACCTAACTTCCAAGCACCAATGCACTCCAATGCCCTTGCCGTATCCGCTTCACCAGCCGCAGCCCCTGCATCCGGTGCGCCCACAGCACCAGCGGTTCCTGCCGCACCAACAAGCCCGATAAAATCACCACACCATTTTGCGCTAAATGCCGCTTCACATCCCGCGACATCGCAACCAATGGCCGCGCTAAAATATTCGCAATGATCAGATCATATTTCCCCTGCACACTCGGCGCACCGTAGCCTGCACCCACCTCGCATTGCACCAGCGATTCCACGCGGTTCAGCCGCATATTCGCGCGTGCCACATCCACCGACACCGCGTCAATATCCACTGCCAGCGTCGGCGCACGCCACAGCTTCGCCGCACCTATCGCCAATATGCCGCTGCCACATCCCATATCCAGTGGCCGCAAAAAATCACGGCGTTTGCCCAGCCAGTCAATCGCCTGCAAACAGCCCGATGTCGTCTCATGCTCGCCCGTGCCAAACGCCGCGCCCGCATTCATTAAAATCGGGATACTGCCCAGCGGCGGCAGATTTTCCACATGCGACCCATAGACATAAAACCGTCCGCACCGCATCGGCTTGAATGTTTTTTGCACCTCGCTCACCCAATCGCGCGGCTCCAGCTTGCGCACGCTCGGCGCATCAAACGCACGACCATACACGCTCTGCATCGCCTGTATTTGGTGTGCAATCGCGTCTGTCTGCGGCCCATCCACCAATAGCGTCACACGCCAGATGCCGCTGTCTTCTTCCACCTCAAAACAATTGATCGCCAGCGCCAGATCTTCAAACGCCACCATCACATAATCGGCCTCTGCCCGCGGCAAAATAAATTCCACCTCATGCAAATCCGGCGACTGCGCAAACGGGTTCTGTTGTATTGCACTACTCATTTTTTACCTTTGTCATCCTGAGCCCTTCCGTGTGAGCGGTCGCGCTCTTAAAGCGGAGCGAACCGGAATAAGCGAAGGATCTCTCTACTGCTTATTGATTTCCGTCATTCCGGCGAAGGCCGGAATCCACGCTTTTCCATCGCCCCCACATTGTCATGCCGTCGAATGACGGCATCCGGCCTTGCCTTAAAACCAGACCCCGTCATAAAGACGGGGTGACAGTATGTATATATACGTCATCCTCGGGGCGGCATCGCCGATCCCGGGGATCCCCTTACCCACCAGCCACCATCGCAATCCACGCATCCTCACTCAGCACCATCACCCCAAGCTCCTGCGCCTTCTTTAACTTGCTGCCCGCCGCTTCGCCTGCCACCACAAAATCCGTCTTGGCCGACACCGACCCCGCCACCTTCGCACCCATCCGCTCCGCCGATGCCTTGGCTTCCTCGCGTGACATGCGCGTCAGCGTCCCCGTAAACACCACCGTTTTTCCACTCACAGGCGAGTCACTTTGCACCATCTTCATCGCCTGCACATGCAAATGCGGCAACAGCGCATCGAGCAATTCGCAATTATGCGGCTCGGCAAAAAACTGCGTCACCGCGCCCGCCATCACCGCGCCCACACCATCAATCGACAGCAGCTCCGCATACGCCTCGCTCGTCACATCCTGCGCCGCCATCATCGCGTCCTGCCACTGCGTAAATGTCGGGTAATGCTTCGCCAACAGCTTGGCGTTTTCCATCCCCACATGGCGAATCCCCAGCGCAAAAATCAGCCTCGGCAGTGTGACACGCCGCGCATTTTCAATCGCCGCAAATAATTTATGCGCCGATTGCTCGCCCCAGCCTTTTTTATGTTTGAGCGGTTGCAAGCTCTGCGCATCACGCGCGGCCAGCGTAAAAATATCCGCCGGATTGCTAATCAGCCCTTCAGCATAAAATACCTCAATTTGTTTCGCACCCAGCCCCTCAATATCAAATGCGCTGCGGCTTACAAAATGCTTGAGCCGTTCCACCGCTTGCGCCGCGCAAATCAGCCCGCCGGTGCAGCGCGTCGCCGCTTCGCCCTCCTCGCGCACCGCCGCGCTGCCGCACACCGGACACGCATCCGGAAACACATAAGGCACCGCATCCGCAGGCCGTTGCGCCAGCTCCACCTTCACCACCTGCGGGATCACATCGCCCGCGCG
>DITS01000042.1 GCA_002422205.1 Alphaproteobacteria bacterium UBA6178
GCATCGAGCAAGCATGTCCAGACCGCTACGACGTGAGCCATCTTTTGCTTGGCACGATGCGCGATCACCTTGAGCTTAGGGTCGTGTGGCATACCGTGATACATCCTGAACCATTCCATCGCCATGATCTGAACTATTCATCAAGCAGGCTCTGCTGCCCGTCATCGGCCTGTTCAGGAATGGGTTGCTGATCTTCTTGCTTCAGGGAAAGCGCCAATTCGATACAGCCCTTGGTGAGCTTGGCGCGGTCTAATTCGATGGCTGCTTGCTTCTTCAGCTGGAGCAAGGTTTCCAGTTCCATCTTCCGCATCGTGTCGATGGTCAGACGGCAAATTTCATCAAAGGTTGAGATAGGTTTTGTGTGGTCATTCATTGGTGCCTCCGTTGGTTAAAACGGTTCGTTGTTCGAACTGTTCGGACAAAGGCTGCACGACGATATGGGGGGCTGGCGTGGGGCTTGGATAGACCTTGGGTGGGGCGCAAAGGGGGCTGCATTTCCTCGCGCATGATTCAAAATGAAACTGTCAACGCCCTTGGGTGGGGCTGAAGGGTGACCTTGGGTGGGGCTATGAGGGGGCTGGTGCGTCCCCCCGTCTGAGAAACAAGCAGAATTTTCTGTCTGCTACTTAGCAATATATTGAAGTTTTCCAGCCAACCTTTATGCTCATGCTTGTAACGGGGTGTAGTAACCCCAGCAAACTGCGTACTAAGGACTCGTATTCACGAAATGTCCCTCCGCGACCATATGTCGGGAGGGCGGCTGAATATAACACCCTCACGGGAAATAGGTCGCAGCCGGTTTGCTGGCTTACTAACCTCCCGACGCCAGTTGGCGTTGGATACCTCGTTACCGTAATCAACGGGGCGAGGTCTTGTGACAGAAAAGAAAACAATCAATCCTACAAATGCGTATATCGGCGCACGTCTGCGCCAAGCGCGGCTGATGCGGGGTATGAGCCAAAAAGAGCTTGGCCAAGGCATCAAAAAACCAGTCACCTTTCAGCAGGTGCAGAAATATGAAAACGCCATCAATCGCATATCGGTAGAATTGCTGGAAGAATTCGCAGCAGCGTTACACTTGCCCATAGGCTTCTTTTTGCCCGGTCAGGATATTGAATTCGAGCCGGTGCTTACACCAAGCGAAGCGCAGTTGCTCGAATGTTTTCATGCGATGAATGCCAAGTCACAGGAGGCGCTCATCACGCTTCTCAAAGATGTAAGGCGGGTAAGCTGATGGGATATAAATATCAGAACAAACTGGATGAAGAAAATGAACGGCTCTACTGGAGCCGCTTCCCGCGCTGGTATCGCGTTTTAGCACGCATTTTGGGAATGGCGTTTATGGCGATTTTCATTCTGCTGGGCGTGTATGGCACTATCGGCTGGATCATTCTCCGCTTCGTGTAGCGGCACATTCAGCCGGTAATAGCCGCGATCATTGGAAGTTATCAGGCTGCGCCAATCGCGCTTGTGCTTGAAAATATCCCGCACGCGCACGGCGCGAGAGCCGGATTCGTAAATCAGTGTTTTCCCATGCACCCAAGGTTGTCTGCTTCTAGCCGCATCATGCAGCTGCTCCACCACCCGCGCCTGCACATCACCAAGATGGAATTCTTTTCCCTCCAGCGTTACATGCCGGTAGTCGTTGGAAAAATGGAACTCGCCCTCAACACCGGGTTTATGCGGAAACACCAGCGTATTGCCGCTACCGAGATTATAGGTTTCCTCAAACTTCTTACGGTCTTCCTGTAACACGACCAGATCACCGATTCGCACCATGATTGCAGGCTGCGGAGGTTCATAAGCCATGCGTAGGATGTGGCCTTCTTCTTCAATGGAGCGGAATATGCGAAGTTTTGCGCGGCCAGTGCTGCACAAGCGATAGAAGTCTTCAGGGCGCACTGCCATGAAGCCTTGCTTGGGTTCGTGCTGCTCAAAGATGAACTTGCGGTTTTGGATTACGCCCCGTTCCATATATCGAAGCGGTAACCAAACGCATGTACGCAACAGGTCATTTTCTATCGCGTAATATACATCTTCCTGTGGTATTCCCCAACGCATCCACAGATTTTGCAGCCGGTCATATGCTTTGTTATGAAAGACCATCGCTTTCTCTCGCACATTACTCTTTTTACTGCTTTTATTGCCGAACTTTCTTTATAGAATCCATTTCGCAAATGCACAACTATAAATCTACATAGCGGTTTTTATAGACACGTTTAGGTTGTTTTCGACACAGCTAATTCCGACGCTTCAGAAGGCTAAAATTTCATGGCTCTTTTGAGAATAGATGGAATGACTGGAGTAAATTCTGAGGGATATGGATAACTCGTTCGTATTACGGTATGAATAGGAGCGAGGTATCTATGAAACATCAACTTGATAAAATACTGGCGGCAATCAAGAAATCCGAATCAGATAATGACCGTCTGAAGCATCTGGAAAGCTATGTTTGGGCGCGGATTGTGGCTGAGAAAGCCGATCAGCCTGTAGGTGCGTTAGAAGGATTTCTGGCAAGCCTGTTTCCTGCACGACATCGCTTTGCCCCCGTCATGGGTGCGGCAGTGCTGGGGATTGTTGTTGGGTTTGGAACGCTTGCGCCCTCCAATTCCCCGCCTGATGCCGTCGAAATGCTAAACTTCAAAATATTCAAGCCGCAAGTAAGCGGCTTAAATTCAATTACCTTAGCGAGTGAGCGCCTATGAAACGATTCTACAAAGATTTGAGATTGGCGGTTATTGTTGCGGCGCTCTCATTAGGGGCGTGCTGGTTAGTAGGAAAATCCATGTTTGGGCATCATGAACATACCCATGACCCCCATCAATGGCTGCATGAGCAGTTAAATCTGACGACTGAGCAGGATCGACAATTAATTCCGATTGAAAAGAAATTTGTCAGTAAAAAACAGGAAATGGAAACGCTTATCCACGAAGCGAATCATGAATTGGCTGCTGCCATTAATGAGGATGGCAACTATTCTTCCCGTGTAAAGCAGGCCGTGGATAAAATTCATATGGCACAGGGTGAGTTGCAAAAAGTAACGCTGGAGCATTTGTTTGAAATGCATACGGTTCTTAACCCAGAGCAGAGGAAAAAGCTGAACGCGCTGACCACCGATGCGCTAACGCATAACCCGTAAAGCGCGGCGGCATGAAAGAATGTAGTGATCAGGAACTTATAGATAGGCTTTCACGCGGAGAGAACCCTGCCTTAAATGAACTCATGGCGCGGTATAAGCACCGGGTGTTCGCCTTCATTCGCCGTTATGTCGGCGATGAAGATATTGCCTATGATTTATTGCAGGAAACCTTCACTAAGCTCTATTTCTCAGCAGGCACTTACAAATCTGAATATAAATTCTCAACGTGGCTGTTTCAGATTGCTTTGAACCTTTGCCGCGATCACGGGCGCAAGAAAAAATTGGTGCAGTTCTTCTCATTGGATGATGAGGATTTAGGTTTCGACTTTGCCGATAAAGACCCCGATCCCGAAGCGATTGCAGTATCCTCGCAAGCCATGAAGCATATCCACGATGCTATCGCGGCTCTACCCCACAAACTTAAGACCGCATTAATACTTTTTACACTTGATGACCGTACACAGGAAGAATGTGCCGAACTGCTTGGGGTGACCGCAAAAACCGTGGAAACCCGCGTGTATCGCGCCCGTAAATTGCTAGAACAGAAATTATATAAAAAACGCTGATATTTTTTGAGGGATAGACGTTGGGGCTTCGTATTACTTCCTGAATAGTTCGGGAGATTCTCATGCGAATAGCGTTAATAAGTTTATTGTTGGCAGGCTTTCCGGCCTTAGCTTCTGCTGAAACGCTTACGCTCGATCAGGTTATCAAAGATAGCCTCCAAAAGAATACAGGCATTTACCAAGCACAACGCGCTTATGAAGACAGAATTGCTGATGCCACGGAAGCCAAGCAGTTTGATAATCCTGAACTGAACGCTGATGCTATTCGTAGCCGTGGCAACGGTGGTACGGGTGCGGATTTTGAACTCACGCAGCCATTGAAGCTGTCGCAGATATCAGGTTCTCGCTCACGCTATGCGGATTTGCTTGGTGAAGTTGCTGGAACCGAGCAGCAATATGAAATCCTCAAAGTCATTAACGAAACGACGATACTTTACACGCAAGTCTGGCTGCTTCAGGAACGTAAACGCCTGTATGAAACCTATGCCGATGATGCGGATAAAATGAAGAAACTGGTCAACGCCTCGGCAAGCCAAGGCCAGACCAGTCCTGCGGCAGCGCATTTATTTTCTTCCGACGCAGCCAAATTACGGGCAGATGCACGAGCCGTTAATGCAGAGCTGCGCCAAACACGCACCGAATTAGGGCGTAAAACTGGCCGTGCCTACCAAACAGTAGAATTATCGCGCCCTGTATTTAGCGCCGTACCGCAAGACCCGGAGCAATTACAAAAGTTCGCTGAAACCCGCTCTAATCTGCGTAATGTCGTTAAAAACCGCCTGAAAGCAGCGGAGCAGCGTCTGAGTGTCGCAGAACAGGATGGCGCTTTACCGGAAATTGGTCCGCGTGTGCTATATTCGCGTGCGGCAGATGGCGGCGAAGATGCGTATGGCTTCGGCATTGCCCTGCGTATCCCGCTATGGAACCAAAACGATGCCGAACGCAAGCGAGCAACGGCAGAAGTAAAGCAGGCCAGAGCCGAAACAGATTTATTCAACCAACTGCCACAAAAAGACCTGATTACTGAGTTGGGATTAAGCGCAAGCGCCATGCAGGAGCGCACTACCAGCTATTTCGACGAGATACTCCCCGGATACCGCAAATCGTATGAACTAACCCGCAGCATGTTCCGGCAAGGACAAGCAAGTGCGCTGGAAGTATGGCAGGTGCGCGAGAAATTACTTGGCAGCGAAAATGAGGCGCTGGATGCCGTTGCACAGGCTGTTAATGCCCGTGGCGCATTGGAATTGGAACTAGGTGGAAAACTAGAGGAAATCAAATGAAGAAAACGATAGCCACAGTCATCCTTATCGTAGGGCTTGGCCTGTTTAATCAGGCATTTGCACATGAAGGGGAAGATCACGCCGAAGCCCCCGGAACAGAGGGGAGGTCGGGCGTTGTTAGCACGGTGACGCTTTCCGATACCGCGATCAACAACCTTGGCATCCAGACAGTAAAAGCAGCGATTGCTCCACGCGCCACATCGGTGGATGTGAATGGGATTGTCGAATTCCTACCGGAACGCCAAGCCATTGTGACTTCCCGCGCCGCTGGCCGCGTATCGGAGATTCACATTAAGGTGGGAGAGAAAGTGAATAAAGGCCAGAGCTTGCTCACCATTCAGCCTATTTTTGTGGGCAGCTCGCCGGTTTCGATTCCGTCCCCAATCACAGGTTACGTCACCAAGCAAAGCGTGGTGCTGGGTCAATCCGTCACGCCGGAAGCGGCCTTGATGGAAGTGGGTGAATCCAGTGAAGTTCTGGTGCGCGGCGTGATGTATGAAACACCCGATGTCACCAAGATTCAGGTGGGACAAAATGTGCGCGTCACCAGCAGCTTGCTCGGAAGCGATTCCTTGCTTGGTAAGGTGCAGCGGATGGATGGGGCATATGATCGTGGAAGCCGGACATTCAACGTCTATGCGCTGGTGAGTAATCCTGATCGTAAGCTATTAGCGAATATGCAGGTGTTGCTGTCGATTGAGATCACTACACCTGCTGACATCCTAGCTGTGCCGATGAAAGCGATTTTGGGCGATAGCGGAGAGCAATTCGTATTTGTCCGCAGCGGCAATGATTTCGAGCGACGCAGCGTGAAGCTGGGTACAAAATTCGGCAATGACCGCGAGGTGCTGGAAGGTGTGTTCCCTGATGAAGAAGTGGTGACGGTGGGTAATTACCAGCTGCAATTCGCTAAATCCGCCGAGCCTAAAAAAGATGAACATAAAGACGAGCATAAGGAATAAGCCATGCTCAACGCGATCATCCAATTCTCATTGAAAAACAGGTTACTGGTTGTAGCGGCCTCGGCCATGCTGCTGGTGTATGGCGTATTCGTCATCAGCAAATTGCCCGTGGATGTTTTTCCTGACTTAAACCGCCCCACCGTGACCATCTTCACCGAAGCCGAAGGGCTTGCGCCGGAGGAAGTGGAAGCACTGGTAACATGGCCGATTGAAACTGCGGTAAACGGCTCTACGGGCGTAGAGCGCGTGCGTTCCGCCTCTGCTATCGGGCTTTCGATTGTATGGGTGGAGTTCGGCTGGGATACGGATATTTACACCGCCCGCCAGATTGTCGCAGAAAAACTGCAACAGGCGCAGGAAACCCTACCGCAGGACGCACGACCTGTGATGGGGCCGATTTCTTCCATCATGGGTGAAATCATGCTGGTGGGACTAACCTCGGAAAACCCTGAAACCAGCACTATGGATTTACGCACTATTGCTGAATGGGACATACGCAATCGCTTGCTTTCCATTTCCGGCATTTCGCAAGTTTCAGTTATTGGTGGTGATCTAAAACAATATCAGGTGTTGGTTGACCCGCTGAAACTCAAGAATTACGGCGTAACATTGCATGACGTGGAATCTACCATTGCCGGTTCTAATATCAACGCAACTGGTGGATTTTTGCTTTCCGATTATCAGGAAGGCTTAATCCGCAATATCGCCAGAGTAAAAACACTGGATGATTTAGCAAAATCTCCACTGCCAAATGATAACGGCAGCCCAACACCGCTGACGCTCGATCAGGTGGCGGATATTAAGCTGGGTGGCCCTCTGGCAAAGCGTGGTGATGCCAGCGTCAATGGTAGCCCTGCCGTTATTCTCTCGGTTCAGAAACAGCCCGGAGCAGATACCATCAAACTCACTAAGGCGATTGAGGCCGAGCTTGCCAGCATTCAGAAAAATCTGCCCGAAGGCGTAAAAATCCACGGTGATATTTTCAAGCAAGGCAGTTTCATCGAACGCGCTATCAAGAACGTAGAGGAAGCCTTACGCGACGGGGCGATTCTGGTTGCCATCGTGCTGTTCCTGTTTCTGCTTAACTTCCGCACCACCTTCATCACGCTCACCGCCATCCCTCTTTCATTCGTGCTAACAGCGATTGTGTTCAAAATGTTTGGCCTGAGCATTAACACCATGACGCTAGGCGGCTTGGCAGTGGCGATTGGTGAATTAGTGGACGATGCGATTGTGGATGTGGAGAACGTGTTCCGCCGCTTGCGTGAAAACCGCCACGCAGAAAAGCCGCGCAATCCGCTGCAAGTGATTTACGAGGCATCCAGCGAAGTGCGAAACTCCATTGTATTCGCCACGATTATTGTTGTGCTGGTATTTATTCCACTGTTTGCAATGGGCGGCATTGAGGGCAAAATCTTCCTGCCACTCGGTATTGCTTACATCACCTCAATCATCGCTTCGCTATTTGTATCGCTCACGCTGACCCCAGCCCTTTGCTCTTACCTGTTGCCGAACATGAAGCGCATGAGTGCAGAGCATGACAGCTGGCTGCTACGCAAGATCAAAGGTATTCAAACCCGCGTGCTTAACTTTGCTTTTCCAAACAGCAAGACCGTACTGACGGGGGTTGCGGTTCTGACTTTTACGGTGCTGGCAATGGTGCCGTTCTTCGGCAAAGAATTCCTACCCCAGTTCAATGAAGGCTCGGTGACGATTAACATTCTAACACCGCCCGGAACCAGCCTTGCCGAGTCCAACCGCATCGGCACGATTGCCGAAAATCTAATTCGCCAAGTACCGGAAGCCACCGAAACCGGCAGGCGCACAGGCCGCGCTGAACGTGATGACCATGCGGAAGGCGTACATTCCAGTGAAATTGAGGTGGAGTTGAAAGAATCGAAGCGTTCCCGCGCCGTGATTCTGGCGGACATTCGCACCCGTTTGGATGAAATCCCCGGCATTGCGATCAATATCGGCCAGCCCATTTCGCACCGCATTGACCACATGATGAGCGGTGTACGGGCGCAAATTGCCATCAAGCTGTTTGGTACTGATCTGGACGTGCTTCGTGCTAAAGCTGAGGAAATCCGTGTCGCCATGAGCGAGGTGGAAGGCGTGGTGGATCTGTCGGTCGAGAAGCAAGTGCTTATCCCGCAGGTGCATGTGCTGTTTGATCGTGAGAAAGCCGCCACCTACGGGCTTCTTTCGGGCGAAGCTGCGGAATATGCCGAACTTGCCATGCAAGGTAAAGCCGTGGGGCAAGTGCTGGATGGCCAGCGCACCTACGATATTGTCATGCGCCTATCTGATGCAGCGCGGAGCGATATTGAAGCGATCAAGCAAATTCCTGTGGATACCAAAGATGGTAATGTCGTTCCCCTGCAAGCTATTGCCACTGTGCAGGATGCCAAAGGACCAAACATCATTAACCGCGAAAACGCCCAGCGGCGCATTGTGATTCAGGCAAACGTGGCCGAGCGCGATCTGGTGGGTGTGGTGAAGAAAGTACAAGCGACGATTGATAGCAAGGTGCAGTTGCCACAGGGCTATTACGTCACTTACGGCGGACAATTTGAGAGCCAAGCCACCGCCTCGCGCCTGATTGCCATATTAAGCCTATTCTCGCTGGCTGGCATGTTCATGGTGCTGTTCGTGCATTTCAAGAGTGCCAACCTTGCACTTCAGGTGATGGTATCTATTCCGTTGGCCTTTATCGGCGCAGTGATCGGCGTGTGGCTCTCCGGCGGCGTATTCTCGATTGCAACAATGGTGGGTTTTGTCACGCTCACCGGCATCGCTGCCCGTAATGGCATCATGATGATCGCGCATTACCTGCATCTTATGGAGCATGAGGGCGAACGCTTTGACCTTGGCATGATTTATCGCGGCACATCCGAGCGAATTATTCCTGTTTTGATGACCGCGCTTACTGCTTCGCTTGCCCTGATTCCGCTGGTTATCGCTGCCGACGAGCCGGGACGCGAAATCCTGCACCCCGTAGCGGTGGTGATTTTCTGCGGATTGTTTTCCAGCACGCTGCTCGACCTTACCGTGCGCCCGCTGGTGTTCTGGAAATTCGGCAAAAAACCCGTCGCGGCTTTACTGCCAGCGGCAATTACTCATTAACCCAAGGAGAATGATATGAAAAAACTACTGCTTACCACCGCGATACTGGCCACGATTGGATTCCAGCAACCCGCACTGGCGCATGGCGATGAAAAACATGAAGGGCAACATACAGAAGCCCATGCCTCTGCTCCAAAAACTGTTTCTGTCGCAGCGGATGCACAGGGTGCGCTGACAGAAATTCAGGCTGGCATGAAAACTATTAGCACGCAGATCAGCGAAAATAAGCACGATGCCATGCACGACGAAATTGAAAAAATCGAAGCCAGCATCAAATTGCTAAAAGAAAAGTCCGCATTGGAAGGTGATAAGAAAACCCGCCTTGAGGCTTCGCTTAAGCAACTGAGTGCCCAGCTGGGCAAAGTACACAGTGCGGCTGATGCCAAAGACGTAGAGAAAACCAAAGCCGAATTCAAAAAGGCTGAAGGTGCGCTTAAACTTGTTGAATCAAACGCAAAATAAGAAGGTAATATCATGAAACTACTTCCCGCATTGCTTATCAGCACGATTTTAACCACCGGCACCGTTGCCTATGCTGCTGGCGATCATACCGGCCACGGTCAAGCCCAGCCAACTGCTACTGCCCATGAAGCTATGGGGCATGGCGGCGCACATGATGAAATGGCGGCTAAAAATACCGTAAAACTTGCTTTGGAGCCTGTAACACCACTGCAAGCGGATAAGATCACACAAGTGGTAGTGAAGCTGAATGCTACGGCAGATGGCAAGCCTGTCTCTTTTGATGGCCTTAAAGAAGCGCACACCAAAAAGCTGCATTTGCTGATCGTTGACCCGTCACTTACCGATTATCACCATATCCACCCTGTTGCTGGCAAGAATGCCGGTGAATTTGTGTTCGATTTTACGCCAAAGAAAAATGACAGCTACCGCGTATGGGCGGACGTGATTCCGGTTGCCACCGGCAAGCAGGAATATGTGATGGCGGATATGGGGAACGCGGCAAAAGATAAGGCTACGATCAACAAGGCCAGTGTCATGACCAGCATGGTGGATGGTTATACCTTCACCCTTGCGCTGGATAGCGAACCAAAGGCTGGCGCAGCAGTAATGGGCAATATCACCGTCACCAAAGATGGAAAACCTTTCGCGCAATTAGAGCCGGTGATGGGTGCATTCGCGCATGTCGTGGGATTCACCGAGGATTATAATTCCGTTCTGCATATCCACCCGATGGGCAAAGAACCCACCAGCGACACGGAGCGCGGTGGTCCTAAATTGGAATTTCATATCGAGCCAAAAACGGCTGGTTTCGTAAAGCTATTCGCGCAGGTGCGGATTGATGGAAAGGATGTATTCGCGCCATTTGGCGTAACGGTTAAATAACCCCTTGACCTTGGAGTATGCTCCAAGGTGTAGATTGAATGTCATGAGGCAAAAAACGATTCAACTTCTGACGATTGGTAAACTGGCGGAGCGTACTGGTATCAGCACCGATACGCTCCGCTATTACGAAAAAATGGGGCTGATTAAAGCGGCCAGCCGTTCTGGGGCTGGCTATCGGATTTATGGCGAAGATGCCGAGCGTATCCTGCAATTCATAAAAGGTGCAAAAACACTCAACTTCACACTCGAAGAAATCCGCCAGCTGCTCACTTTGAATCGTTCTGATAAAGCAACTTGTGCGGAAGTGCTGAAACATACCACCGGCAAAATCACCGAAGCCGAGCAGAAAATCCGTGAGCTTAAAGAAGTTAAAAGAATACTGAGTGCCTTGGTCGAGCAATGCCCAGCTGATGACACCTCAGTAAATTCCTGCCCCATCTTGGGGCATATCAATCGATCAACCAATCTATAGGAGGCTACCATGTTTAAGAAGTTATTACCCGTCGTTATGCTGGTTTTTGTTACCGCCTGCGCCAACACGCAAGGTGGTTCAATGTCAGGTATGGATATGAAAATGCCATGCTGTGAAAAATGCGAATGCTGCAAGGATGGAAAATGCGCCGATTGTTGCAAAGATGGTGAGTGCAAATGCTGCAAGGACGGCATGTGTAAAATGTGCATGGGTAAAATGGAAGGCATGTCTTCCATGAAAGAGGGTGAACAATGCCCGATGTGCGCGAAAATGAAGCAGGGAAAATCTCCAAGCCCAGCCATTAAGCAGTCAAAACCCGTGACTGATCACACTACACACCATTAAAACTGAAGGATAAAACGTATGAAAAAATTACGTCCCACATGCCCTTGGTGGAAAAGTCCGAAGGGTATTGCAATACTGATCGCGCTTGCTGCACTTGGTGTGTACTTGATTGTATGGCATCAGCAGCACTTGCTTGGAGCATTGCCATTTCTGTTTATTCTGCTTTGCCCGATCATGCATTTATTCATGAACGGCGGTAATAAACATCATGACCATTCCAAGGAAGGTGAGCAGAGTAAGGATAATAAAAAAGAACATAAAGGCGGCTGTCATTGATGAATCACTCACAGGAATCACATCACGGGGGGCATTGTTCGCACCATAAGCATCAACCTGCCGAAGCACCTGCAACAGCCGCATCTGAGGAAGCGAGCGTAGTTTACACTTGCCCGATGCACCCTCAGGTGCGGCAAAAGCAGCCGGGTAACTGCCCGATCTGTGGCATGGCATTAGAACCAGAAACCGTGTCGTTGGATGAAGGGCCGGACCCGGAACTCATCGATATGACGCACCGCTTTTGGGTGGCGGCGATATTATCGTTCCCGCTGGCACTTGTGGTGATGGGCGCACACTTGATCCCTGGATTATCTCATGAGTTTTTGGATTCACAGATATCGAAATGGGTTCAAATGCTCATGGCAACACCTGTGGTGCTGTGGGCTGGTTGGCCGTTCTTCGTGCGTGCAGCGGAATCGGTGAAGCATAAAAGCCTGAATATGTTTACGCTCATCGCGCTCGGTGTCGGCGTGGCGTATGTTTATAGCGTACTTCTTACGGTATTTCCCGAAGCCGCCATGCGCTTTTCTGGCGGGCAAATGCTCGATATCTATTTTGAAGCCGCATCCGTGATTACTGCGTTGGTGCTGCTTGGCCAAGTGCTGGAACTCAAAGCCCGCAACCAAGCCCGTAACGCCATGCGTGCGCTGCTTGATCTTGCGCCGAAGATGGCACGAATAATCCGTGCCGATGGAAAAGAAGAAGATGTGCATTTAAGCCAAGTGCATAAAGGAGATTTGCTGCGCGTGCGTCCCGGTGAGAAAGTGCCAGTGGATGGTATTGTGGTTGAGGGCCATAGCAGTGTCGATCAATCGATGGTGACAGGCGAATCCGTGCCAGTGGAAAAGAACCCCGGCGATAAAGTGATTGGTGCAACACTGAATGGCACGGGTGGCTTCACCATGCGTGCCGAGCGCGTTGGCAACGAAACCATGCTGGCGCAAATTGTGGATATGGTTGCCAAAGCCCAGCGCAGTCGTGCACCGATTCAACGCATGGCAGATACAGTGTCGGGCTATTTTGTGCCAGTAGTCGTGTTGATTGCCATTATAACGGCACTTATTTGGGGAATATGGGGGCCGGAGCCTAAACTGGCTTATGCTATCGTCAATGCGGTGGCCGTGCTGATTATCGCTTGCCCATGCGCTTTGGGATTAGCCACGCCTATGTCGATTATCGCCGGAACCGGACGCGGCGCACATGCGGGCGTGCTGATAAAAAATGCAGAAGCACTGGAAATCATGGAAAAGGTCGATACGCTGATTATCGACAAAACTGGAACGCTTACCGAAGGTAAACCAAAGCTAATGGTGGTGGTTACTGCGGCGGGATTTGAGCAAAACGAAACACTGCGTTTAGTCGCAAGTCTTGAGCAAAGCAGCGAACACCCTCTAGCATCTGCTATCGTCAAAGGCGCACAGGAAAAAGGCATCACGCTTTCCACCGTACAGAATTTCTCATCGACTACGGGGAAAGGTGTGCAAGGCATCGTGGATGGTCATACTGTCGTGCTGGGAAATGCGGCAATGCTCACTTCGCTTGGCATGAATGCCGATTCACTCGTGCAAGCCGCCGATCAGCTCCGAGCCAAAGGACAAACCGCTATGTTTGCAGCTATTGATGGCAAACCAGCGGCGATCATCAGCGTTGCCGACCCGATCAAGGCCACCACGCCCGAAGCCTTGAAGCAGCTGAAAGCTGAAGGGTTACATATCGTCATGCTAACGGGCGACAGCAAGGCAACGGCTGAGGCAATAGCCAAGCAGCTGGGTATTGATGAACTGGAAGCGGAAGTGCTACCGGAACGCAAAAGCGAACTGGTGCGGCAATTACAGGAAAAAGGCCGCAAGGTCGCAATGGCAGGTGATGGGGTGAATGATGCACCTGCATTAGCGCAAGCACATGTGGGCATTGCGATGGGAACCGGCACGGATGTAGCAATGGAAAGCGCAGGTGTGACGCTGGTGAAAGGCGACTTGATTGGCATTGTCCGCGCCCGCCGTTTAAGCCACGCAACGATGCGGAATATCCGCCAAAACCTGTTTTTCGCTTTTGTCTATAACGCGCTGGGCGTGCCGGTGGCGGCAGGTATTCTCTATCCGGTATTTGGGATTCTCTTAAGCCCGATCATCGCCAGCGCAGCGATGGCGCTTAGTTCTGTATCGGTGATCGTGAATAGTTTGCGGCTTAGAAAAGTGAAGCTTTAGAGCTACCTTGATAAGTTATTATTTGATTAATAAAAAATTTCATTTTAATATAAACAAGTGTTTATACGTTTATAGATATATGACGAAAAAAACTGGAAAAGCAACTGATGACGAACTACAGGAACTGGCAGATATTTTCCGCCTGTTAGGTGACGCCAACCGGCTAAAAATCATTACCGCTTGCTTAGATAGTGAAAAATCGGTGGGTGATATTGCGGAGGTAGTTGGTATTTCACAACCGCTAGTGAGTCATCATTTACGCCTTCTCAAAGCTGCTCGACTGGTGGCACATAAAAAGCAAGGGAAGCAGGGTTTTTATGCACTTTCTGCCGATCATGTGCGCTGCGTTCTAGTGGATATGTTGCATCACGTTAATAAAATTAAAAAGGAACTATAATGGTAGGTTGTAACGATTCATGTGGCTCATCGAAAGAAACGTCCATCGATAGCAAATATAAAAAGATTCTATGGATATGTTTAATTGCTAACGCCACGATGTTCGCCGTTCAAACGGTAGGGAGCTATGAAGCATTATCAGTGTCGCTTCTGGCAAATGCACTCGATTTCCTATCGGATGCCGCCAATTATGGAATCAGCCTTTTTGTGCTGGGAAAAAGTTTGCGTGCCAAGGCACAAGCTTCTTTCCTGAAAGGCGCTTCACTAGGTATGGTGGGGTTATGGGTGGCATTTGAGACATTGCACCACGCCCTGCAACCTGAATTGCCCAAGCCTGCAATTATGACGGTCATTAGCATAATCGGACTGGCGGTAAATATTGGCTGCGCTGTATTGCTTTACCGTCATCGCGGAGGCGACAGTAACCGTGAATCCGTGTGGATTTGCAGCCGGAATGATGCAATCGGGAATATCGCGGTTATCTTGGCTGCTGGCGGTGTATTCGTCAGTGCCACCGCTTGGCCGGATATTATTGTCGCGGCGATTCTTGGCTATCTAGCTTTAAGCGGGGCATGGCAAATTCTTCGGGCTGCCCGCAAAGATTTACATAAGGCGGCGACCAATGCGTAGAAACTTAATCACCGGAGCGATTATCGTTATTGCCGTAATTATGCTAGATACGCTGGCTCAAGCTTGGGTGTTTTCCGCGCTTCAAGAAGACAACAGAGCCGTTACGATAACGCCGTTCTTTAATCTTGTAGAGGTCTGGAATCACGGCGTTAGCTTTGGCATGTTCAACAAGCTCGCTTATGGCAAATGGTTGCTTTCAGGCATGGCTATTATCATTACACTCATTCTGCTGCGGTGGCTTTTCCGTACCGATAATCGCTTAACCGCTATTGCCCTTAGTTTGGTTATAGGTGGTGCAATCGGCAACACCATCGACCGCCTGCGCTTCGGTGCGGTGGCTGATTATTTGGATTTTCATGCCTTCGGCTATCACTGGCCCGCATTCAATGTAACAGATATGGCAATTTGCATTGGCGTGGTACTTTTAGTAGCGGAAAGTTTTTTACGTCCACAACCAGCCAAGAATTAAGTTGCCTTAATCATCAACCGCGTATAGTTGAGAATGATAATCATTCCTATCTATAGAGGCGGCTATGTTTGAGAGTTTTCTAATTACCTTCCGCGAAGGGCTGGAGGCATTTCTTATTGTTGCGATCACGCTGGCCTATCTCCGCAAAACCAACCGCAGCGATCTAAGCCGCTTTGTTTATATGGGGATAGGCGTATCGCTTTTGGTAAGCGCTGTTGCCGGATACTATTTCGGTCTAGCCGCGAATCAGTCATTAATAGAAGGCGCATTAGCTATGGTGGCTGGAGCGCTCGTTGCCTCCATGACAGTTCACATGATGCGTACCGCTAAAACGATTCGAAGCGACATACACCAACGCTTGGAAATTCATTCGAGCAAAAATGCTTTGGAAGCGGCTATCGGCATCTTTCTGTTTACCGTTTTGATGATTAGTCGGGAAGGTATGGAAACGGCAATGATGCTAGGAAGTCTAAACGGCACTATGCAAAGCAGCAGCCTTATTCTTGGCGCAATATCAGGCATTTTAGTTGCGGGTGCCATAGGTATATTATGGGTAGCAAATAGTCACCTTATCAACATCAAGCGCTTCCTACAGGTAACGGGCGTATTTTTGGTATTCTTTGCAGTTCACTTGTTTTTCTATGGCTTTCATGAACTAACTGAAGCAAACGCCATTCCATTCGTTGATAATAATTACTGGCATATTGCCACGGAACCTTTTGCTGATGAAAGCACTCTGTTTGCTCAAATGACTTCCTATGGATTGGTGATAATTCCTGTTTTATGGCTGGGAATAAGCATTTTCTTAGATCGCCTAAAAAAGCAGAAACAACTCACTGCCTAATCACCATCCGCACAGTGATTTCCCCACCTCGTTATGGTCGAGAATTTGCCGCGCCGTACCATCCGTTAGCGTATCCTGTTTGCTGATATAGATTGGCCTGCCGATGGCGCAGAAGCTGTCAGTCACGCGACCATTTATCGCGCAGGCGCTCAGCAGCATCGCCATCAGCAAGAGAGCGACGGTTTTTGTCTTGAACTTCATGGGATTTTCTCACGTTTTTGGATTGCGTTTCCAGTGCATCCACCCGCTCGGCATTCCGACCGGCGCGACGTGCAGCCAGCAGAATGCCGAGGAATGAAAGCGCCGCCATGCACCACGCGGCTACGCGCAGCGCGTTGGTGGTGAAGAAGGCTTTGATGGCGGCCATCATATTTTGCCTTCCTTCCGGGCTTGGTATCGGCTCCACGCGATGTAGAGTAGCGCCATTGCCAAAACCGCGACGATTGCCCACGGTGCAGCCTGCGCCAGTGTGGTTGC
Source organism: Alphaproteobacteria bacterium UBA6178 (assembly GCA_002422205.1). Taxonomy (GTDB): domain Bacteria; phylum Pseudomonadota; class Alphaproteobacteria; order Rickettsiales; family UBA3002; genus UBA6178. The sequence goes on from DITS01000042.1 coordinate 16,537, forward strand.
AAGCGGCATGGCAGGCTCCAGCGTTTCAATGGCCTGTGACACTGCGCCAATGCCTATGCTGGCCGCGCCGCCGATTTTGGTGGCAACCATCGTATCGGTTTTGCCGATAGGCTTAATCTGGTTCAGTGCATCCTTTGCCGTAGCAGGCGGCTTGGTGTCGATGTCGTTAAAGAATACATGGCCGCTAGTGAAATAAACCGGCTTCTTGCCACGCGACCATGCGGGTTTTACCGCAGGCGTGTGGTAATGCGTACTGGCCGTGGTAGGGTCAACCAGCTGGTGATCGACCGCTTTCATGGCAATCTGCACGCATTTATCAAACCATGCGCCATTGGCCTTGAATATCCGCGCCCGGTTCGGGTCGCTCGTGTTCCAGCAGCTGAATTGGTACGGCTGGATGCACACGGCTTCCACGTCATCCGGCCAGTTGGGAAGCGCCACCCGGTTCATCACCACACAGGCGATGGCGGTCGCATCCTGAATGTCATGGGGTTTGGCCTCGCCATAGAGCGTGCGTGCCAGCGTGTCGATATGTTCTGCTTTCGTCGTCATAAGATTCTCCATTGGTTGTGTTATTTCCAAGTCAGGTTGCCAGCGGCAAAGCTGAGGAAGGCCACAAGGCCAGTCCACAGCCCTCCGACGATCAGCAGCGTGCGAAGGCTTCCTTTGCCCTGATTCGCCAGCGCCGTGAGCGCCTTCACTTCCTCCACCAGCCCATCCACGGTTTTTGTGAGCGTTTGGATTTGCGTGTTCATCACGGCCAGCTGCGCTTGCACGTCTTTCTCTTCGGTGGGTGGCATGTCGGTTTCTCCTTTGGTTCAGGCATAAAAAAACCGCCTTGTGGCGGCTGGGGTTAGGCACTTAAGAGCGCGTACCACTTGCTGGAAGTGGCTGCCCAAAACAGGGCGTTTTTTCCCACCGCCATCGAGAATGCGGCGTTATTCGCCAGCGCGTTTATGCTGTGGCCGGAGGCGGGATAAACACTCAGGGCATTTGCCCCGGCATTGGCGATGAAAATGAATTCCCCTTGCTCCGGCGAAGGCAGAATTGCGCCGCTGCTGGCGGCGACGGTGGTGAACTGGTTGGTCTGTTTGGTGATCGCCGTGGCCGTGCCTTGCGTTGTGCCTGCCGCACTCAGGCCAGAGCCGTTTGCTTTCACTGCCGCACGACCGCTACCAGCCAGCATCTTCAGGGAGTCATAGAACGTGGAACCATCCGGCGACACTTTCAGGGTGAAGTTGTCATCCCCCAGCAGGCCGAATTCCGCACGCGCCGACCAGTTGGTTTGAAACAGGAAGCCAGCCTTGTTCCCGGCGGCATTCTTGTTCAGCTTAATCTGAAGGTCGCCGCCGACATGGTTAAACAGGATGGCTTCACTCGCCACCGCCAGCTTGTTTGTGGAATCCGCCGTGGTGTTCACGCCAAGCATGGACAGGTTTTGCAGCGATGTCGGCGTGGCCACCGATACGCCCCAGTTCGTGCCATCATAGGTGTAAAGTGCATTGGCATCCTTCGCCCATACAGTCAGGCCTTCCCACGGCGTAATGAAGTTCCAGCCGGTGGTGTAGTAAGCCAGCGTCTTTGCTTTGCCTGTCCATGCGCCCGTGGGCGATGTGCCGACGATATAGCAATCACCGGCCACGGGTGAACCGGGCGGCGTGTTCACGCTGACGCTGACCATCGCGGCCTGAAGCAGCGCATCGAGGATGTCGAGCGAGGCGTTGTGCGTCACTTCTTTTTGGGCTTGGCTTGTGACAATATAAGGCAAGCCCAGACGTGATGTCTGAGGCATAGGATTCTCCAAAGTTATGAATTAATTGAAAATTTATAATTGCTTGCGCGTTGGCAGCGTTTTGCTATTTTCAAGTTATGTGCGAACACAAATAGTAAGTAATTTTATGGCCTTATTCGATCTTCCACGTCCTGATTTTCTCGCCAGCGGTGAAAAGGCAAGACTCATCCCATCTGTGGCTGATACGAGCCGCGAATGCCGTATTACGTCGATATTGCTGGCGACAATGATGTCAGTGGAAGAATTCGGCAAAGGCATGCTGAATCAACTCGGTGTTCGAGTAGGAAAAACATCAAAGATTCAGTGCTTCACCGAGATTGTTTTTAAGGGCGAACAACAGAGCAAGATACGTCCTGACGGTTTAATCATTCTCAAAACCGGCAATAAAGAATGGCGTGCCATTGTTGAGTGTAAAATTGGTAAAGCCGACCTCGATAAAGCACAGGTTGAAGCCTATCTCGACCTTTCCAAGCAGTTTAATATCGACGCAGTTATCACCATTTCTAATCTATCGGTTGCAGACGCTACACATCATCCATTGCAGGTTAATAAAATAAAAACTCGCAGCGTGGCTCTATACCACTGGTCTTGGATGCACCTTGTTACTGAAGCAATTATGTGGACAAAACATTATGGCGTTGCCGACTCGGATCAAGGTTACATCTTAACTGAGTTCGTGCGCTATTTGCAGCATTCTAGCTCTGGTATCCTCTCATTCGACCGCATGAATGCGGAATGGAAAGATGTTTGCACCTCCATTCAGAATGGTGCTCCTGTTAATAAAAGCAGTAACGAAGTCATTGAGAGCGTAAACTGTTGGCATCAGTTCATTCGCGGCCTCTCTTTAGAGATGAGCGTTGCCGTTGGCCGTAGCGTTGTAGTCCCGCTTAAACGTGAATACGCTAATGACCCACAAAAGCGCCTTACTGATGAATGTCTGACTTTGGCTACTGATAATTCTTTAGAAGCTGAATTCGACATCCCAAATGCAGCATCACGCATTAAGTTTTGTTCGGATTTCAAACGTCGTACCGTTAGCGCATCCATGCGTTTGAAAGCGCCAGAAGATAAAGTTCGTGCCAAAGCCCGCATCAACTGGATTTTCCAACAAGTTAAGAACTGCACTGATGATAATCTCCTTATCAGAATCGTTTGGCCATCGCGTGTTCCAGATACATTCGTAACGCTGGGTAAGTTGAAAGCCAATATCGACGCTGGCCTTACCGATAAAACAGACCTTCCACCTATTGCCTTTGAAATCATCCTAACCCGCGATTTGGCTAGTCGCTTCAAAGGCGCACAGACGTTTGTACAAGATGGTAAAGCAGTGTTACTCGACTTTTACACCATCATTGGTCAGCATCTGCGCGAGTGGGTCGCCGCGCCACCGAAGCTCACTATTTCCGAACCAGCTAAAGTAATCGACGGCACGATTGAAACACCAACAGAACAGCCCATTTCCGAGCAAGCTGAAGTGATTAACCAGCTGCCCGAAAATGCGCCTGCGCCGTTGGCAGTGAACGAATAATCAGACCATTGTTGCTGCCGGGTAGCCCCGACCAACCACCGCCGATAGCTGATAGACCTTCACGCTCACGCTGCTTTGTGCCGAACCAAAATCCGTCACTTGGTTGGCCGCGCTGTAAGCAACCGTCGGGCTGGTGGCAGTCAGGGTGCGCTTGAGCGTCAGGCCGCTATAGATTTCCACTTCATAGCGTTCCGATTCCTCGCCCAGCGGAATGTCCACACCGTCGCGCCACTCCGCATCCACACGGGAGCGGCGCACCCAGTTTATGGTCAGGTTGGCCGAACCATCGCGCACGCCTGTTACATGCGCCGGAGAGAACGGTTTCAGATTCTTGCCGGTATAGGTGAAGGCCAGCTCGTCGGTATTTCCCAGCGAGTTGCCGACGCTGACGGTTTTGTAATACAGTTTCCGCCCGATCAGGTTGTTAGCGATTGCGGTCGTATAAAGCGCCGGAGAAAGCAAAACGAAGCGGTCGCCGGGGTCATGTAACCCCATCGCCCATTCCGTACCCTGCCGCCCCCGCAAAAGCCGGGAAAGCCGATAGGTGTTCTCGCCGATCAGCGTGGCATTCTGAAACTGCACCAGTTCCTCGCCGATCAGCGCCGCGTTCGCACCGTTGAAAACGGCTAATTCGCTGACGCTGGCAAGGCTGCCGGAACTAAGCAGCACTTCCACCTCGCTAAATTCATCCCACGTTGCAGACCCGCCCGTTGCCAGGTCCGTGATGATGGCGCCGAAAGTTGCCGCCCCATCAAGGCCTGCCAGCACGTTGAAGGTATTGCCGCCATCCTCGCCACCGTCATCGGAACGATAAATCGCCGCGCCGTTCCAGTTTGCCCCATCCGCCGCCACGCCAATACGCAGCAGGCCTTGGTTCTGCACCGTATCTACCGGCAGCGGCGGCGCGTCGATGAATTGCACCAGCGTACCCGGCACAAGCACGGGCGGCTGAATGTTGCTGCTGGTTTCACCGGGCGGCGTATAGAAGTCATACGAGCTGATGTCTTCCGCCACCGCGCTCAGTTTCATCATGCCGTTGGCTTCCATATCGGTTTTAACAACACGCATTTCATGCGCCACACCCGATACGTTGACCGTGATGATGTCAGTTGGCTCAATCCGCACATATTTCGGCG
>DITS01000052.1 GCA_002422205.1 Alphaproteobacteria bacterium UBA6178
GTTCATCGCGTAGGCCAGTAGGCCGGAGCGGGAACAAACACAAATAACCCTCTAAGGAAACTCAACCAGCCGATGCCTCACCGTCACATGCCCCAGCGACTTGCCCGAACACAGATGCACCAGACGAATCTGCGTGCCGCCATCCGGCTGTGCCACTTGCAGCCGCGCAATCACGCCATCATAGCTGATATCGCGCAGCGCCTCGCCATCGGCCAAATCCAAAGCATGCTCCCCGCAGCCACGATATTCGCGCGGCACACTCACCTGCACAGAATCCTCGCTCGGCGGATTGGCGATTTTTTTCGCCACCAGCACAAACAGCAAAATCGTGCCGCCGATCAGCAGCAACCCCAGCGACAATACCATAATTTTCAAGCCGCGATGTTCGGATGTTTTAAGGGGAGTGTTCATGCCTGATGCTCATACAATAAAAGTGGACCCACGCGATCACGGGCAACGGCTCGATAAATGGCTGAGCGCCATGCTGCCCGATCTCTCGCGCAGCCGCATCCAACAGCTTATATCGCAATCGCAACTGACGCTCGCGGGCGCCACCATAACCAACGCAGCAGCGAAGGTCAAATCGGGCGAGACCTATCACCTCACCATTCCCGCTATCATCGCGCTCGACCTCACCCCCGTTGCCATGCCGCTCGATATTATATTCGAAGACGCGCATCTGCTGATCATCAACAAGCCCGCAGGCCTTACCGTTCACCCCGCCGCAGGCACGCACGAGCCCACACTGGTCCACGGCCTGCTCGCCTATTGCGAAAGCAGCTTGTCAGGTATCGGCGGCGTCGCCCGCCCCGGCATCGTCCACCGTATCGACAAAGACACGTCCGGCCTTATGGTCGTCGCCAAAACCGACGCCGCGCACCAGCATCTCAGCGCCCAGCTTAAAGACCGCAGCCTCTCGCGGGAATACAAAGCTATCGTTTGGGGCGTCCCCTCCCCGCCACAAGGCACCATCGACGCCCCCATAGGCCGCCACCCCCATCACCGCCAGAAAATGGCAGTAGTCGAGCGTAACAGCAAACAAGCCCGCACCCATTATCACGTCGAGGAACGTTTCGGCAGCCCCGCTTTTGCCTCGCTGGTGGCCTGCAAGCTCGAATCAGGCCGCACCCACCAGATACGCGTCCACTTATCGCATATCGGCCACCCATTGTTAGCGGATGACACCTATGGCGGCACAACCACCGCAAAATTAAACCAATTGCCCGATTGTTTCCCCACAGAGACAGTGCATTTCCTAAAGAATTCTCGACGACAGGCCTTGCATGCGTATAAATTGAGCCTACTTCACCCACACACGCATGAGCGGATGGAGTGGAAGGCCGAATTGCCGGATGATTTGTTACAATTGCTCGTTGCCTTACAGGGGCTTGCATAATAAACAAAAATCCCTTATAATTCAGCCCCAAACTAAAGTCAGACAGAGATCTGACGCTGACTCGGACACCGCCCTGCCGTGATAATTATGGGAGCAGGGTTTATCGACTCAGCGCGTATAAAAAGGGTGAATGAAGAGAAAGGAGGCCATTTATGGCCAAAGCACTTGCACTACCCGCTTTAAGTCCCGAACAGGGGTTACGCAATTATTTACAGGAAATTCAAAAATTTCCGATGCTGGAACCGGAAGAAGAATTCGCATTGGCCAAACGCTGGGCCGATGATGGCGACTATGATGCCGCACATAAGCTGGTCACCAGCCATTTGCGCCTTGTCGCCAAAATTGCGATGGGCTTTCGCGGCTACGGCCTGCCCGTGGGCGAGCTCATCGCCGAAGGCAATATCGGCCTGATGCAAGCCGTCAAAAAATTCGATCCCGATAAAGGCTTCCGCCTCTCCACCTACGCCATGTGGTGGATTCGCGCCTCGATTCAGGAATTTGTGCTCAAAAGCTGGTCCTTGGTCAAAATGGGCACCTCAGCTGCGCAAAAACGCTTATTCTTTAACTTAAAGCGTGTACGTCGTCATCTCGAAGTGGCCGATAATACCACCCTCACACCCGATCAAATTGCGCAAATCGCAACGGAGTTGGATGTAAACGCTTCGGACGTAGTCGATATGGACATGCGCATGAACGCGAATGACCAGCATCTCAATGGCCGCATCGGCCATGATGGTGACGGCGAATGGATCGACCTGCTCGCCGACGATGCCGATAATCAGGAAACCGTACTGGCCGATTCACAGGAATATGGCAGCAAACGTGACCTGATGCATCAGGCGATGGACACCCTCACCGACCGCGAGCGCGAGATTATTCAGGCGCGCCGCCTCAGCGAGGAGCCACAAACGCTGGAAGATTTAAGCCAGACTTACGGCGTATCGCGCGAGCGTATCCGCCAGATCGAAGCGCGTGCATTAGAAAAAATGACCAGCTTCGTCGAAAAGGCGCAGGAAGTCGCGTTGCTACCTGCCGCCGCAGCCTAATACTCCCCTGAGTAGGTTTTGAAGGGCCGCGCCGCCTGCGGCCCTTCATTTTCTATATGACTCGCCCCCACATCTGTGGCACAATAAATCATGCGCATTCGCCCCGTCACACCCGATGACCACGCCGCCATTTTAACATTGGCCGAGTCTGCCGGTATCGGCATGACGTCACTTCCCGCCGACGCCGACGTGCTACACGATAAAATCAAAAAAGGTGTCGAAAGCTTCACCCACCAAAGCCCCACGGGCGATGAATCCTTTTTATTCGTGCTCGAAGATCCCAACTCAGACGAAGTCGTCGGCACCACCGGCATCAAATCGCATATTGGCCGCAACCAGCCTTTTTATTCCTACCGCCTCAACACCATCACCCAGCAATGCCGCGACCTCGATATTCTCTCCAAACACCAAATCCTCAATGTCACCAACGACCTCACCGACGCTAGCGAAATCGGCTCACTCTTTTTAAAACCGCAATACCGCCGCGACCGGCTGGGCCGCCTGCTGTCGCTGTGTCGTTTCATGTTCATCGCCGCCCACCCGCATTATTTCGCCGATCAGGTCATCGCCGAAATGCGTGGCATGCATGACCGCGATGGCAACTCGCCCTTTTACAATTCCATCGCCCGCCATTTTTTCGAAATGAAATTCGCGCAGGCCGATTATTATAACGCCACGCGCGGCAATCAATTCATCAACGACCTCATGCCCAAATACCCGATTTATGTCAGCCTGCTACCCAAATCCGCACGTGATGTGATTGGCCAGCCCCACCCGCAATCCGAGCCTGCCCGCATCATGCTCGAAAATGAAGGCTTCAAATGGAATGGCTATATCGACGTGTTTGATGGCGGCCCCACCCTTCAGGCCGACACTGCGCGACTGCGCACCATCACCCAAAGCAAAATCGGCACCATCACCGCTATCGATGATGGCATCACCGCCGAAAAATACATGATCAGCAATGAGCGTTTCGACCGCTTCGCCTGCTGCGCGGGCCGTCTGCTGGCCGATGATCAAAATCAGCTCACCATCACCCCCAACATTGCGCGGCTGCTGGCAGTCGATATCGGCGACACGCTGCGCTACATTCCGCACCAAACGATATGAACCGCACGCATTATATAGGCGGCCAATGGGTCGAAGGTCAGGGTAATGCTTTCACCTCCACCAACCCCGCCACCGGCGCCACCATCTGGCAGGGCCACGCCGCCACCGAACCGCAAGCCGAAAGCGCCGTAGCCGCAGCACGCGCTGCCTTTCCCGCATGGTCAGCCACCCCCTTCGAATCGCGACTCGCCATCCTCACCCGTTTCCGCGATCAGTTGCAAAATCAAGCCGACACACTCGCCGAACAAATCGCTGCTGAGACCGGCAAAATCCTGTGGGACGCCAAAGGCGAAGCCGCCGCCACCATCGGCAAGCTCGCCTTCACCCTCAAAGCCTACGAAGAACGCACCCCCGATAAATCCACCCCCATGCAAGGCTTCAGCGCCCATCTGCGCCACCGCCCGCACGGCGTGCTGGCCGTCTTCGGCCCCTATAATTTCCCCGCCCATTTACCCAACGGCCATATCATACCCGCATTGCTGGCAGGCAATACCATTGTGTTCAAACCCAGCGAGCTCACCCCCGCCACCGCCGAGTGGATGGTGCAGCAATGGGAAGCCGCAGGCCTTCCCGCCGGTGTGCTCAACCTGCTGCAAGGCGAAAAAGAAACCGGCATCGCCCTCGCGCATCAACCCATCGACGGGCTGTTATTCACTGGCTCCTCAGCCACCGGCACCCTATTGCACCGTCAGTTTGCAGGCAGGCCCGAAATCATCCTCGCGTTAGAGATGGGCGGCAATAATCCGCTCATCATCCACAACATCACCGACATCCGCGCCGCCATCTACGATACCATCCAATCCGCCTATATCAGCAGCGGGCAGCGCTGCACCTGCGCGCGCCGCCTCATTGTTACCCAAGGCCCCTGGGCCGAACCGTTTATTGCAGGTCTCACCGAGGCAACCGCCGCACTGCGCATCGGCAAAAATGGCGACACCCCCGCCCCCTTCATGGGCCCGCTTGTGTCCAACCCCGAAGCCGAAAAACTCCTGCAAGCGCATGACACACTCATACAACATGGCGCACAAGCACTCGTACCACTGCGCCGTCTGCATCCCACCCTGCCATATCTCAGCGCCGGATTGCTCGACGTGACCCATTGCAATGAACGCCCCGACGAAGAATGGTTCGGCCCCCTACTGCAACTCATCCGCGTCCCCGATCTTGACGCCGCCATCACGCAAGCCAATCATACTCGCTTCGGCCTCTCCGCCGGATTATTCAGCGACGATGCGCAAAGCTGGGAGCAATTTCGCACCCGCAGCCGTGCCGGTATCATCAATTGGAACAAACAAACCACCGGCGCCAGCGGCATGGCCCCATTCGGCGGCATCGGCTGTAGCGGCAACCATCACGCCGCCGGTTACTACGCCGCCGATTATTGCGCCTACCCCGTCGCCAGCATGGAATCCCCCCAACTCACCCTCCCCGAAACCCTATCCCCCGGCATCACATTATAATATGCGTATTGTCATGCCGTGTTCATCACGGCATCCGGTCTTACCTCAAAGACCAGACCCCGTCATGCGACGGGGTGACAACCTTAATTAGCCTCTAATCTCTAGTCTCTAGCCCCTACTCTCTGGACTCTGAACTCCAAACTCTGTACTCTCCCTTCATGACCCCCGAACTCCAACTCGAAGGCCTCGTCGGCCCTACCCATAATTATGCAGGCCTCAGCCACGGCAATGTCGCCTCATCCGGCAATGCGGGCAGCATCTCAAACCCGCGCGCCGCCGCGTTACAGAGCCTCGCCAAAATGCAATTTATCGCCTCGCTCGGCTCACCCGTGGCCATTCTGCCGCCGCAAGCCCGCCCCGCCTTCGATGTGCTGGCCCGCCTCGGCTATCACGGTTCCCCCGCCGCCATGCTCACCACCGCATGGGCGCAAGCACCCGAGCTAGTCGCCAATATTTATTCCGCTTCCTCCATGTGGGCCGCCAATGCCGCCACCATCGCCCCCTCATCCGACACAGCTGATGGTAAAGTCCATTTCACCCCCGCCAATCTCATCGCCACGCTGCACCGCTCCATCGAAACGCGCAGCACCACAAAATTGCTACGTCAGATATTCGCCGATACCGATCATTTCATCGTGCATGACGCCTTGCCCGTCACCACTCGCTTAGCCGACGAAGGTGCCGCCAATCACATGCGCGTCTGTCGCAATTCACACACACAAGGCACGCATATCTTTGTCTATGGCGCATCACCTTCCTCCAGCCTCTTTCCTGCGCATTTTCCTGCACGGCAGCAGCTCGCCGCCAGCGAGACTGTCGCCCGAATGCATCAGCTAGCCGCCGATCATGTCATCTATCTGCAACAGCACCCCGACGCCATCGACGCCGGGGTTTTTCATAATGACGTCATTGCACTTAGCCATAGCAATTTCATCGCCTACCATGAAAAAGCCTATGCCGATGACACCCCACTAACAACCCTCGAAGGCATCACCCTCCGCATCATCCGCGAATCCGAATTATCCATGGCGGATGCGGTCGCCAGCTATTTCTTTAATGCCCAGCTACTCAGCCTGCATACTGGCGGTTGCGCGCTTATCCTCCCCGCCGAATGCGAACAACACCCCACCGCCCACAAACTAGCAGAAACCCTGCTGACAGAAGACAATCCCATCACCCAAATTCATTACCTTGATCTGCGCGAAAGCATGCGCAATGGCGGCGGCCCCGCCTGCCTGCGCCTGCGCGTACCGCTATTCGACCATCAACTCGCCGCCATGCATCAGGGCGTGCGCTACAACGCCACCTTGCACGAGCATCTCGGCAACCTCATCACCGAACGCTACCGCGAATCCCTCCACCCCGACGACCTCGCCGATCCTGCCTTGGCAGAAGAATCCCTAACCACCCATACAAAAATCCTTAATCTCCTCAACCTCTCCCCCTCCTGACCCCTCTCCTCACCAATCATCCTCCCCCTCCTCCCCGTCATCCTGCGGCTTGCGAAGCAAGAGCGCAGGATCTCATGAGACGGCACCAGATCCTGCGCTGACGCTCCGCGTCCCGCAGGATGACAAGATTATATCGAGGTCAGCAGACCGAGCCTTTAGTCGCCAAAGGCGTTAGGCTCATTGCGGAGGCCAGCAGGCCGTAGCAGGAGCAAAACACAAAAATTAACCATTTTTTAATCTTCACACAATTGTCACACACAAAATAAATAAAATTTTATATATTAGGTTTATGAGACATGATTACTCCTGAGGACTTAACAAATCAGGAAGAAAAAGCGGAAACAGATTTAAAGGGTTAGAAGCAAGAAGGAAAAACAACCCTGCATACCAGATATAAGTCTACTTGGATTTATGTACCTCCCTAATCACATTCATTCGGCTGCTTCGGCAGCCGTTTTTTTTATCTGTAATTAGGGATACGCTCTTCACCACTCGCCAGCCGCATCAATATCAGCGCCGCTAGTTTGGCACGCTCGGCAAGCGAGTCCAGCAGCACGAATTCTGCGGCTGAATGGATGTTGCCCCCCCGAACACCAAGCGTATCCACATTTGCCAGCCCATGTGCCCATAAATTATTACCGTCACAGCAGCCTCCGGTCGCTTTCCAAGCCACCTCAATCCCCAGCATCGCACCTGAGCGCTTCACCAATTCAAACACCTGCGCATTGGCTGCGCTCATCGGTTTGGGCGCGCGCGTAAAATTGCCATGCAAATGCAGCTGATAATCGGGCCGTTCTTTCCACTGCGCGAGCAACTGCTCAAACTGCGCCATCAGCCATGCGCGATCATCCGCTTCCGCCAGCCGCACATTCAACCGTACAATCGCCAAATCCGGCACCACATTCAGCGCCCCACCACCTTCGATATGCCCGATATTCAGCGTCAGCCCCTCGCGCTGCCCATTAATCGCATGCAAATTCGCCACCAGCTCCGCCGCAGCCACAATTGCATTGCGCCCCGCTTCAAACTCGCGCCCCGCATGCGCGGCACGCCCGCGCATCACAAAGGTAAAATTCCCGCTGCCCTTGCGCGCCCCCGCCAGCGTCCCATCTGCCAAGGCTGGCTCAAATACCAGCCCCAAATGGTTGCGCGCCGCCGCCTCGGCCAGCAGCGCATCCGAGCTTTGCGAGCCAATCTCCTCATCAGGATTAATCAGCACTTCCCAGCCAATCGCTTCCGCCCACGGGCTACGCTCCAGCGCTTCCAGCGCTTTCAGCATCACCACCAACCCGCCTTTCAGGTCAGCTACACCGGGCCCGTTTAAGGTATTCTCATCCACATATTTCGGCGTCTGAAACGGATGATCCTTACCAAAAACCGTATCCATGTGCCCGCCAAGGAAAACCTGCAGCGGCGCATGGGGTCGCTTGCGGATACGCACAGCTTGACCCACAGGCATATCCACAGGGTTACCCCCGGCATCGATTGCCCGTAATGGGGGCAAATCCAGCCGCTCCATCGGTGCATTCAGCCACAAAAAATTATCCTCCAGCGCCTTCGCCATCACAGCCAGCCCATCAAGGTTGTAGCTGCCGGAATTAATCCGCGACCAACTCTCCACCAAATGCCGCATATGCTCGGCCTGCGAGTCAATCCAATCGAGATGGGAAGTGTAGTTATTCATCGAATGATAGTAACGGATTTTCTACTCTCAAGCGAGCATTGCTACGCGCATTGACGTTCCGAAAATCGCAATATAATGCGTCAAATTGATGTATTTTTCTTGCTATTTTCACTAAAAAAGTATTCTATAAGTGTACAAATGCCCTGTCGTTCGAATCGGCACCCTTTGGTGTACATGCCTGCTAGCCGGGCTAGACGACAGGGCGCCCTAAGCAAAATTCCAGATATTTTCTATTTTGTGCTCAATCATGTTGCGCCACCTATAGGCATTGGCACGACCATCACCTTGATAAGGTCGGGCATAAGCACTCACAATCATGTCAGCCAATTGAATAAGCACATCATTTTTAGAGTCACGATAGTCGATTTTTTTGATGCATCCCGCGCGCAATTCACGTGTCAAATACGCTTTGGCTGCTTGCTTAAATATCCTGCTCCCCGAACCATCAATCTTAATATGGGCACCCACAAGGCGCTCATTATCATATTTCATCATCATCTTGAGGCAATAATTAACAAAGCTTTCCCTGTTTTGTTTAAGATGGTGACTATGGATAACACGCTTCTCAACTATAAACAGACGAATCTTAAATTTTGCTGGTGCAATAGCTTGGAAAAAATCATCCCGCTTTCTGTTATCACATTTATTGAAATGAAACTCCCTTCGATAGCCAATCTCTCGCTTGAGATTATGAATCATGTGCGCTGCAGCCTCCGCATCCGCAAACTGATCAAAAATTATCATGCCGATTATGAAATGACTGGATGAACCTGTCTTAAACCCTGGGTCACCACTTTCATCAATAACAACGAGCATACTACCCCTTACCCACAATCTTCCTAAACACCCGCGACAACAGCCCATCATCACCGCTTTTCGGCTTTTCGCCGCCAATGAACGCTTCCAGCGCTTTACGGAAACGCGTCAGCCCCAGCTGCAATTCCTCTTCCGTAATCGTCAGTGGCGGCAAAAATCGCATCACATTCGGCCCCGCCACCAGCACCAGCACACCCGCCTGCCGCGCCGCTTCTGATATATCGCCGGCCTTGCCATGCCATTCAGGGGCAAGCTCAGCCCCCACCATCAGCCCGCGCCCACGAATTTGGGTAAAGCATCCCAACACCTCCTGCATGTGCGTCAATGCATTGGTAAGTAACTGCGCCCGCGCTTCCACTTGTGCCATCATCACCGGCGTATTAATTTTCGTCAGCGACGCCAGCGCCACCGCACACATCACCGGATTACCGCCAAAGGTTGATCCATGCGAGCCGAACTGCAGCACGTCTGCGGCTTTTGGCCCCACCAGCATCGCGCCAATCGGCAAGCCGCCACCCAATGCTTTGGCCAGCGTCATCACATCCGGCTCAATGCCGTCCCATTCATGCGCGAATAATTTGCCCGTGCGTCCCACCCCGGTTTGCACCTCATCAATCATCAGCAACGCACCATATTCATCGCAGATATCGCGCAAAAACTTCAAAAAGCCGGGCTTGGCAGGCATCACCCCGCCCTCGCCCTGAATCGGCTCGACCAGAATCGCGCATATTTTATCGCTCATCATGCGCCGCACTGCCTCTTCATCATTAAATTGCGGGCAATAAATAAAGCCAGCGGGCAGCGGCTCAAACCCTTCCTGATATTTGGGCTGCGCCGTCGCAGTCACCGTGGTCAGCGTGCGCCCATGAAATGAGCCGACAAAGGTCATAATCTGGCGATATTCCGGTGCGCGCCCCTGCCCGCTGGCATATTTACGCGCCAGCTTAATTGCCGCCTCATTCGCCTCAGCACCCGAATTACAAAAATACACCCGCTGTGCAAACGGCGTTGCCTCAACAATCGCCTCAGCCAAACGAATCGGCGGCTCGGTGTAAAAAATATTGCTGGTATGCCATAATTTTTTAGCCTGATTCACCAGCGCTTCATACAAATCAGGGTCCTGATGCCCCAACCCGCACACGGCAATCCCCGCACCCAGATCAATATAATCCTTGCCCTCCAAATCCCACACCGTGGCCCCGTCACCCCGATCCAGAATCATCTCTCGCGGCTTATAATTAGGCACATAATAGCGCTTGCCCTTGGCAACCAGCTCTTGCGTCAGCGCTTTTAAATTATGTTTGGGGGAGGTCTCAGTCATGGCACAATCCTGCGAATAAAATTGAATAGGCTTCTTTTCACCCATTATAAATCAAAACACAAATAAAAGGTATTCCTTCTAATCCCTAGCCTCTAGCCCCTAGCCTCTAGTCCCCACTTTTTTGTGCACCGCATTAACGTTATGTTAACCAAATTAGTTTAAAAGTTAACAGACAGGTTTCAACCAATACGGAGTAATCCAAGCAGGAGGAACAGGCCATGCAAAGCATAGCAAAAAAAGTCAGAACGGATATCATCCACGTCACCGCTATGTTAGCGCTAGCAGCATTTGCCTGTTTAATCCATGCCGCCTCCGCTCATGCCATTTTCATTCCCGATTCGGCTCAGCATGTCAAAGACGCGCTCAAGGAAGCGATGACCGAAATCGATCAAAGCACCAACGCAAAAGCGCTGGAATCTCAGCAGTCCATGGCCCGCCCATCAGAAGAAATGCTTACCACGCAGCCCGATGCAGTGAAGCCCGTAAGCCGCACCCAAACCACACCAGCCACCACCGCCGCGCCCACAAGCGATCAGGCCATCCGTGTGTTGCTGGGCGAAGCCATCATGCAGGCCGCACTCGGCCAGCGTTAAACGATTTCACACTTCTCACTTTCACTTCACACACGTTTTAAGCCTTGCCGCCGGCCCTCTCAAGGGGCCGGCTTTTTCTGGCGCGCTACGTTTTCTTGCGCTCCGCTAGCACGGCATTACGCAAATCCTGCTCAAAATCATGGCTCACCCTATGCTCGCGCTCCATGCGCTGCTGCACATCCGCGGGCACATCCGCATCCGTGCCCCACGCTAAAATCTCGCCGAAATCTTCTAAATCAAATGCCTCGCCCGCTGCCTGCGCTGCCTTAAACGCTTTGGCTTTGGTTGGCGCCAGTTGCACATACGCCCAGTACGGACTGCCATCACCGCGCTGGCCTTGGCACAATACCACCAGATGAAAAGGCTGCTGCGGCGTTAGCGAAGAATAAATCGGATCACTCATGCAGCAAATGTGCCGCATCCAACCCCATGAAACAAGATGAAAGTAAAACCAGAGCCTATTTAACGGCTCATCTGCGTGCCTTGCAGCCGCGCCAGCTCTGCCGCCTGCGCCGCTTTGGTGTCATTCACCATGGCTTTCGATTCGCACCAGTCCGCCAGCTCATAACCCGCCAGACCCATACCGAATAACAACAACTCGCGCCCCAGCTCCGCCGCCCCTATCGAGCCCATACCCGACACCATAATAGCCAGCGCCGATTCGGCTAAAAAAATACTCACCACGCCCATGCCGATCAGCGAAGCAGCTTTCACCACCTTCGCCGTGGTCACAGTTACATTGCCTAAAATACTCATACTGCCTGCCTTCGGTAGTGCTTTTTCAAAAAAGCCGCTGACTTCATGATTTATTAATCAATTGCCACTAGCATAACAGCACAATATGACAACAATATGACAAAAGCGGGACAAAACGAATGAGCGGCGATTTCAGCGTCACCTTCTGGGGCGTGCGGGGCACCATCCCCACCACGCAAACCCGCAATGCGCGCTATGGCGGTAACACCTCCTGCGTCGAAATGCGCTGCGGCGATCAACGCTTAATCTTCGACGCAGGCACCGGCCTCTACCCGCTGGGCGAAGACGA
This sequence comes from Alphaproteobacteria bacterium UBA6178, assembly GCA_002422205.1. Lineage (GTDB taxonomy): Bacteria > Pseudomonadota > Alphaproteobacteria > Rickettsiales > UBA3002 > UBA6178. The sequence goes on from DITS01000052.1 coordinate 11,923, forward strand.
ATCCCTCACCGATATGGATATGTTCCTCAGCCACACCCATATCGATCATATTCTGGGCTTTCCATTTTTCAGCCCCGCTTACCGCGAAGGAACGGCCATCCGCCTATGGGCAGGCCATTTAAAACCCGAAGGGCTAAACTTGCGCGACGTCTTATCGCGCATCATGTCACCGCCCATCTTCCCTCTCACACTCGACTTTTTAAAAGCCGATTTGTCTTTTCATGATTTCAGCGCAGGCGAAACCGTACAGGCCCCGCATCTGGCAGCGGCTGGCATCACCATCACCACCCTGCCCCTGCACCACCCCGATTGCGCCACCGGCTACCGCGTGCAATTCGGCACCAAATCCGCCTGCTACATCACCGATATTGAACATACCCGCAACGGCCTCAATGAGGCGCTCATCGGCTTCGTGCAAGATGCCGACCTGCTCATCTATGACAGCACCTTTGATGACAAAGATTTTGACCGCTTCATCGGCTGGGGCCACTCCACCTGGCAGCAGGCCATGCGCATTGCCAACGCCGCCAATGTCAAATCCCTCGCCCTCTTCCACCACGACCCCGCCCGCACCGACAACGAGCTCGATGCGCGCCTGCAAGCACTCCGCACGCACCGCCCGCATGATCATGTCGCCCACGAAGGTCTGATCCTCACCCTTTAAACCGCTAGGATATGGATTCCAATCCTGTCCACCCCGTCTTCACTTCCCCCTCTCCCTCAGTGAGAGGGTCGGGGCGAGGGCCCTTACTCATATTTTTTACTCCGTCATACTGGCGCTGTACGCCAGTATCTCTCCGCCGCAAACCTTAACCAATTCTTCACACACAAATCCCCACCCCCTCATTATAGTCTCCGCCACATAGCCGCTTAAAGGACATCATCATGAGCACCGAAAAAACCAAACGCGTCCCTCCTTGTGTAAATTTTTCAACCGAGCAACATCAGATATTCGAAACGCATCTCGCCAATTTTATGAATCCCTCCAATGACAATACCATTCGTCATGATGCCTTAGAAGCAATGCTGAAAATGGCAGCAGGGGGCTATCATCGCCGTGGACACCATTTACTTTATAATGAAGTAGACACCGCCATGAGAGAACTACGTACTCTGGTTGAAAATAAAATTAATGAGCTAGGCAATAAACTATGCCCAAAACCATTAGTGGAAGCCCCCGGCGAAACCATTGGCAGAGCCGTTAATCCGCCTGCTATTTCAGTAGCCCCTTAAATATCCGGCTCCTCCCTCTCCCTGTGGGAGAGGGTCGGAGTGAGGGCCCTTACTCATACTTTTTACTCCGTCATACTGGCACCCGACGCCAGTATCTCTCCACCACCCGCGCACACCACAACCAAATGCTGAGCGCAAGTCCCAGCATGACAGCATGCATCCTAAAACAGCAGCTTCCGCGCCCCATCTTCAGGTATCTGTGCCAGCTTGCTTTCCGCCTTGTCAACCTGTTGCAACAGCTCCTTCCGGTCCACCAGCCATAATTCGCGCTGCATCAGAAAATCGCGAATCGTCAGCACAAACACACGAAACACCCCGCGCATCACCGGATCAAGCTGCTCCACCTTATGCTGGAAATTCGCCATATTCACCGTAAACAGGCCGCAATCCGTCTTGGCCATTGCCGTGGCATTTCGCATCGCCGAATTGATCAACGCCATCTCGCCAAACACATCACCCGCTTCCAGCGTCGCCAATGTACGGCTGCCATCCACCTCGCGGCGGCTGATCTCCACACTACCATAGCAAATATAACACAACCCTTCATCGGGCGAATCGCCCTCTTTAAACACCGTTTCACCGGCTTTCAACATGCGTGTTGGCATCACCTCCATGGCACTCTCCTCAACTAGCGGGGATTCGGTTAAAATCCCGTCTAATGTTAACGTTTCTTTAAACCACAGCTACTATGATAGCAGCATGGCAATAGTGCTAGATAGCCAGAGTTACCATTGCAGCACAAGGGGAAACAAACATGATAAAGCGGAATCCACTACTCACCATCACCTGGGTTTTAGGCGCGCTCACACTGGCGTTGGTGCATGCAAGCAGCGCCAGTGCATTCACCTATAGCGAGAAAAAATCCAGCTTCGACGCAATGTATGTCGAAATGCTCAACAATCCCGCCGATCTCGACCTCACCATCAAATACGCCGAATTAGCTGTCGAGCTGGGCGATTACGAAGCCGCCATTTCACCGCTGGAACGCGTACTGTTATCACATCCCGACGATGCCAAACTTCAACTCGAGCTGGGCGTGCTTTATTATCTGCTCGGCGCGTTCGATATGTCAAAAATCTATCTGCAGGATGCGCAAGCCGATGCGGCAGGCAATGCAGAAATCGCGGCACAAGCCGCCGATTATTTAAGCCGGATGTAGGGAGTCCATCATGCGTCATTTCATTTACACACTGACCATTTTATGCAGCGTCTCATGGGCCATGGCGGGCTATGCGGCCACTCAGGCCGGTGTGGTCGGGGCCGCTAACCCCGATGTCACCGCCACCGGCCAAGACGGTGCCGTGCGCACGCTCGCAGTGGGTGACAGTATCTATGTCAATGACCGCGTCGAAACCACCGCCGGTGGCTCCGCACAACTCATGTTTCTCGATAAATCCGCCCTCACCATCAGCCCCAATTCCAGCGTGATTATCGACGAATTCGTCTTCAATCCCGCCACCGCTGACGGCTCCATGAGCGTGGAGAGCGCCAAAGGCGCATTCCGCTTCATCGGCGGCGCGCTGACCAAGAAAAAGCCCATCCATATCAAAACACCCGTCTCCACCATCGGGATACGCGGCGGCATTGTCGATACCTTCATCGCCGACGGTGGCAAAACCGATGCGGTCTTCATCTATGGTAAAGAAATGACCATGGAAAACCAAAATGGCGAATCCGTTTCCACCTCCGAATTAGGCACCGGCCTCAGTCTCGCCGACGCCAACGGACGCCCCGCCATTCTACCCGCAGCAGAGGTACAAAACCTGATGCAGAATTCACCGATCAGTAGCGCCACCAGCGCCGCCCCCAAAAGCGATAGCAGCGTCGGTGACCGCATCAACCTCAACACCAAAAACAACAATAGCAGCGGCGGCGGCAACACCGATTCCAACAGCAGCACCGGCCCGCAAGGCAACAATAACAGCAGCGGCACCGACACCAACGACACCGCGCAACAATCCGTGCGCAACGATGTCAATAATTTCGTCGAATCCGGCGGCCAATCCGGCACCTTCGACATCACCAATACCAAATTGCAGGATGACACCCGCATCACCAAAACCAACGACAAAACCACCACCGACGTTACCGACACGACCGATGTCACCGATGACAATACCGACATCACGGACATCACCGACGACAACACCGATATCACCGACGACAACAAGGATATAACGGATGACATCACCGACAATTCCGGCGGCGGCGATGGGGGTGGCGTAATCAACCAGAACCCTACCGGTTCAAACATTGCTAACCCCATCATCAGCAATGAATATGGTGATGGCACAATCATTTCTCGTCTAAGCTGCAATAGCACAAGCTGTCTTATTCCATCCACTACACTTATTTCAGGTGTGACGGACGCAGACGGAAATGCGCTCAGTATAGACCCTGCCAGCATAACAATCGTGTCAGCAACAGGCGATGCCAATATAACGGACGCACAATTTACATCGGCAGTTGGCGGTGGCCATTTCCAGATATCCAAAGACCTGCGCCCCGGTGAAGAAGCAACTTTCACGCTGCAATACAAAGTAATCGATGGTCAAGGCGGCGAATTACTGCGCACCATGGATGTGACGATTACCGGTCAGGATTTCTTTGGAAACACCACGCAGTGGAGCACAGCGCTACCTGAACTGAGCCAGACCGGACACAGCCATGCGACACATCGTGGCCGCTACTCGCACCGCGAGACCAGCGGCAGCAGCTGGGATGCTGGCAAACTATTAGCTTTCGAGGGTAACAGCTCAGACGAAGAACGCTATCAAGATCAGATGGTCTTTCATGCCGAAGCAACCCATGGCAGTTCCTATTCACCCACACCAGCTGAAGAAAATATTTTCATCGGCTATTTAAAACCACTCACTACCGTAGGCAGATCACAATGGACGGATGCAAGCCTTCAATACATTGAAGATGTTGACGGCAGGGTGGACATGTTTGGCTTCAACGCCGTTGGCTATCTCACCCCTGAGGGCAGCTTCTCTTACTATGACATGTCATGGATGGAAGGAAGTGATCCCCAACGATTACGCGCTTTTCTGGTCAACTCGCCAATCTTCTCGGCCACCGACCTCGCTGCCGCCCGTGTTGAATATGACACGATGATTGCGAACACGTTATCAAGCACCCATGCCTATAATAACATTGTCGAATACGACTTCCTGCCCGATCTGGATGGAGGCAGCACCGGTATGCATTGGACAATTGACTATAACCTCGCTAGTGGGCTAGCATCGGATTATTCAATTGCAACCTCCAACGATAATGGCATGTTCATCGACTGGAATAACAAAAAATTCCTCGGTGGCTATGTCAACTTTATGGGTGATAATACCGGAGGCTATGGTAGCACCCCTGTCATGCGCACTGTTTTTGGCAAAGTCAATGTAGCAAACGATGCCATCACCAGCTTCTCCCCTACCAGCATGATGGGGCAGGCGCTACTCGGAACCTATTATGGAATAGATCAGGGTATCGATTTCGGTGATTCAGGTCGCACCCATACCGATCTGGCAGGTGCTACCGCAGAGATTGCCTCATCTGGAAATGTTAGCAGCCCGATTGAAGCGCTGCATCTTCACAATACTAGCGGACAGCATCTGAATCAGTCATTGGTCATCGGTGATGGCGCCAACAACCTAACCTCAACGCCACTCACCGCCCAGAATTATAATGGATTTTCTGCGGGCCTCATCATTGACAACAACAACAATGTATCGCGGATAAAATCCAATAACGTCACAGTTAACATAACGGCAGATGGCAGTGTGACGGCAAGCGTACCTTATGTGGAATTAGATGATACTGGCGCATTTAATAATTCAAATGGCGTACGTACAGTTCACTTTGGCACAGCCGGTCACCACAATGCCGCACTCAAAAATGACCTGTATGCCGCTGAAATTGCAAATGCGGTCGTTGTGCCCAGCACCGGAGCCAGAGGTGTCATCATGTCCATGAACGATGCGGTCACGGATCAAGCCAATCTGGTCTGTGGCAGCTGCGAATTCGCCCATTGGGGTGTCTGGCAGGTCGATCATATCAACGGCTCAATGCCTGAACAAAAAACCGCCATCGTCCCTTATGTGGCGGGCGTACAAACATCTTACACTTCAGGGACAAACCCGGGGCAGTGGAACTTTGATGGCCCGGGATTAGATGATGATGGCCCCGGCTTACTTGGTACGGTTGAATATAGCGGCGATATGGCAGGCAATGTAAATAATGGCACCACCATTTATAATGCCACCGGCCAATTTGACGCCCAAATCGATTTGACTGCCCGTCAGCTAAAAGGCTTTGTCGCCGACTTTGATGGCATGCAATTCGGTTTTAATGCCACCGGTGGTACTTATAATGGCATGACCGTAAGCAGCGGCGGCCCTGTTGGATTGACAGGGACTAACACATTCAATACCACCATCTCCGGCACAACCAACCCAAGTGATTACACCGGTAGCATAGGCGGCGGTCTTTTTGGGCCTGCCGCTGAGGAAGTGGGTGGCTATTTTATAGTGAATGAAACCAATGGAATGTCTCGTGACGCCGGCGGCATCTATCTCGGCACTCGCCCCTAGCATTTATCCTTCCCTTCCTACCTGCATGCTTTCACCCTACAATTCCTACCACACCCACGTCATACTGGCGCTCGACGCCAGTATCTCTAACCGCATCCCCTCTGTCTACTGGTGCTCGACACCAGTATCTCCCACCACACATCATCTCCACCGCAAAAGATACTGGCGTCAAGCCCCAGTATGACACTAATTTATTTGATTCCGTCATTCCTGCGAAAGCAGGAATCTTAAACCCCTCCCCCGCCAACCTATAACCTATAACCTATAACCTAAAACCTCCCCCTCACTTACTCTCCGCCGCAAACACCCCATCCCAATCCGCAGGTGGCAGCGTAATCCGAAAGCGCTTAATCCGCTCCGCATATAAATCAAACAGCACTTCCAGCGATGCCATCGGTACTTTGCCACATTGCGTGCGCGCCAGCGCCATAAAATTCACCGCCTCATCCCATTGCTGCGCGCGATACGAATGCAACGCCTTATCCCACAGCTCGCACAGCTTGCCAAACTCGCCATTATCGCGCAGCGCCTCGCCGCCCAGCAGCGCATAAATCGTCACCGCCTGTGTTTTGCCCTTCACTTTAATCAAATCCAGCTCCAGCGTCGCCAGTTGCGGCACCTGCGCCTGCGTGTTCTGGCCAATCACAATCCCCACGCCATAGGTTTTGCTCTGCCCTTCCAGCCGCGACGCTAAATTCACCTCATCGCCCAGCACCGAATAATCAAACCGCTGGCGTGAGCCCATATTGCCCACGCAGATCATCCCGCTATTCAGCCCCACGCCAATCGCCACCGGCTGAAAAGGCAATCCGGCCTCGTCAGCAGCTTTTTGGCGGCTTTCATTGAATGCGTGCAGCGCGTCAAACATCGCCAATGCCGCTTCGCATGCTTCCCGCGCATGGTCGCGCACCTCCAGCGGCGCATTCCAAAACGCCATAATGCAATCGCCCATATATTTATCAATCGTGCCCTTGCGCGCTAAAATCACATCGCTCATCGGGGTCAGAAAATCATTGATAAACTGTGTCAGCCCATGCGCGTCATACTGCTCCGAAATGGTCGTAAAACCCCGAATATCGCAAAATAACACGGTCAAATCCCGCATTTCACCACCTAAAACCAGTTTTTCAGGATTTTTTGCCAACTCTTCTACCAAAGCAGGCGACATATACTGCGCAAATGCCCCCCGAACCTGCTTGCGCTCCGCTTCCGATAGCATATAACGCCGCAAAGATTCGGTTAAATAGAGCAGCAATATGACAATCCCCGGCCCCACCGGATCGATCAGATAACCATAGGCCTGAAACATCATCACCGAAAACCACAACGCCGCGCCTTGCGCCACTACCATAAATAATGCGCCCCACACCGCCGTCAGCCGCGACATCATCAGCATCAGCAGCAGCCCCACTACCACCATCAGCACCATCTCGGCATATAATATCCAGTCAGGCCGCATCAGATAATGTCCGCTTAAAATCTGCTCCAGCGCCTGCACATGCAATTCCACACCCGGCAGCGATGGATTAAGTGGTGTCGCCCGTAAATCCAGCAGACCGGGTGCCGACGTTCCGACAATAACTATTTTACCTTCTAGATTTGTTAGATCAGCCTCAGAATTCAACAGTTCAGATGCGGAGATATACCGATCCCGTGTGTAGGGCGTAAAATGAATAAGTAAATTCCCATTAGCATCGGTAGGAATTTCAAATTTCCCATTGCGAATATGCGTAATACCAGAGGCCGAACCATAACTCTCCTCGCCACTCGCCCCCGCCATCTTAATAATGTAATTCGACGCGCCTTGCGCCACTCGCAACATTTCCATCGACAGCGAAAAATAGATGTCATCATTCAGCGCCAGCGCCAGCGGCACACTACGCAGCATGCCATCGCGCGACGGCGTGCTGTTAAAAAACCCGCTCGCCGATGCCGCCGCTTCCAACTCCGGCAAATTCAGCGTGGCACCACTAAAAGACAATAAATAGTCACGCGGATGACTCCCCTCCATCCCCGCAAACGACATGCCGAAGCGCCGTTTGGGTGCCGCGCCCTGTGCCTCATGCGTCATCACAAATCCGGTCACCGCCCACACAGCCTCCAGCGCCTGCGCAAACAGCGTTTCATGGTCAGGCAGCGCCGCCAGCTTCTGTTTCGTCACCTCGTCAATCGGCCAATGCGGTGTAATCGCCGCCGGTGACGTCCGGTCCGGCTCGGCAAATACCACGTCAAACCCGATCACCGCCACACCCGCATCACTCAATCGCTGCACCAGTTGCGCCATCACCGTGCGCGGCCATGGCCATTGCCCCAGCTTGGCCAGACTGGCCTCATCAATATCTAAAATCCGCACGCCCATATCGACATATTCACGGGGAAACTGCCGTTGATACGCATCAAACACTTGATATTGCAGCTGCTCGATCAGCGGGTATTGCTGCGCTTTCACCAAAGCTGCCAGCCCCAGCACGGCCAGCGAAACACAAAGGGGCAACCATCGGGCAAATCGTTTCATCCCCCCATGCTACTGCGTTATCCACAACTTACAGCCAAAAAATTGGTTTTATTCACGGTTTTTTAAACTTTGCCGGTTAATCTGTGACTTAAGAGCGAACCATCGCCAACCAAAAGAAAGCGCGTATGCACAGAAAAGCCCTATCAAAAACAGTCTTGCTCAGCACCAGCTGTATACTGGCGCTGAGCCTGTCTTTTGCGGCGCGTGCACAGGAAGACAGCGTACTGCAAGACAATGCCGCGCAAGAATTACTCAACCGCACCGCCGACGACGCCATCGTCAATCAGCTCAAACAGAGAGCCACACAGGAAGACGCCCCGCTCGATACCGAACAAGCCGCCAACAGCATCGACAGTAATGTATTAGAGCAACTACCGTCCGAACAAAAACTCCTCCGCTTGCGCGAGCAAATCGCTGCCAACCCCAATAATCTGGATAATTATTTTGCCTTTGCCCAAACCGCCGCCGCGCTGGGCCAGCTGGAATCAGCCGTAACAAGCTACGAAACTATGCTCAGCAAAGACCCGACACTCGACCGCGTCCGGCTCGATCTCGGCGCCACCTATTTGCGTATGGGCAATCTGCAGGCAGCGCAAACCGAGTTACAAACCGTGCTCGATCGCGACCCGCCCGAGCAGGTACGCAACAATATCAATAGCATCTTATCGCAAATCGACGGCGAGTTGCGCGAGCATTTCATCGGCGGCAGCGTTAGCACCGGCCTCAATCTCGATTCAAACGGCAACTCGGCTGCCAGTGCCGATAAGATTCTGATTTTCGATACCGAAATCCCCTTGCGCCCCGATCAGCAGGAACAACAGGATTTACAATTCTTCGCCTCCGCCAGCCTCTATCATAACTACACCCCGCTTTGGGCCAAAACTGATAGCCTCACCACCAGTTGGAAAAGCCTCGCCGCTTATTACCAAACCGAACAATCCTCACTCGAGTCACTCGACCTGAAGGTTTTGTCATTTAAAACCGGCCCCGAATTTCGTCTCAACGAATCCGGCCTCAAACTCAGCCCCTCAATTGGCTATAACCATATCACCCTCGATGGCCATACCTATTTGCGCAATGGCTTGGTCGAATTAAACGCGGAATATCCGATCAACCAAAGCGTGCAAATCTATGGTGGCACCAAACGTGAAAAGCGTGATTTTGTGAATGCACCAAACGTTAATACCTATACCGACCGCACCGGCGATGCTACTCAGTTTGATCTAGGCACAAGATGGATCGTTACAGATGCCGATTTTCTCGATTTTCAGCTCACCCACCGCCGCGAAGAAACGCGCCGAGAATATTATGATAACGAACAGCTTGGCGGCTCTGTTTCGTATACGAAACTATTTCCATACGACATCTTCAGCCAGGCACGTCTTGGCTATCGCGATACACGCTATGACGGCTCCGACTTCCTCATCAGCAGCAAAACCCGCCATGACAAGGAAAAAACTGCCGCGCTCACCATTGGTAAAAAGATTAATGATACCGTCAGTGCAACAATTGGATATCAATATCGCGACGTCGATTCGAACATCCTGAATTACGATTATGACAATCACCGCTTTAGTGCATCACTTTCTGCACGCTTCTAGCGTCTTTTCTGCCATTTTTTTGGGACAATTTTCAGCTTATCCACACACGCGACAGATGCATATCAGCAAAAAATTTCCACTAAAAATTCATTCTTGAAATGTAATGATCAGATAAAACTACAGAATAGGGCAATTACATTTCCATGATCTGCAGGGAGCAATCCGTTAACGCGCGGGCCGATGCGGAACGCGGCGCATCATCAAGTATGCCCAACTCGCCAAACATTTCCCCCGCCTTCAATATCGCCAATTGGGTTTCGCTATGATCGGATTCAGTCAGATAAATCTCCACCGCCCCCTCTTCAATGATATAAGCAAAATCAGCAGGATACCCCTGAAGAAAAATCACCTGACCAGCAGAATATGTGACATTACGGCTCATACAGCCAGTTTACCCGAGCTTCACCGTAATCTCCAACAAAAAAGCCGTACATCCTAGCGGTTAAATGCAGCATCGGGCACAATGGCAAGTATTGCCGCCTCGTCCACCGCGTCAATCAACTCTGGCTCCAGATACAGCCGCGCATAATCGCGATACACCCCCGATGAGACAAAAAAATCGACCAAATCAGGGTCCAAATGATTGCATTTTTTAAGCTTAGCGATGATATCCATGGCTTCCGAAAGCTTTTTAGCGGGTTTATAGGGTCGATCTGCCGCAGTCAGCGCCTCAAACACATCGGCAATCGCCATCATCCGTGCCGGAATCGACATGGTTGCCCCAAAAACACCCTTCGGATACCCCGTTCCATCCATTTTTTCATGATGTCCGCATGCATATTCCGGCACCCGCCGCAAATGTTTGGGCCATGGCATCGATTCGAGCATATTTACCGTATGCACCATATGGTCATTCATGATCTCGCGCTCTTCCGGTGTAATCGTTCCCCGGCGGACCGACAGATTATACAACTCATTTTCACTCAACAGCGCTTCGCCATACCCTCCCCGTTTCCATCGCAAGCGCGCTAACTGCTCGAGCCGCTCAATCTCTGCATCCGCCATAAATTCCCCGCCAATATTGGCCTTATGCACAAATTCGCAGTCCTCCTCCAGCTGCTTTACCCGCCCCTGAAACGCGGCCAAATGCACCGCCTGCTGGTCAGGCTGCGCCATCACCGATTCCAGATACGCAATATGCGCATCGCGCTTGAGCACTTCAAATCTTGTCGAAATCGCATCAATACGGTCATGAATCGTCTCCAATTTGGTCGATTTATCCATAATATGCATCGGAGTGACGATTTTTCCGCAATCATGCAGCCATCCGGCGATGTGAAGTTCATATTTCTCCTCATCATTAAGGCTAAACCGTGCGAATTTACCTTCATTAGCTGCACAAGCAGCTTCCGCCAGCATCTCTGTCAGCACCGGCACCCGCTCGCAATGATTACCCGTATAGGGCGATTTCGAGTCAATCGCCTGCGCGATAATCTTGATAAAGGATTCCAGCAAATTGCGCTGCGCTAAAATCAGCTGCTTATTATCCAGTATTACCGCTGCCTGCGACGCCAGCGCCTCAATGATCTGCGCCATTTCCGCACTAAAGGTGATAGTCTCGCCCGACGCCGGATCCTTGGCGTTAATCAGCTGTAAGCACCCAATCGCCTCATGCTTATGATTAATCATCGGAATTGTCAGCACCGACTGCGTCAGATAGCCATATTGCCGGTCAAACGCATGCGTGCCTTCAAAATTAAACCCATCCGCCCGATAGGCATTCTCAATATTAATCGTCGTGCGCATCAGCACCGCATTCACCACCTGAATCGTATAATGCGGCAGCCCCATCGCGTCATATAAGGGAATCGGTTTAAAGTCAGGTGTCGGATGCGCGCCACCAAACTGAATAGACAACGAACGGTTCCGCACAATCTCATAGTCGAGCGTATTCTCTTCGCTCATCACATATAAGGTGCCGCCATCGGCATTGGCGATATCCATGGCCTCCAGCACAATGCGCTCCAGTAACGCATCCGGATTACGCTCCTGCGACAACGCAATGCCGATTTCGGTCAGGCGTTGTACCAGCTCCACTGAAGGGCTGGACGCCTCCGCGTAATCCTTAGACGGCAAAGAATCCATAGGGCCTGGTCCATAGTTGTTCACCCAGCACCATAACAAAAAAGCCTAAATATTCAGTTAACTGGAAATATGGCTCACAAACGGCGCGTCACACTCTCAACAATCGCCCCTTTTTGCACCCCTTCATACGCCTTCACGCGCAGCCGTCCGATCGCGCCTTCCATTTGTAATTGCTGTAAAATATACTCAGCAATACACTCCACCGTCGAATCCGTATCGATAATTTCGCAACGATCCTGCGCCAGCTCAAGTAAAAATGCGCCCTCTGCCGCCGCATAGGCAAAGCGCCAGTAAAGCCGCCCCTCATGCTCAAACGACGCCACCACATCGTCCTGCGTACCGATGTAAATATGCGGCCAGCGCGACGCCCATTGCTGCATCAGCGACGCATCCAGCCAGTCGTCTTGCCAGATTTCGATTTTAGAGCGATGCCCATGCGCAATTCGCTGGCAATGCCCGTCATGTTTTTTTAAGCCATGCGAATAATGATAGACCGGACCACCGACTGCCTCATGCCGCAACTCCACCGCCACCGACTCAACCGTGGGTGGCATCAGCGCCTTTAAATGCTGCTCTAAATAGGATTGCACCGACTCGGCAGAAATGGCCTCCGCATCAATTAAGCATAACGCCGATTCGGGCGATACATGACGAATATCTTGCCCGCTTTCATCCGTAAACGTTAATGTTACTATTCCGTTATGAAGTTCAAACTGGTTGAGACCCTTGGCACGTGTCGGCACCAGCAGCTTATGGTCCACCCACTCATCCACTGCTGCCTTGATCTGCTTCTTCACCCGCCCGAAATCCATCACCATCGACTGGCTGTCAAGACCACCAGTAAGCACAAAATCGCAAATCCAGCTCTCACCCGACAAGCCATGCTGACTACTCAGCACCGAGCAATCAATCACCGTCAGATTATCCACGAAGAGTCTCATATTCCGCCTCTGTAACATTAACCCATACTTAGTATAGAATGCGAATACAGTGTTAAGAGCAATGCTGTAAGCGGTAGCCCCTTGATCACATCGGCGTCGCCTTCCACGCGTGAGAATAAATGCCGCCCCATCGACTCATATTTATAACTGCCACAACTATGCAGCGGCTGGTCATAATGCACATAGGCTTTAATCTCATTTTCAGTCATTACACGCATGGATAGAGCCGCGCTGGCGCAATGCTCCCACAATAATTCCTCGCCACGCATCAGGCACACTGCGCTGTGCTGCCAGTGCGTCTGGCCCGATAGCCTTGCCAGCTGCGCCTCTGCCTTGTCATGCGTGCCGGGCTTACTCAGCGCCTCACCTGCCAGTTCACAAATCTGATCCGCCCCGATCGTGATCGACTCGGGATGTTGTTGCGCCACCGAGCGCGCCTTGGCACGGGCAAGCATTTGCGCCTGTGTCGGCAAATCCTGCCCCATCATCTGATTTTTCAGCTCAGCCTCATCAACCCCCGATGGCATGACGCTAAAGCGCAACCCCACCGCTTTGAGCATCTGCGCCCGAATCGCTGACCCCGACGCCAGAATTAACGGCTGATGTATGTGGATAAACTCGCTCATAGCGCTGCCTTATATGGTTATTTCACGGCAATGGCGAGAAATGTTTTACGTCATTCCTGCGAAAGCAGGAACCTTAACTTAGACTGACCGCACAAGATCCTTGCTTTCGCAGGGATGACACCTAGCTCCCGTCTCGCGCAAGCGCTACCCGATATCACTCGACGCCACCAGCGCCATAAACTCACCACGCGTGCGCGGGTCCGATTTGAACAACCCATGCATGCGGCTGGTCACCGTCGTGGTCTCAGTCTTGTGTACGCCCCGCGTCGTCATGCATTGATGTTTCGCATCAATCACCACCGCCACGCCTTTAGGCTCCAGCACGCGCTGAATCGTATCCGCAATCTGCGCCGTCAAAACCTCTTGCGTTTGCAGTCGCTTGGCAAAAACATCCACAAGGCGCGCCAGCTTACTGATCCCTACCACGCGCTTATCGGGCAGATACGCAATATGCGCCTTACCAATAATCGCCACCATGTGATGCTCGCAATGCGACTCCAGCCGCATATTTTTCAGCAGCACCATCTCGTCATAATCCTCGACCTCCTCAAAGGTGCGCGACAGCACCTCTTCGGGGCTTTCATCATAACCGGCATAGAATTCGCGGTAGGCTTCTACCACGCGCTTGGGCGTATCCAGCAGCCCCTCGCGCGCCGGATCGTCCCCCGCCCATTTAATCAGCGTGCGCACCGCCTCCATCGCTTCATCCTTCGATGGGCGAGCCGAAGCAGCATTCGCAGGAGTAATAATTTTTGCCGTGGCCATAGACGCCATCCTTTGCCAGAAATTTCATAACACAGCACGAAATAGCCGCATTCACTCCGGTTATATAAGCGGTTTTTTTGAAAATCCAAGCATTTTAGGCGATTTTATACGCTCATCGACGGGCCGGTAGGCTCAACACGGTATTTACCAAGCGACGGGTCAGTGCTAACAGTATTATCCAGACTTGCGCTTTGCACTGTCCCACTCGCGGCACGCCCCAGCGCCATCGTCTGCGCCAGCATATCAATTAACAGATCGGTTTGATCAAGCGCCACATTGGCCGTAGGTGGGTCCATCACTTGCGGAATATTCGGCCCAGCCTCGCGTTGGCGTTGCAACCCGCCCAGCGATTGCTCCACGCGCCCCACCGCCATATCCGCCGGCAGTGTCACCGTGCGTCCCTGCTCAATCGTCAGCGTAATATCCGTTTGCGGCTCCACCAGATTCAGCCCGTTGGCTTTGCCACCCGCCTGAATAGTGCCCAGCATCTCCTGCAGATTATCCGCCGTAATCTCGGTGCCATTATATTTAGAACCAATAAAATCCTGAGCACGAATCGTTGCCTTATCCAGCGTAACATTCGCCATCTCTACATTTTTAAATTCGGCCCCCACGCAATTAGAGCCGGTTAAATCCAGACTAAATACCGCAATATCATTAAATTTGGCACCCACCAATTCGCTATTAGTGATTGCGCTATTCTCGCTCACACTGCTGCCGCTAAAATCAGCACCGTTCAGAAGCACCCCATTCGCTGCCACTTCAATCGCGCTCGAATGCGCAGCTTTCAGCCCCGTCAGATCACTTCCATCGCCCACATGCAATTTGGCAAGCTTAGCGCCCTCCATATCCATGCCGCGTGCAGTGGTGCCTTCTTCAAAGGTAATATTGGGTTGTTTTGCGCCTTGGTTGCGTGTGCCATCTATGCTCAAAAAGCTGACATCACCCTTTAAATTTATATCCGCCTGCTGCGAAAAGTCAGTCAGCGTCACAAACTGCATTTTGGTGCCTTTGTCAGCCAGAATTTCTGCCTCCGCCCCTACCGTGGCTTCATCAATAATAATGCCTTCAAAGCAGGATTCGGGATGAAACACCGCACCAGAAATATCCGCGCCGCCCATATTCACATCCAGCGCTTGCCCGCCATTGGCGGCAGCCAGCGCATTCAGGCCGGTATCGGTAAAGGTAATGCCTTGTGCATTCTGCAAGCCTTGCATATTGGCAATCTGAGGGGCCGTAAGCCCCTGCTGCAAACCCGTCTGCACAATTAAATCCAGTGTGAGTGGCTGGCCTTGCCCCTGCGCCGCCCCGCGCGCCGCATCGACCACCGCTTGCATCGGATTGCCCTGCCCAGCACTGCCAACATCCTGCGGCGTAGCATAGGGATTGATATCAGGGGTTACAGTGGCTTGCTGCAAATAAGGATTGCTCTCAGCCCGGCCTAAACCCAGCTTACCTGCCCCTATCTTGCCCATATTAGCAAAAATGCTCACGCCACCAACCAACAGTTAATTAATTAAAATTTTATCTACTTCACACCCTAGCGTAAAAGCATTAACAATGTGTTAAAAAGCCTGCCAAACGCTGCATTGTCATCAAATCTTCACACAATAGAATAATAGCACATAATGCTCGACCCCGCAGCAAAAAGCCGTTATGTTTCCTTGCAAAAGCAGCAAGGCAAGGCATCATGAACCCGATACACCGCAAACCCTACGCCAAGCAGCGCGACGCGGTTGACGTCCCCCCGTCCGAGCTATTCGCCGCGCTCGATCTCGGCACCAATAATTGCCGCCTGCTCATTGCCAAGCCGGTTTTTCAGCAAAAAAGCCAGCATAAAACCCTGAAAGTTATCGATTCTTATTCGCGCATCGTCCGTTTGGGTGAAGGCTTAAGCGACCGTGGTCAGCTCTCGTATGATGCCATGGAGCGCACCCTCAAAGCCTTGAAATCCTGCAAATCCAAGCTCGATCGCTATGATATCGCCAAAGGCCGCTTCGTCGCCACCGAAGCCTGCCGCCGCGCCACCAATGCCGAAGAATTTCTCGAGCGCGTCAACACGCAGCTCGGACTCGACATCGACATTATCTCCAACGAAGAAGAAGCGCGGCTGGCATTCCTCGGCTGCTCGTCACTGCTGCAAAAAGACACCCGCTACGCCCTCGCCTTCGATATTGGCGGCGGCTCGACCGAATTCATGTGGGTTAAAATCGACGGCGAACAACCGCTCGATTCGCACAAACGCCACCTGATTCAGGATTGGCTCTCCCTGCCCTACGGCGTCATGAACATGTCCGAGCAATTCGGCGGCGCCGCCTACACCGAAATGTATTTCGAAGAAATCGTCGATAAAATCGTCGAACTGCTCACCCCGCTCGACCGCGCCAACGACATTTCACCGCGCATCTGGCGCGAGCGCGTGCAAATGCTCTCCACCTCCGGCACCGTCACCACGCTCGCCGCCATCCATCTCGATTTACCGCGCTATGACCGCTCCAAAGTTGATGGGCTGAAACTCAGCATCTCCGATATCCGCGCCGCTACCCAGCGCCTCATGCAAATGAGCCCATCCCAGCGCGCCGCCCATCCCTGCATCGGCTCGGCCCGCACCGACTATATCCTCTCCGGCTGCGCCATCTTCGAGGCCATTGTGCGCACCTTCCCCATCGACAAAATCACCATCGCCGATCGTGGCGTGCGTGAAGGCATCATCGTCTCCCTCATGCGTGAGCAACACGCCTGACTGTAAGCCTGATTATTTTTTAGTGAAGCTTTGTCTTTTTTAGGCTACTAACAAATAAATTGACACATAGGGAGATATCAATGGCACGTAAACAAATCATCTGGGGCGTCGCAGGCGTCGTAGCGGTGGCGGCAATAGGCGGCTACAGCTTTGTCTGGAAGCAAACCGCCGATAACGCCAAAGCGCAGCTCGCACAAGCCATCGAAAAATTCAATGCCGACAAAGAAAACCTCGCCAAACTGAGTTATGAATCGCTCGAAACCGGTGGCTACCCCTTCACCATTGATTTAACCATCAGCAAAGCCGTGCTCGAAGCCAACCTCAGCATCGACCGCGCGGCGGAATTCCTGAGCGAAGATGATGCAGCCGCCAACACCGACATCAACAAACTCGCCTTCCGCTTCGACGATAACATCCTCATCAGCGGCCCGCTATTCACCCGCAGCGTGCTATTCGGCCATGAAGGCCCCGTGCATATCGAAGGCTGGAATAACGAGAGCAAAATCGCTCATGTGACCATCAATGTGGCCAATGCTGCCGGTTGCGAAATTAAAGCGCATGATTACCATCTGTTCAATCAAGACAACAACCTCTTTACCGATGAAGAGAGCGAAAACTGGGCCGAAGAACTGTCTGGCATGCAATGCAGCTATGACGATATGGTCATTACCTCACCCGATGGCAAAACCATCGCGCAGGCAGAGCAACTACTGATCGCCTTCGAAAACCACACCAGAGTCAAAGACGTATTCGACGCCGAGGTAAAATTCAACCTGCAGAATCTCCTCTTCCCCGAAGGCTCTTCCGCAGCCATCAGCGAGCTATATGCTGCCATGGGCTACGAAGACACCAGCAATTACGGTGATCTCTACACCCAATCGGGCCATATTAACGCCAATATGGATCTGACCGTTAAAGGCAGCGATACCAAAATGCTGATCAATCTTTCGCAACTGCGTTACACCGATGATGTAACCGAAATGAATATGAGCATGCTGCTCGACAACACGCAAAGCGACAAACAAGAGATCAAAGCCGAATTCACCAGCACCTTCAAACCCAATTACGATAAGCTGATGATCGCCGCTATGCGCGCCACCCTGTTCGAAGCAGCCGATAATCCGCTGCTGATGATGCTGGCACCCGGTGTTTCACAATATATGGTTACCATGCCCGCCGCTCAGCGCGACATTTTCCTGCAAGATGTGCTCCCCAGCTATGAGCGTCTTGGCAAGCTGGTCGTCGCTGTCGATGCAAGCTTCCCCACGCCCGCAGCACCTGCTGAGGCTCCCGCCGAAGAAGGCGCAGCACCCACAGCCCCGCAACCCGGTCAGGTAGATGTACGCCGAATGGAAATAAGCACCGATCTGGGCGGCCTCACCTTGCAGGGCAAAGGCAGCACCTCGCCCTATATACCCATCCCCGAAGCGGCACAGGCTACCCTTACCTGCCTCAAATGCACCACCATCATCGATGAGCTGATCGCCTATCAGAATGATTTGTTGCCGCACATTACCACCGCCGCGCCCGAAACCGCACAGGAAATCCGCAACAACCTGCCACCCACCGAAGTGGTGGCCGCCTTCAAATCATTCCTGCAATCCGCCGCCAAAGACCCCGCAGCACAGAATTTGCAATATGATGTGACGATGCAAGGGCCGGAAATCACAATCAATGGCAAACCGGCAGAAGAGCTGACCATCGCCTTCATCAACGATGTCGCCAGCAAAATGCCCACCCCCGCACCGCAGGCCGAAAGCAACGCCACTCCCGCCGAGCCTGCACCTGCACAATAACTAATGCATCCTTGTGGGAATGCGGCTAAGCTGCATTCCCACAAAAGGATACGTCATGACCAAAAAATCCGGCACACGCGATTTAAGCGTGCGCGTCAAAAGCGCGCGCGGTCGCACCAATTCCTCCACCCGTTGGCTGCAACGCCAGCTCAACGACCCCTATGTGGCGCAAGCCAAGCGCGACGGCTACCGCTCCCGCGCTGCCTATAAAATGCAGGAAATCCAAGAGAAATTCCACATCTTCAAACCCGGCCAGCGGATTCTCGATCTCGGTGCTGCGCCCGGCGGCTGGTCACAAATCGCGCTCGAGCATATCGGCAAAAAAGGCAGCATCATCGGCATCGACCTGCTCGAAGTCGCACCTCTGGCCGGTGCCACCTTCATCGTCAAAGACTTCAACGACGACGACGCCCCCGACATCATCAAATCCCTGCTGGGCGGCGATGCGCATGTGGTGATGTCCGACATGGCCGCCAACACCACCGGCCACCCCCCCACCGACCATATCCGCATCATCGCCCTGTGCGAACTGGCCTATGATTTCGCCACCCAAATACTGGCCGAAGGCGGCAGCTTCGTCTGCAAAGTGCTCAAAGGCGGCACCGAAGGCGAACTGCTCAAAACCATGAAACGTGATTTTGTCACCGTCAAACACATGAAACCCAAATCCTCACGTCAGGATTCCGCTGAAAGCTATGTGGTGGCAACCGGATTCCGCAAAAATAACCCCGCCTAAATAACCGCGTGACATTTCACCCTGATAAGGTTACAAAGCGCTGCAATTCAATGCCAACAGCCGGAGAATTGCCATGGAGCCACGCCTCGCCCTCACCTTTGACGACATATTGCTGCAACCCGCAGCCTCCGATGTGCTCCCCGCTACCGTCGATACCACCACCCGCCTCACCAACGCCATCACGCTGGGCATACCTTTAATTTCCTCCGCCATGGACACCGTCACCGAATCGGCCCTCGCCATCGCCATGGCGCAGCAGGGCGGCATTGGCTGCATCCATAAAAATCTCAGCGCCAAAGAACAGGCCGAACAGGTGCGCCGCGTCAAAAAATTCGAATCCGGCATGGTCGTCAACCCCGTCACCATCCACCCCGAAGCCACGCTGGCCGACGCCTATAACCTCATGGATATTCATAACATCTCCGGCATCCCCGTCACCGAGGAATCGGGTAAACTGGTGGGCATCCTTACCAACCGTGATGTACGCTTCGCCTCCGACCCCGCCCAGCGCATCAAAGAATTAATGACGCTCGAAAACCTCGTCACCGTGCGCGAAGGCATCTCCCGCGAAGACGCCAAAAAACTGCTGCACCAGCACCGCATCGAAAAGCTGCTGGTGGTCGATAACGACTATCATTGCATCGGCCTCATCACCGTCAAGGATATCGAAAAGGCGCAAGCCCACCCCAACGCCACTAAAGACGCACGTGGTCGCCTGCGCGTCGCCGCCGCCTGCGGCGTCGGTGCCGACGGGCTGGAGCGCGCCGAAGCCCTCATCAAAGCCGAGGTCGACGCCATCATCGTCGATACCGCCCACGGCCATTCACGCGGCGTCATCGAAGCCGTCAACCGCATCAAATCCCTCAGCAAAGACACGCAAATCATCGGCGGCAATATCGCCACCGCCGAAGCCGCCAAAGCCCTCATCGACGCCGGTGCCGACGCGGTCAAAGTCGGCATTGGCCCCGGCTCCATCTGCACCACCCGTATTGTCGCAGGTGTGGGCGTGCCACAGCTCACCGCCATCATGGACGTGGCCGAAATCTGCCGCAAACGCAACATTCCCCTCATCGCCGACGGCGGCATCAAATTCTCCGGCGACATCGCCAAAGCCATCGCCGCCGGTGCCGATTGCTGCATGGTTGGCTCACTGCTGGCAGGCACCGAAGAAAGCCCCGGCGACGTGATTCTGTATCAAGGCCGCTCCTATAAAACCTATCGTGGCATGGGCAGTGTGGGTGCCATGGCACGCGGCTCAGCCGATCGTTATTTCCAAGCCGAAGTCGCCGATAAACTCAAATTAGTCCCCGAAGGCGTCGAAGGCCGCGTGCCCTTCAAAGGCGCAGCCTCCGGCGTCGTGCATCAGCTCGTCGGCGGACTCAAAGCCGCCATGGGCTACACCGGCAACGCCACCATCGCCGACATGCAAAAAAACTGCACCATGGTCCGCATCACCAATGCCGGCCTGCGCGAATCCCACGCCCACGACATCACCATCACCCAGGAAGCCCCGAATTATCGGAGTGAGTAATCGTTATTCGGGGTTCGTGATTCGTAATTCGTTATTCATCTCTATGTTTCAAACATAGACTTTCAGCCGCTGACTCTGTACAAGACACCCTAAATCGAATCACGAACCCCGAATAACGAATCACGAAAGCACCCATGCGCCCCGCTGCACGAATCGCTGCCACCACCGAATTGCTCGAAACCATTCACACCAAATGGGCCAGCGGCTCGCGTGCGCCCGCCGATGCACTGCTCAATGATTATTTCAAAGCCCGCCGTTTCATGGGCAGCAAAGACCGTGGCTCCGTCGCCGAACTACTCTATTATATATTACGCCATGGCGGCTCCGTCCAATGGTGGATCGAACGCGCACAGGTCGAATCCACCCCGCGCCTGATTGTCATCATGACGCTGGTGCTGGGCTACAACCACCGCCTCGCCGATATGGAAGCGCTGTTTTGCGGCGGTCAATACGGCCCGGCACCCCTCACCCCCGACGAAATCGCCCTCATCACCGCGCATGAAAATGAAGAGCTGATTACCGACGCCATGCCCGGCTGGGCCAAATACAACATCCCCGAATGGCTCGAGCCCCGCCTGCGCGAATTATTCGGCGACAATATGGAAGCCGAAATGGCCGCGCTCAACGCCGTCGCGCCCGTCGATTTACGCGTCAACACCCTCAAATGCCCCGACCGCGCCGATCTGATCATGGAACTCGACAAGCTCGGCTATTACGGTGCCCCCACTCCGCATTCCCCGCTAGGCGTGCGCCTGCAAAAACGCCATCCCGTCTTCAACACCCAAATCTTCCGCGACGGCTGGTTCGAAATGCAGGATGAAGGCTCGCAAATCATCGCCGCGCTGGTCGATGCGCAATCGGGCGACAAAGTCATCGATTTCTGCGCCGGTGCCGGTGGCAAAACCCTCGCCATCGCCGCCAAAATGGAAAATAAAGGCCGCCTCCTCGCATGGGATGTAAACGAAAAGCGCCTGCATCAAATCAAAAAACGCCTCGCCCGCGCCGGTGCCGATAATGTGATCACCCATCTGCTCACCAGCGAAACCGATCAGCATATCAAGCGCCATAAAGAATCCGCCGATTGGGTACTGGTCGATGCCCCCTGTAGCGGATCAGGCACCTGGCGGCGCAACCCTGATTTAAAATGGCGCAGCTCTGCCACTGATCTGGCCGAAACCATCGACCTGCAACGCCGCATTCTCGATTCCGCCTCGCGGCTGGTAAAGCCCGGTGGACGGCTTATTTACGCCACCTGTTCCCTCCTGCCCGAGGAGAATATCGATCAGGTGAAGCGTTTTATTGTGGATCATCCCGATTTCAGGGTTGAGCCTTTGCCCGAAATGTGGAATAAACACAGACTTTGGAGCGAGGGGATCGGAGCATGTTTGCAAATGAGCCCCCACCGCGACGAAACCGACGGGTTCTTCGGAGCCATCCTGCAACGGATGTAACGCGTACATTCATTGTGCAATATGGGCATGTATGCAGATTGCATATAAAAATGCTCTAACGAATGCAGCCATGCCTCTTGCGCTGCATCACGAAAACAGGTGTGGAGGTTTATGAGCGCCGGGCATAAGAAAAAACGAAACCTGATGAAGGCTTTCCGCAAGCGATTATTTTGTCACCGCAATATCATCGTCATTTCCGATCATAAAACCGGCCATATTCCGGTCAGCGTGCGCAACCAATGCATGCTGATTGTGGGCGTGCTGGGCTTTGTCGCATGGGGCTCTTACTCCACCGGCAGCTACATGGCTGCCCAGTCCGTATTGGTTGAGAAGGAGCGCAAAATCGCCTCTACCAGCCTCGAAAACCGCCGGATTGAGAGCGAATTCGCCCTCATCAAGCGCGACCTGATCAATATGCTCGATCAGGATGAAGGCGATATGAGCGAATACGCCAAATTCGTTATCGAACAATATAAAGGCACCGAAGGCGGCGAAGGCACGCAGTCCGACGCGCAGCTGGAGCTCGCCAATCTCGATTCGCTCGACCATAATGTCGTGTTGGAGCGCATCGCCTTCCTCGAATCCAAGCTGAATGAAATGAAAGCCAATCACGCCAGCGTGATCGATTCCATCCGCTTTACCACCCAGGGTAAAATCGAAGAACTCGAAGCAATCATCGCCACGACCGGCCTCAATCCCCAAACCCTCGCCGGTAAGCTCGACAAAGAAAACAACAAGCTCGCCGCGCGCAAACAACCAGCTGATCGTAATGCGCCACAAGGCGGCCCCTTCAATCCCGTCGATGAAGAGCGCCTGATCGAAGAAGACGCCAAACTCCACGAAGACCTGCAGCAAATGATGACGCTGCACGAAATCGTCGACAAACTACCCCTAGCGCATCCGATGAAAAACACCAAAATCACCAGCGGCTACGGCATGCGCATCGACCCGTTCCGCCATCGCCTCGCGCGCCACACCGGCATCGATTTTGTCGCCGGTCATGGTGCACCCATCTACAGCACCAATAACGGTGTCGTAACCGAAACGGGCCGCCGTGGTGCCTATGGTATCGCCGTCGAAATCGATCATGGGCTGGGCGTATCCACCCTCTATGGCCATATGAGCCGCACCGCAGTAAGCGAAGGCCAAAAAATCAAAAAAGGACAAATCATTGGCTATCAAGGAAATACTGGACGCAGCACCGGATCGCATCTACATTACGAGGTGCGATATCACGGATCGCCCGTGAATCCTAAAAACTTTATAGAAGCAGGCAAGCATGTTCGGAAAATCGAAAACCACTAATACCCCGCAAGCGGCGACTACCAGCCCCACCGCAGCATCGGTCAAAAAATCCCCCCCGTCGGTGATTTCATCCGATATGAACATATTGGGCAACATCATCTCCGACGGCTTTCTCGATATTGATGGCCGCATCGAAGGCAATGTGAAATGCCACAGCACCACTATCCGCGAGCATGGCGTGGTGAAAGGCGATGTCGTCGCCGAACATATCCATATTTATGGCGAAGTTGAAGGGCTGGTGAAAGCCACCACCGTATCGCTCTATGCCAGCGCCCGCGTCACCGGCGTCATCATGCATGAATCCCTCTCGATCGAAGACGGCGCCTTCGTCGACGGCAAATTCAAACGCACCGATAAAGTCTTCATCGATGACGACCTCTCCGATCACATCGAAAACGAATCCAACCGCTTCGAAGACGGCAACGTCCTAGACAACCTCCGCCTCATCAGTCACTAAGTAGGAAAAAAGGTAGCGGTGCCGAGGCACCGCTGAGTTCGATGGGCCACCCTAACCGAAAAAATGGTAGGTTAGGTATACGCCCCAAAATATGAAGGCTATTACATTGCCTATTTTCATCATATTCAGGATTTTTTTTCTTACTGCCCCCGATTTATATATGACATAGTACAACGCATATAAGCACATTAGTGCAATCGTCCATGACAGCCACATTACGGTGGGGAAAATTATTCCCACGCCAATAGCTGCAAATTGCACTCCTAACAAGAAGTCTAGTTTCATGCGAAAATCCGCATATTTTATTGCGACTTCCTTTATTTCATTTACCTTAGTCATCTCTATCTCCTGATCTGAGAGCCAAGCAAACATACCTCTAATGGTGCAAACGGAAGACAAAGCTTCAGATCACAACATAAGAGGAAAACCAGAGCATATTATCTCACTAAGCTATTAAATGGGATGACAATTCAATGACAATTAAGCTTGGCACACTTCAGGTCATCAACCACTAATAAAGCCGTTTCCAACAGCCGTCATCCCTGCGAAAGCAGGGATCTTGTGTGGAAAGTAAGGTAAGATCCCTGCTTTCGCAGGGATGACATCGTATAATGAAGCCCTAAAGCAATATCGCCGCCGCCAGCCCCAAAAAGGTCAAAAACCCGACCACATCCGTCACCGTGGTCAGAAAAATCCCCGACGACACCGCCGGGTCAACCTTCAACCGATTCAACACAATCGGAATCGCGGCGCCGCTAAGCCCTGCCACCATCAGCGTCACAATCGTCGCAATCGCAAACACCACCGCAAGTCGGATATCCTGATACCACGCATAGGTGCCCGCCGCCATAATCGCCGCCAGCCCAACGCCATTAAGCAACCCAATCAGCAATTCCTTGCGAATCACTTTAAACGAATTACTGCTTTGCAATTGCCGCGTGGCCAGCGCGCGCACGGCCACCGTCACCGATTGAGTGCCCGCATTCCCGCCCATCGACGCCACAATCGGCATCAGCACCGCTAGCGCCACCAGCTGCTCGATCGTGTCCGAATATAGCCCGATCACCAGCGACGCCGCCACTGCCGTAAGTAAATTAATAAACAACCACGGAAAGCGCTGCCGCACCGTATCGCGCACATTGGCCTGAATATCCTGGCTCTTCACACCACCGGCGCGCAAATAATCCTCCTCCTCCTCCTCATGGATAACATCCATAATGTCATCCACGGTAATCGTGCCCACCAGCCGCCCCTCATCATTCACTACCGGCGCTTCCACCAGCGCATATTTGCTGAACAAATACGCCACATGCTCCTGATCGGTATCAGGCTTCACCGGATAAACTTCCGTATCCATAATCTCGCGCACCGGCTTCTCGCGCTTATGCTGCATCACCTTACCCAGCAGCAAACGCCCCAGCGGGCGAAATTTGGGATCAACCACATACACAATATAAAAATGATCGGGCAAATCGGGATGGCTGCGCAAATAATCGATCGTGTCGCCCACACTCCAGAATTCCGGCACACAAATCAGCTTTTTGGTCATCAATCGACCCGCCGACTCCTCCGGATAACTGAGTCCCTCTTCCAGCTCATTACGCCGCGCCTCAGGAATAGCATCCAGAATATCGCGCTGATCCTGCGCGTCTAACTCCTCGATCACATGCACCGCATCATCGGTATCCAGATACGACAGCGCCTCCGCCGACCGATCAACCCCCAGCGCATCCAACACATGGCCCGCCGCTTCAGGCGTCAGCTCGGGCAGAATGTCATGGTCAAACGCCTCGCACAGCATGCCGGTCAGCTCATAGCGCTGTTCTTCATTCAGCGCATTGAGCAGCTCCGCCTTATCCGCCACATGCAATTCGTCAATAATCGCAGCCGCCATATCGGGGTCTTGCGCCTGAATCGCACGGCAAATATCACCAATTACATCGGCAGGCACCGCATAGGGCTCCGCATCCGGCGCAAGCGTCGGCAGCTCATCCATAGGGGTTTCAACGGGTTTAATCACAGGGTACCTCGGGCTAACGGGTGCGTCGCCCGCTTATAGCACAGCCCGTGCTGCACTGCACCGTGTTTTTACGAATCTGTCGCGTGCGCCCCGCGCAGATACTGATAAAGCAGCGCAATATAAAGCAACATCACCCATGCCAGAAACACTTCCTGCACCTCGCTGAAGCGAATCGCCATCCACGCATCAGGTATCAGCAGGCCCTTATCATGCAACCGCTCTGGCCATGCCGCAGCCACCGCCAGCAAAGCCGACACCAGAATACGCCGATCGGCCCATAGCACCTGCGGCACAAAATTGCGCGTCACGCGCTGCGGCCACGACCAGCCGAGCGGCACCAGCACCCCCACCACAATCACCCAAATCTCCACCACCAGCCGTGGTTTCTGATTAAACCAGCTGCTCATATTATGCAGATTCAGCTCCTGCTCCTTATTATTTTCCAAAAAATAATCGGGCACCGCGAGATCAAATAAATACTGGCCCCAATTCTGATCTTCACCCATAAAGTAAAACACACCTACCGCATAAGCGATCAACCACACCCGCAACCGCTTATCCGCACGCACCGCAGGCTGAAAAATCACGAATAGGCATATTATGAAGGCTAATAACAGGAAAAAGCCGCAAATAAGCTCTTCAAACCCCGTATGCGAGGTCACAATCCGCGTTAAATAGGGCTCACCCACCATATACGCCCAAATAATCAACGCAAAACACGCCAAAGGCGGTATAGCATAGGCAATACTACGACTTATAGATGCAGACACAGATGGGCTCACAACACCTCACAACCAGCGAAATCAAAAGAAATAAGCTAATAAGATAGCCAATCAACAAGTACATATAATTTCGCGGCAAAGCCCCTTCCACGTCATCATTTCGTCATAAAA
Organism: Alphaproteobacteria bacterium UBA6178; assembly: GCA_002422205.1. Lineage (GTDB taxonomy): Bacteria > Pseudomonadota > Alphaproteobacteria > Rickettsiales > UBA3002 > UBA6178. The sequence continues at coordinate 39,210 of DITS01000052.1, forward strand.
TGATGCTATAATGTCTCAAATCAGGGGGGGTATTATGGGCGAGATTAGACCATGGGCAGCACGAGTCAAAACACCGTTGGCAGCCAGCGTAATAGTGAATGAAGCCACAATTTCCGCCGCAGCGGCATTAGCCCGCACAGCCAAAAATCAAGAGGTTCGCGGCCTTGAGGATATAGAAAAATATGCGGCTGAAACAGGAAAGCCTGACTTTTTTCAATCCTACGTCGCATGCCGCATTATCGCAGCAATGAGCAACGGCAAAATAGTAGCTGGCGTCAATGATGAGATGGCTAGCTATATAGAAAGCGTCATAGACGGTGCATTAGAAGATCAAAATTGCTACGAAGAATCAGGCAGCCCGGTAAAAATAAAAATGGCGGCAACCATCATGAAAGCAGTCGATCAAGCCATCGATGCCATCATTGAACAAAAAGGCTTAGGCAGTATAATAGGCGGCCCATCTGGTAATTAACCCGTTTCACGCATATCTAAATTCCCATTGATCTTGTATGAATTAATCTATATAAGATCAGTAGGGATTAAATATGTTATCCATGAAAGCCAAATATGCGCTCCGCGCACTTATCATGATGTCGGCGCAGGATAAAAAGCTGCAGGCCCGCCTCATTGCCGAACAGGCCGACGTCCCTCCTAAATTTCTCGAAACCATTCTCGCCGAATTAAAGCAGCACGGGCTGGTAGACAGCAAACGCGGCATTTTCGGCGGTTATTTCCTCGCTCGCCGCCCCGAAGATATCATGGTCGGCGATGTGGTGCGCCTGCTCGATGGCTCACTCGCGCCCCTGCCCTGCGCCAGCGTCCACCATTACGTCAAATGCGATGATTGCGAAAACGAAGACACTTGCGTCATCCGCAAAATCATGATCGATGTGCGCAACGCCGTCTCGAACGTCCTCGACACGCAAAATCTACGCGACCTCATCCAGCTGTCGCCCAAACACAGCCAATTCATTTTCTGGTAAGCCAAGGAGGAATCCATGACCAAATCCCAACGCGAAATCGCTCTCGATAGAATCAAGCAATTGCAGGACCAGCTCGAGCATCACTTCACCGAGCACCCCAAACAAACGGGAGAAAGCTACTGGCAGCATTTATGGTTCACCACCCGCATGACCTTGCGCATGCTCTACACCAGCGCCGCGCTGATGATCCACGGCCTGTTCCCCTTCATGCTCGTACGCACCGCCAGCTTGCAAATGGAAAAAATGTATCTCACCATGCTCACGCGCAAGCCCAAAGCCAAGCCCGAGGATGAACAATATGGTGCCCATATATGAGCGCATCCGCCGAGTATGACATCAATATTATCGGCGCGGGCTTTTCCGGCCTTATGCTGCTCGCCCATCTGGTAGAGCAGGCCAACACGCCCTTGCACATCGCCATCTGCGACGGCTCACCCCATCGCTGGCTTGGCCCCGCTTACGCCACACAGCGGCTGGAGCATTTACTCAATGTCCCCGCCAACCGCATGGGCGCCTACCCCGACAAGCCCGAAGGTTTCTACATTTGGCTGCAATCCGATGCGGGCCTCGCCGCACGCAAAACCCGCAACGACAAACATGTCTATAGCGAGGGCGATTTTGTCCCGCGCTGCCTCTATGGCGATTATCTGCTCACCATCCTCGCCGCCACCCGCGCCTTAGCCACCACGAAAAACATCCACATCACCAATATCCACCACATGGTCAGCGCCATCACGCCTGTCGATCAGCAATACCAAATTCAGGCAGGCGAGGATACATTAACCGCCGCTCGCATCGCACTATGCTGCGGCAATCCCTTCCACCCCGCCGACCAGCGCGACTGGATCACTTCCCCATGGCAGCAGGATTTTGCTGCCATCGTCAAAACCAAACCGCGCAGCATCACCATCCTCGGCACCGGCCTCACCGCCGTCGATACCATCATCAGCCTGCTTGATGCGGCCTATAACGGCCCGATCGATTGTTATTCGCGTAATGGCTGGCTGCCACAGCCCCACCCGCGCCGCGCCACTATGTTCGACATCAGCCCATGGCTTGCCAAGCTGCATACCCCGCCCCACGCTAAGCGCCTGCTTAATCTACGCCACGCCATTACCGGAGCTGCCACCACCAACACCCATTGGCAAGCCGTCATCGACGCGCTGCGCCCGCACACCATTCCGCAATGGCAAACCTATTCCGTAAACGAAAAGAAACGCTTTCTAGCTCGTTATTTCACCTTATGGAATATTCACCGCCACCGTATGGCCCCGCAATTATGGGACCGCTTACAACATGCCAGACAAAGCGGCCAGTTGCGCATCCACCGCATCACCGCCACCTTAAAGCTCAATCCGCCATGGCAACGCGCCGATCTGGTGTTCGATTGCACCGGCCCGCGCTACCACACCCCCGCGCCCATCATCGCCTCGCTGCTCGAGCACCGCCTCATCACCGCGCATGCCACCGGTGCCGGTCTCTCCGCCGATGCGCAAAACCGCGTCAGCTCACCCGCTGTTCCACCCATCTATGCCATCGGCGCATTACTGCTGGGCGAAAAACTCGAAACCACCGCCGTCCCCGAACTCCGTCACCAAACCAAACAAGTCGCCCAGGCCTTATTGAGCTAATCCCGTCATCCTGTTGAGCTAGCTCGTCATCCTGCGGCTCGCGAAGCGAGAGCGCAGGATCTCATGAGGGTATATCAGCCACCAAATACTTTCCCAAACGCATCCCTCAACACCGCATCCACTTCTGCCATGCTCACCATCACCCCCAAATCATGCAACGACGTCACCCCATATTGCGAAATGCCACAAGGCACAATCCCGCTATAATGCGATAGGTCAGGATGCACATTCAGCGCAATCCCATGCGTACTGACCCATTGCTGCAACCGAATGCCCAGCGCCGCAATTTTCTTCTCACCTTCTGGCGTCTGCACCCACACACCCACACGCCCCTCACGTATTTCGCCCCTCACACCAAACTGCGCCAGCGTATGAATCAGCCACTGCTCCAAATCCTTCACAAAAGCCCTAATGTCGGGCCGCACTTCCCCCTCCCCCTCAGGGAGAGGGCCGGGGTAAGAGTTCCTTGATTCACTGAACTCTGAACTCTGAACTCTGGACTCTACCAACTTTGGTCTTTTCAAATCCATCATCACATACGCCACCCGCTGCCCCGGCCCATGATAGGTATATTGCCCCCCACGCCCCGTTTCATGCACCGGAAACCGCCCCGCATCAATCAAATCATCGACGCGCGCCGAGCTGCCCGCTGTGTAAAGCGGCGGATGCTCCAGCAACCACACCAGCTCATCGGCGCTGCCCTCACGAATCCTACGCGCACGCGCCTGCATGGTTGCTATCGCCGCATCATAAGGCTCGGGCTGTGTCGAAATCTGCCATTCCATAAGCGCAGTCACTAGCATATCGGCACTTGCACACCAATCGTTATTTTGCTACACCACCCGCTCTACTATGTGCGGCCGTGGCGGAATTGGTAGACGCNNCGCGCAGCGTTGAGGTCGCTGTCCGGTAACACGGGTGAAAGTTCAAGTCTTTTCGGCCGCACCATACAAACAAGGGACCTTTGCGTCCCTTTTTTTATGTGTCTGGCATTACATGGCTTATTGCCTAAAAATAGACAATATTCTTGTCGCTACCTTAGAAATATGCTAATCTAAGACTGAATAAAGGTAAAGAGATCGGGGGGGGCTGTGAAGCAGGGGTTTTCGCTTGTTGAGCTAAGCATTGTGCTGGTTATTCTTGGTTTATTAACAGGCGGCATCCTATCAGGCCAGAGCCTCATCACAGCAGCCGAGCAACGCAGCCTCGTCACGCAAATCACCACTTACTCGTCGAGTGTCATCAGCTTTCGGGATAAATATTTCGCCATACCGGGAGATATGAACAATGCCACCAAATTCTGGGGTGCCGCCGATGGCACCACGGGCCTGACCGCCGCTTGCCTCACCGCCACAGCGGCGGGCACCTGCAATGGTAACGGCGATGGACAAATCAACGTCCATAGCTATTCGAAGGAAAGCTTCCGTTTCTGGCAACAAATGGCGTTGGCAGGGCTGATTGAGGGAACCTATACCGGTGTCACCGGGCCATTAGACCCCGACGATGTGGTTGCAGGGGGCAATGTGCCGACAACAAGAATTGCAACCTCATCAGTTGTATGCGTTGTGAGTCCCAATTTTACTGGCTTGGGCGCTTTCTATCCCGGGAATTACGGCAGGGTTGTTTATCGCATCGGCGCCGACGCCAATGCTAGCAACTTAAATGGCGACAGCGTAATCGTGACCAATGAAATGGCATGGAATATCGATAACAAAATGGATGATGGCAAGCCTGGCGCGGGCAGGGTTACCACGTTTAAGAACTCCTATCGCCCTAATTGCGCCAGCTCCGATGATCCAGCCGCGGCGGAATATCAACTCACAGTAACGGGCAAAGCCTGTGTGCTGAATATTCCATCAGGCATTTAATCTTAAATCGTAGGCCTTTGCGTAAAGCCCGCTTCCACGCGGTCGCGGCTGGGGGCTGCCGTCACATTCAGCACGCGGCTGGCCAATGGCCCTTCCCAGCATGCCTGAATCAACTGCTCCACCACATCCGCAGGGCCGGAAAACAGCGCCTCCACCGCACCATCACTCAAATTACGTACCCATCCGCTAATGCCGCGTTTGCGCGCATTCGCATTCACCCAGGCACGATAACCCACCCCTTGCACGCGTCCTTCAATCAGCACGCGCTGGGTTGTAATCGACGCCGTCTTGGATTCTAATACATCACTCATACCACCCCCACTTACTAGCCTCTAGTCACTAGCCCCTAAACCGCAGCCTCAAACTCAACCAGCAACTCATCCGACGCCACGCTGGCAGGCGCCTCTATATGCACCTTAGCCACCACCCCGTCATGATCAGCATAAATAATGTTTTCCATCTTCATCGCCTCGATCACCAGCAGCGGCTGCCCCGCCTTAATCGTATCACCGGCCCTCACATGCATCACCGAAACCAGTCCGGCAATCGGCGCACGTAATTCGGTTTCCGACGCCGATTCATCCCGCGCTGGCATGTATTGCGCAAGCTCCGCCACACGCGGTGAACGTACCACAGCGCGCACATCATAGCCAGCGAAACTGAGTTGATACCCCTCGGGCAAGCGCGTGGTTTGTACGCTAATGGGACGCCCATTCACCGTGCCCTGAAACAATTTGCTGCCCAACAGCCATGAGCTACGAATCACAATCAGCCCGTCATCAAAGCCGATATCATAGCCATGTTCTTTTTTGCGGATATAAACCGGATAATTATTATCGGCGATATTCACCACCCAGCGCTGGCCAATTGCGCGCTCGCGCCCGGGCAGTTGGCCCGATATTTTCGCCGCGCGCTCCATGTCGCGCAGCTCGCAAAATACCGCCACCGCCATACAAACCCGTTGCGCTTCCGAATCAAGCGTAGCACCGCTGTAGCCTTCGGGATATTCCTGCTCGATAAAATTGGTCGACAAATCGCCACGGCGGAACCGTTCATGCGATAATACCGCATCGAGAAAACTGATATTATGCGCAATCCCGCGAATGATAGTCTCGCCCAGCGCCGCGCGCATCGCGTCAATCGCGGCGTCCCGCGTCGCCGCATGCGTACAAATTTTGGCCACCATCGGATCATAAAACATGCTGACCTCGCCGCCCTCATAAATCCCGCTATCGACGATCAGGGTGCCTTTAATTTCGGGCTCCTGATAGCGCACAATGCGCCCCGTTGATGGCAAAAACCCGCGCGACGGGTCTTCTGCATACACGCGTGACTCAAATGCCCAGCCATTAATCTGCACTTCGTCCTGTGTAAATGGCAGCTTTTCACCCGCCGCTACACGCAGCATCTGCTCCACTAGATCAATGCCGGTAATCAGCTCAGTCACCCGATGCTCCACCTGCAGGCGCGTATTCATTTCCAGAAAATAAAACTCGCCCTTTTGATCAACGATATACTCAACCGTTCCGGCAGAGGTATAACCCACTTCCCGCGCCAGCGCGATCGACTGGTCACTCATCGCCTTGCGCATCTCTTCGCTCAAAAACGGGCTCGGCGCTTCTTCGATCACCTTTTGATGGCGGCGCTGAATCGAGCATTCGCGCTCGCCCAGCGACACCACATTCCCATGGCTATCGGCTAAAATCTGAATCTCGATATGACGCGGATTCTCGAAAAACTTTTCAATAAACACCCGTGCATCACCAAAGCTCGATTTCGCCTCACTTGCCGATGATATCATCCCCTCTTCAAGGTCCTTATCGGCATAGGCCACGCGCATGCCCTTGCCGCCACCGCCAGCTGCTGCCTTGATCATCACCGGATAACCGATTTCATTCGCAATGCGTCTGGCTTCTGTCAGCTCCGACACGGCATCCAGCACGCCCGGCACCGTGTTCACACCCGCTGCACGCGCAATTTTTTTCGATTCAATCTTGTCGCCCATCAGACGAATCGCCTCGGGCGGTGGTCCCACCCACGCAACCCCCATCCCCATCACCGCTTTGGCAAAGGCGGTATTTTCCGACAAAAACCCATAGCCCGGATGCACGCATTGCGCGCCCGAGCGGTCTATCGCCGACAACAGTGCCTTCACATTCAGATAGCTTTCTGCAGCGGGTGAGGGCCCCACATAAATGGCATCGTCGGCATATTTCACATGCAGCGCATTGGTATCGGCTTCGGAATAAACCGCAATCGTGCGCATACCCAGCCGTTTGGCGGTTTGCATAATCCGCACCGCAATTTCACCACGGTTGGCAATCAGAATCGAATTAAACATCCACGCTCCTACGCCCGTTGATATAAGAGGGGTTGTGGTAGCATGTTAACATCAAAGTTACAAGCGGTTAGCGCGCGTTGCACACAGCAACAAGCCATTGACAAACAACAAAAAGAGTCGTTTACGATTCACCCTCCCGTCGTCCCGCGGCTTGCCAAGCCATAGCGCAGGTCTCACCCCTCCCCGTCATCCTGCGGCTTGCGAAGCAAGAGCGCAGGATCTCATAAGGCGGTTGAGGGTGGCACGAGAGTCTGCGCTGACGCTCCGCGTCCCGCAGCATGACGAATAATTAAAAACCGAGGTCAGCAGACCGAGCCTTCAGTCGCGAAGCGTTAGGCTCATTGCGGAGGGCAGGTGCCCGTAGCAGGAACAAACACAAAAACCCTCAATGAAACTGCGCCGCTTCCGTCGAGCCTTCGAGTGCCGTCGTCGACGATTCGCCGCCCGATATCACCTGTGCCACCTGATCGAAATAGCCCGTACCCACTTCACGCTGATGCTTGGTCGCGGTAAAACCACGGCTGGCATCGGCAAATTCGCGCTCCTGCAATTCGACATAGCCGGTCATACCATGCTCTTTGTATTTCATGGCGAGATCGAACATGCCATGGTTGAGCGAATGGAAACCCGCCAACGTAATAAACTGGAATTTATAGCCCATCGCACCCAATTCCTTCTGGAATTTCGCAATCGTAATATCATCCAGATTTTTCTTCCAGTTAAACGAAGGCGAGCAATTATAGGCCAGCATTTTACCCGGATGCGCTTTGTGCATCGCTTCGGCAAATTTCTTAGCTTCGGCAATGTCCGGCTTCGCCGTTTCACACCACACCAAATCAGCATAAGGCGCATAGGCGATACCGCGATTGATCGCCGCGTCAATACCGCCTTTGTAATTAAAGAAGCCTTCCGACGTGCGGCCTTTTTCGACAAACGCGCCGTCGCGCTCGTCAATATCCGATGTAATCAGATACGCGCCATTCGCATCGGTACGCGCCACGATAATGCTTGGCACGCCGCACACATCAGCCGCCAAACGCGCCGCCACCAGCTTTTGCACATGCTCAGCAATCGGCACCAGCACCTTGCCACCCATATGGCCGCATTTTTTGGCCGACGCCAGCTGATCTTCCCAATGCACGCCCGCGGCGCCCGCTTCGATCATACCTTTCATCAGCTCAAACACGTTGAGGCTGCCACCAAATCCGGCTTCGCCATCCGCTACGATCGGCTGGAACCAGTCGATTTTATCGTCGCCCTCTGCATGATGCAGCTGGTCAGCACGCTGCAAACATTGATTGATGCGCTTGACCACCGCCGGCACCGAATTCGCCGGATATAACGACTGGTCAGGATACATTTCACCCGCCAGATTCGCATCCGCCGCCACCTGCCAGCCCGAAAGGTAAATCGCCTTCAAACCCGCACGCACCTGCTGCATGGCCTGGTTACCGGTCAGCGCGCCCAACGCATTCACATACGGCTCGCTGTTCAAATATTTCCACAATTTATCCGCCGTCAGCCGTGCCAGCGAATGCTCAATATGCACGCTGCCACGCAATTTATCCACATCAGCCGCCGTATACGGGCGCTCAACGCCATTCCAGCGTGGGTTGGTTTTCCAGTCTTTTTCGAGTTCAGCGACGCTTAACGCAGGCATAGATGTCCTTTCATAGTGCATTGACATTGTCTTATTGATTTTCAGCGCGAATATACATGATCCACACCAGCTTTTATACCTTTTTTTGCATTGCAAGAGACATGCCGCGTGACTGTTGCAGGAAGGCACTATTTTACGTATGATAACGGCTCAACCAACCGGAGATCGTCATGCGCCGTTTTGCCCTTGCCTACCTGCTACCGCTGTTTTGCCTGCCTTGTGCTGTGCTGGCCGAGGATAATGGGTTGATCGGCCCCGAAGATGTAGTAGCCGAACGTGCAGATGAGGCCACGAGAGAAACCAGCTACACCGATATATATTCGCTGAAAGGCATTGATGGCTGTCAGGTCTTTTGGCGTTTTGAAAAAGGCAATGCAGAATATCCGGACGACCGGCTGATGTATGATGGCACGGTCGATTGCACAGGCCGCAGCTTCAAGGAGTTAATACCGCTGCATCAAACGGTGCTGGGCGCGCTGGAAGAAAAAGAAGATTTAAGCAACTTGCAATCGGTGATCTTTTTTGATTTCGTGTTTGACGGGGATTACAGCTGGGCAAACCCTGTCGCTGCCGCATCCGCCACCGACGCGGAGCATCTGAAAATGCGCAAAAACGCGCCCGATTCCGGCATCTCATCTAACGATATTTTCGTCCGCCTCGCCAACGAAACCGATGCCTATGAAGACCTGCAGGTCACCCTCTTCATCCTCGGCCTCAAGGCCGAACTTACCGGCGTCGAGAAAGTGTTTCAAAGCAAACTCGAAGACTACCCTGCCAAAGACGCATTAAAGGGAATCAAAGGCAACCCCTGGCTGCTCTACAATGTAGGCACCGCCAACTTCCAGCTCTCCAAACAAGATGGCCTGCCCAAAAGCTTGCAATAGACTCCAGACCAATTAAAGCAACAAATCAGCGACATAAAGCTTTATACGGTCAACGACAGATTTTTTCTTAAACGCCTTCTGTTGTTCTGCCTGTTGTTCTGCAATTTCTTTTGCGCGCTCTAATCTTTGCTTTTGCGCCATATCAGTCAATTCTTTCATGGCATTTTCTACGTCAAGCGTCGCCATATGCGCATCATGAATATGTTGCAGCACCTCTTGCTCATTATGGCACAGCAGCCCATCCGACCAGAAAATGCTATTGGCGATATTAATCAGATGCGCGCGATCATGCACATCGCTGATCCGCGACCACACCGCATCCAGCGTAACCGGATGGGCAATCTTATCGAGTAATTCCGTTCGCTGTGTTTCCGACAATGCTGCATGCCCACGTACAAAATGCGTCAGCTTGGCTTGTTCCTGCTCATCCAGCTTTCCATCCGCATGAGCCAGCGCAATCGCCGCCTCCAGCATGGCTACCTGACTATCCGTTGCGCTCATAATCTCTCCCCTATTGTTACATCATCATGCCACATAATCAGATGCTTCACAACAAAAACGGCCATGCGCATACTTCCCCCTCTCCCTCTGGGAGAGGGTCGGGGTGAGCGCCCTTCCTTATTTATTATACTACGATACAAGGATAGAGATCCTGCGCTATTGCTTCGCAATCCGCAGGATGACAGCTATAACCTAAAACCTAAAGCGGCAAATTATCATGCTTCTTCCACGGATTCTCCAGCTGCTTATCGCGCAGCAATGCCAGCGTGCGGCACAAGCGCCAGCGGGTATTTTGCGGGCGAATCACATCATCCAGATACCCCCGCGCCGCTGCTGAAAATGGCGAGGCAAACTTGTCGCGATATTCATCCACCTGCGCTTTCACCGCTTCCGGCGAATCAAGCTTGCCTTTAAAAATAATCTCCACCGCGCCTTCTGGCCCCATCACCGCAATTTCTGCCGTCGGCCAAGCATAATTAATATCACCGCGCAAATGCTTGCTGCTCATCACAATATACGCACCGCCATAGGCTTTACGCGTAATCACAGTGATTTTCGGCACCGTCGCTTCGGCATAGGCATAAAGCAGCTTGGCACCATGTTTGATAATGCCATTATGCTCCTGCGCCGTACCGGGCAAAAATCCGGGCACATCAACAAAGCTCACAATCGGAATATTAAAGGCATCGCAAAAACGAATGAACCGCGCCGCCTTGCGTGACGCGTCGATATCCAGACATCCCGCCAGCTCCATCGGCTGATTGGCAACAAACCCCACCGTCGTGCCCTCCATCCGGCCAAAACCAATAATCACATTCTTGGCATAATCAGGTTGAATCTCGAAAAAATCACCTTCATCCACAATCCGGTGCAGCAGCTCAAACATATCATACGCTTTGTTCGAATTATCTGGCACCAGCGTATTAAGCGCCATTTCCACGCGGTCCGCCGGGTCATCTGTCGGCCATACCGGCGGCTTCTGCCGGTTATTCAGCGGCAGAAAATTAAACAAACGGCGAATTTGCAGCAGCGCTTCGATGTCATTATCAAACGCCATATCCGCCACGCCAGTATGTTTCGAATGCACATCGGCACCGCCCAGCTCTTCCTGCGAAATTTCTTCATAGGTCACGGTTTTCACCACATCCGGCCCCGTCACAAACATGTAGGACGAACCGCGCACCATCACCGTAAAATCAGTCAGCGCTGGCGAATACACCGCACCACCCGCGCAGGGGCCCATAATCACCGATATCTGCGGCACCACGCCCGATGCTATCACATTGCGCTGGAAAATCTCGGCAAAGCCCGACAGCGAATCGACCCCTTCCTGAATCCGCGCCCCGCCCGAATCATTGATGCCGATAATGGGCGCGCCCATCTTCATCGCCATATCCTGAATCTTGCAAATCTTTTTCGCGTTGGTTTCCGACAAAGACCCGCCCAGCACGGTAAAATCTTGGCTGTAAATAAACACCTGACGGCCATTGATGGTGCCATGCCCTGTCACCACGCCATCGCCAGGCACTTTTTTGGTTTCCATGCCAAAATTCGAGCAGCGATGCTCGACAAACATATCATATTCTTCAAATGAATCGGGATCGACCAGCACCTCAATCCGCTCACGCGCGGTCAGCTTGCCGCGTTGGTGTTGCCCGTCAATGCGCGCTTGCCCGCCACCAATGCGTGCTTGATCGCGCTGTTTCTCTAATTCTTTCACCACCGAAATCGGATGCATGAAGGCTCCTGTCTTGGTTCAAATCAGGGGCGGAAACTAGCAAATTAGTCGTCGCGAACCAAGCGGTAAATCGCGTGCCGCACAAACATTTGTTATTCATGCGTTTTTAGGGTGACTAACGCTATAATTTTTCCTGTCATTCCGGCAGAAGCGGGAATCCAGCCTTCTCCATAGTCCAGACCCCGTGACAAGCACGGGGTAACAACTGACTAAAACCTAAAACCTGAACCCTACTCCCTCACCAACGCAATATACTGCGCGCAATGCCGCAAATCATTCCCTTGTGCGGCACGCAACGTCGCACTTGCGTCATCCTCGCCCCATAAGGACGCCTGAAAGCGCTCATCCAGCTGCGCATGCTCTATCGCCTCATCAATGCTCAGCAACCCGCGATGCACCGACAACCCCAGCACCGCCGAGCCCAGCCCATGCACCAGCGGTGCCAACGCCACCAGCTCCGCAGGCGGCACCGCCTCCAGATAGGCGCGCAACACTTGCGCAATCTGCACCGGTTGCGCCACCGGAATAATGCCCACCGTGCGCTCAAACCGCACATTAAACGCCAGCTCGAATTGTTTCAGCACCGGCTCCCATTCGGCCAGCTGCTTTGCCTGCAATGCCGACTCCTGCGCGTGATAGCACAGCAAATCTGTTTCACTATAATTGAGTATTTCGGCAATCAGCGCCTCGCGCTCGGCCTCGCCGATTTGCAGCGCGCCGCCACACAAGCGCGTCATCGGCATCGCCTGTAAATTAATTGCGTCCTTCTGCGATTGCCATTCATCAGCAAGCTTGTCCGCCAGCGCCTGCGTGCGCGCCGTAATCGCACTGCCACACGGCGCCTTCACCGGCTTACCATCCAGCAACACGGTATAGCCCGCCTCGCATTCGCCCAAACTCACTTGCTTGTAAAAACGTTTCATCACCCAGTGCTACCACACTCATCCGATCATGCAACCATCATCAGTCTGTCACCCCGTGCTTGTCACGGGGTCTGGCCTTACATTGCGCCACGCCAAAGACCGGATGCCGTCATGAAGACGGCATGACAATCAGAGCGCAATCCCCAGCTCTTTAAACGTCTTTTTCATATGCGGCGGCAGCGGCGCAGTCACGTCAATGCTCTCGCCCATCATATTGCGAATCTCAACGCGCCGCGCATGCAAATGCAACTGCTGCGAAATCGGCATACCATCAATAAATGCCGCCGCGCCGCCATATTTTCCGTCGCCCACAATCGGGTGTCCCATCTGCGCCATATGCACACGCAGTTGGTGCGTGCGTCCGGTGATCGGCTGCAGTTCGACCACGCTCAAACGCTTACCCAGCACCTCGATCACGCGATACGACGTCACCGCCTCTTTGGCTTCCTTGATGTCTTCGGCCTCTTCTTCATCAACCACTTCCATCTTCTCATAATCTTCGCCGCGTTTCATCATCGCGCCCGAAATCTCACCGGCACGAATCTCCGGCACACCCACCACCAGCGCCCAATAAATTTTGCTCATGCGCTTGCCCGCAAAGGCGAGTGATAAATTCGTTGCCGCTTTGGCAGAACGACCAAGCAACAACACGCCGCTGGTGTCTTTGTCCAACCGATGCACCAGCTTCGGCTGCCCCTCCGCTTCAAACTGCAGCGCGCTCATGCGCGCATCGAGATGGTCTTTCAGCTTCGTGCCACCCTGCACCGCCAGACCGGCAGGCTTGTTAATCGCAATCACATTCGCCGATTTATACAGCACCCAGCCCTGTGTCTCACGAATGATCGAATCGCTCAGCGGCTTGGGCGCAGGCGCGGCTTTTTTACCCGCCGTCAAATCCAGAAATTTTACGCCAATCGCATTGCCCGTTTTCACATGATCGGCAGGCTTGGCTTTCACGCCATCCACACGGATCAACCCCTTGCGGCAGGCCTTCTGAATATCGATCTGCGCGATGTTGGGATAATGCCGCTTAAACCAGCGGTCGAGGCGAATATCATCATCCGCCGCTTTCACCTGAAATGTTTGCTCTTTGCTCATACCGCACCCGTTACCATGCGCGTGAGCAATAAGCCAGCACTCAAACCCGCAATCGACAACACCACCGAGCCGATAATGTAGAGTGCCGCAGGCATCAGCGCGCCACGCTCCACCATCACCACCGCATCGAGCGAGAACGCCGAAAAGGTCGTAAAGCCACCCAGCACCCCAACACACAAAAAGCTACGCCACAACGCATCGCCCGCCGACAGCTTGGCCAACACACCAATCACCACACCCATCGCCACGCAACCAATGATATTCACCGCAAGCGTGCCCCACGGAAACCCCGTCCCCAACACACGCCCCGCCGTACTCATCAACCCATAGCGCAGCACCGACCCTAGTGCCCCGCCAAGGGCTATTGCTATAATATTCATCTCAGCCTCCCAATTTTCGTCATACTGCGGCTCGCAAAGCGAGAGCGCAGTATCTCACACCACACCCAGATCCTGCGCTGACACTTCGTGTCCCGCAGGATGACAACTTCACTTGTCATTCCCGCTTCCATCTTGTCATTCCCGCGAAAGCGGGAATCTAGTCTTACTTTCTTTCTAGATTCCCGCTTTCGCGGGAATGACGGTACAAAGACGCACCACCTTGCTAAAACCTGCAACCTACCCCCGCTTCCCCCGCAGCTTCGCCCAATACTCCAGCCGCTTGGCAATCTCTCGCTCAAAGCCGCGCTCCACCGGTTGATAAAACGCCTCACGCGCCATGCCTTCCGGGAAATAATTCTGCCCCGAAAATCCATCCTCCGCATCATGGTCATACGCATACTCCGCACCATAACCAATCTCTTTCATCAGCTTCGTCGGCGCATTCAGAATATGCTTCGGCGGCATCAGCGACCCCGTCGATTGCGCCGCCCGCCGCGAGCCTTTATACGCCACATATTGCGCATTCGATTTCGGCGCAGTCGCTAAATAAACCACGGCCTGCGCAATCGCCAGTTCTCCTTCGGGTGAGCCCAAAAAATCATACGCCTCTTTGGCGGCATTCGCCTGAATCAGCGCCTGCGGATCTGCCATGCCGATATCCTCCACCGCAAAGCGCACCAACCGGCGCACAATATACAGCGGATCCTCCCCACCATCGAGCATCCGCGCAAACCAATAAAGCGAAGCATCCACATCCGACCCGCGCATTGATTTATGCAAGGCGCTAATCAGATTATAATGGCTGTCCTGATGCTTGTCATAGACAGGCGCACGCGTATGCGCCACCCGCACCAGCGCATCCACATCCAGCGGTTTTGCTGGTGCAGCATCCATCACCTCTTCCACGAGGTTGAGCAGATAGCGCCCGTCCCCATCCGCCATCGCGCAGATGGCCGCGCGCGCCTCTGCTGTAAGCGGCAACGCCTTACCAAAATGCGCCTCGGCCTTTTGCAACAAACGCTCCAGCGCCGCGCCGTCAAGACGCGACAATACCAGCACGCGACACCGCGACAAAAGCGCCGAGTTTAATTCAAATGACGGGTTCTCCGTCGTCGCACCAATCAGCGTGATCGTGCCATCTTCCACCACCGGCAAAAACGCATCTTGTTGTGCGCGGTTGAAGCGATGAATCTCATCGACAAACAGCATCGTGCGCTGCCCGTCCTGCGCCCGTTTGCGCGCCGTATCAAAAATTTTCTTGAGCTCCGCCACACCCGATTGCACCGCCGAAATCGTCTCCAGATGAAAGCCGCTATGCGCCGATAGCAGCCGCGCAATCGTGGTCTTGCCGCAGCCAGGAGGGCCCCATAACACAATCGAATGATAATGACCCGACGCGATCATCCGCGCCACCGCGCCCTGCTCGCCAAACAGCGCGTCTTGCCCCACCACCTCGTCAAACTGAGCGGGACGCAGCTTCTCCGGCAATGGCACATGATCCGACACCGCAAACAGACTGGCTTGCGGCTTTGCGATCACGGCACCACCGCCATATTCAAAATCTGGTTATCGCGCTTAAACTGAATGCGCCAGCTTCCGGCATTTTTCTCCAGCAGCTTTTCCAGTTGCGCGGTGCTGGTAATTTTGCTGCCATTCACTTCTAAAATCATATCACCGACCTGCAGCCCCCGCATGCGCGCCACTATAATCACCCCGCGCTCATTAGGGTTGATATTCATCTCCGCCGCCAGCGCCGGATTCAGATTCGCCACACTCAATCCACTAAGCGGGTGCGGCCCCTCCAGCTTACGCACATCGCGCGGCGGGTTCTCAGGCGGGGTTTCCAATGTCACGGTCATTGTTTCTTCCTTTCCATCTCGGATAATCACTACGGGTATCGGTTGATTAACGGGGGAAATCGCCGTGCGGAAACGCAACGCCTGCACATCCTCTACCGCTTTGCCGCCAAAGGATACAATCACATCCCCCACACGCAACCCCCCTCGCTCCGCCGGACTATCGGCAAACACATCACCCACCAAAGCCCCCGCAGGGCGCGGCAGCGCCAGCGATTCAGCCAGCTCACCTGTAACGCTCTGATATTGCGCACCCAGCCATGGCTTGATAATTTTACCATTGCGCGCCTCGCCCGATAGCAGCGCACGCACCATATTCGACGGAATCGCAAAACCGATCCCAATATTGCCGCCCGAACGCGAATAAATCGCAGTCGGAATCCCCACCAGCCGCCCTTGCATATCCACCAGCGCACCACCGGAATTACCGGGATTAATCGCCGCATCGGTCTGAATGAAAAAGCCGTAATCATTAATATTCGCCGCCGCGCGCGCCACCGCCGAGACAATCCCGCTGGTCACCGTTTGTCCCACCCCAAACGGATTGCCAATCGCCAGCAATAAATCGCCCACCTCCAGCGAATCCGAATCATGCAGTTGCAAATAGGGCAATGCTTCTCCGGTTGTTTGCAATCGTAAAATCGCAAGGTCCGATTGCTCATCGCTGGCCACCAGTTCAGCGGCCAGCTCGCGCCGGTCCGACAATACTGCCGTAATATCCTCGGCACCTTTAATCACATGAAAATTCGTCACCACCGTGCCCTTGGCATCCACAATCACGCCCGAGCCCAGCGAGCTGACAATCCGCTCACGCGGCATGCCCATCACGCCATATTGCTGGCCAAAAAATTGCTGAAAAAACGGGTCATTGAAAAAGGGCGACATGCCCTGATCGATCACCTTGCGCTTGGTAAAAATATTCACCACCGCTGGCGAGGTTTGTTTCACCACCGGCGAAAAACTAAGCTGGATATCCTGACGGCTCTCCGGCACAGCGCGATCCTGCGCCGCCGCTCCCGCCGCCACACTTATCAACACCACACTCAGCAAAAACCATTTCATCCCGCTATATATAGCACTAATCCCCCAAAGATAAAGACCGCTTACAAATAGATGTTAGTGGTTAGTGACTAGGGATTTGGATTAGGGATCAGAAACTAACATTAAGTGTCACCCCGTGCTGGTCACGGGGATGACGGTTAAAAAGAGAAGGCCGGACCCCGTGACAAGCACAGGGTGACACCTAACTATAATCCCTAGCCTCTAACCTCTAGCCCCTAGCCCCTCAAAGAAAAAAGCCGCCCAGGTTCCCCCAAGCGGCTTCTCTATACTCCAGCGAATGAAACGACCTTACGCCGCTTCTTCTTCCATTTCGAATTCCTGCACGGGGCCGGAATCCTGACCACGGGCAGACTCGTCACGATCCACAAACTCGATGATCGCCATCGGTGCATTATCGCCATAACGGAAACCCGCTTTCAGCACGCGCACATAACCACCTTGGCGTTCAGCATAGCGCGGCGCCAGCACATCAAACACCTTCTTGGTCATCGCATCATCGCGAAGGCGCGACATCAGCTGACGGCGAGCCGACAAATCACCTTTTTTGCCCATAGTGATCATTTTCTCAACGATCGGGCGAAGGTCTTTCGCCTTAGGCAGCGTGGTAAAAATCTGCTCATGCTTAATCAGCGCTGCCGCCATATTCGCAAACATCGCCTTACGATGTTGCGAGGTGCGGTTCAGCTTACGTCCACTCATTCCATGTCTCATGACAATACTCCTTAGAAGGGATCTTCAAAACGACGTGCCAAATCTTCGATATTTTCTGGCGGCCATTCATTGACATCCATACCGAAGCGCAAGCCCATATTGCTCAGCACATCTTTGATTTCATTCAGCGACTTGCGGCCAAAATTCGGGGTTTTCAGCATTTCGCTTTCCGATTTTTGCACCAGATCGCCAATATACACGATATTGTCGTTTTTCAGGCAGTTTGCCGAACGCACCGACAATTCCAGCTCGTCGACCTTTTTCAGCAAGTAAGGGCTGAACGGCAGATCATCTTTGCGTTCTTTTTCCACCGCATCGGGAATATCTTCGAAATTCACGAACAGGTTGAGCTGATCCTGCAGAATGCGCGCAGCCAGCGCCACCGCATCTTCGGGGATGATCGAACCATCGGTTTCAATCTCCAAAATCAGCTTGTCATAGTCGGTGCGTTGGCCTACGCGTGCATTTTCCACCTTATAGGCAACTTTTTGCACGGGGCTGAACAGTGCATCCACCGGAATCAAACCAATCGGCGCATCCGACGGACGGTTCTGCGACGCAGGCACATAGCCTTTGCCTACTTCAACCGTCAGCTCCATATTCAGTGTAGCGCCTTTATCCAGATGGCAAATCACCAAATCTTTGTTGATCACTTCCACATCCGAATCAGTCTGAATCATGCCAGCGGTCACTTCCCCCGGCTCCGACGCACGCAGATACATTTTTTTCTTCTCGGGGCTATGGGCTTTCAACTTCAAATCTTTGATGTTGAGAATGATGTTGGTCACATCTTCGCGCACACCCGACACAGACGAAAACTCATGCAATACATTGTCGATTTTCACCGACGTCACCGCCGCACCTTGCAGCGACGACAGCAGCACGCGGCGCAGCGCCACGCCCAGCGTAATACCAAAACCACGCTCCAGCGGTTCAGCCACCACGGTAGCGCGTTTGCTGTCATTGGTCGCAATTTTGATATCGAGCTTTTGCGGCTTAATCAGATCTTTCCAGTTTTTATTCAGTAGAGACATTCGATGCTCCTTACCTAGCAATGAAATAGTAAATTAAACGCGGCGGCGCTTGGGCGGACGGCAGCCATTATGCGGCACCGGTGTCACATCACGAATCGCGGTGATGTTAAACCCGACAGCCGACAAGGCACGTAATGCCGACTCACGCCCCGAACCCGGACCTTTAACCCGAACTTCCAGCGTTTTCATGCCATGTTCAAGGGCCTTCTTACCCGCAATCTCGGCTGCCACCTGCGCGGCATACGGCGTCGATTTACGCGAGCCTTTAAACCCATTCGCACCCGCTGACGACCATGCCACCGCATTACCAAACGGATCGGTAATAGTGATAATGGTGTTGTTGAACGACGCATTCACATGCGCAACGCCCACAGGCACATTCTTTTTATCTTTTTTCTTAGCTACTGCTTGTTTTGCCATGACTCACCACCCTATTTCTTCTTACCGGCAATCGCAACGGCTTTGCCTTTGCGAGTACGGGCGTTAGTATGAGTACGCTGACCGCGCACCGGCAATTTGCGGCGATGGCGCAGGCCACGATAGCAGCCCAGATCCATCAGACGCTTGATATTCATCGATGTTTCACGACGCAGATCACCTTCAACGGTATAATCTGCATCAATGATTTCGCGCAGGCGGATCACGTCGGCATCCGACAGATCATGCACGCGACGGGTGGTAGTCACCCCTGCTTTTTCACAAATTTCCAGTGATTTGGCTCGACCAATGCCATGAATATAAGTAAGCGCGATAAAGACCGGCTTACTGGTCGGAATATTAACGCCGGCGATACGTGCCATGCTACACTCCTCTTTCCAGTTTATAACGTCTTGTATTAACTCTGTTTCTTTGCGAAGATTCGCAAATCCGATTTACGCCGCAGGCGCACAAGGGAGCCGCATCATAGGCGCAAGCCCCCTATTGTCAACCAAAAAACAATGTGAACCTGCAATGATTCTGGCTTGGCGAATTCCAAACAGCACAAAGCGTTTAAGCCCTAACCAAAGGCAACCAATCACGCCGCCTTTTTCGCTGATAAAATCGCATCCAGCGCAGCGCTGACCTCGTCAATCTCCGCCATGCCATCGACCGATTTCAGCTTACCCTTTTGCTCATAATAAGGCAATAGCGGCGCCGTCATGTTATGGTAGGAATCCAAACGCTTGGCAACTGTTGAAGCATTATCATCCTCGCGGCGGGAAAATTCGGTGCTACCGCACCCATCGCACACACCCGCCTGTTTTGGCTGCCTGAATGCGTCATGATAGCCCACGCCACATTTAGCACAAGAATAACGGCCTGAAATCCGATCCACCAAAATCGCGTCATCGACTTCCAGCTCAATGACAAAATCCAGCTCTTTTTGCTCTTCTTTGAGCATTTCATCAAGCGCCTCAGCCTGCGCAATGGTACGCGGGAAACCGTCCAGAATAAACCCATTCGCCGATTCCGGCGAGTTAATGCATTCACGAATCAGATTAATCATAATATCATCCGATACAAATTCGCCCTTGGCCATAATCTCTTTGAGCTGATTACCCAGATCAGAGCCTGACGCCGCCGCTTCACGCAGCATATCGCCGGTAGCAAGCTTGTTGAGCTTGTATTTATCGCGCAGCATATCCGACTGCGTGCCCTTACCTGCGCCCGGAGGCCCCATCAGAATAATATGCATTCACTCTCTCCCTAGCGGCGCTTGCCTGAACGTAGCTTCGCCTTTTTAATCAACCCTTCATACTGATGCGCAAACAAGTGCGATTGCACCTGACCGATGAAATCCATCAGCACATTGACCACAATCAGCAAGCTGGTGCCCCCAAGGTAAAAGGGAACCGAGTATTTGGCAATCAGCAATTCGGGTAATGTACACACAAAGGCAATATAGATCGCACCCACTGCCGTCAGGCGCGTCAGCACATAATCCAGATATTCCGCCGTATGTTTGCCCGGGCGAATCCCCGCGATAAAGCCGCCATTCTTTTTCAGATTCTCTGCCGTATCCTCGGCATTAAACACCACCGCTGTATAGAAAAAGCAGAAGAACATAATAATAGCGATATACAACACAATATACAAAGGCTGGCCATGGCCGATATGCGACGTAATCCATCCCAGCCATTCCGACCCTTCCCCGCCCTGATTAAAGCCCGCGATGGTAAGCGGAAACAGCAAAATCGAGCTGGCGAAAATCGGCGGAATCACACCCGCCGTATTCAGCTTCAATGGCAAATGGGTATTCTCCCCCTGCACCAGCTTATTGCCCATCTGCCGCTTCGGATATTGCACCAGCAGCCGTCGCTGCGCGCGCTCAACAAACACAATCAGCGCAACCAGCCCCAGCGCCATCGCCAGAATCATCAGAATAATGCCGGTGCCCAGCACATTGGTACGGCCCAGCTCCAGCGTACCTGCCAGCGCGCCGGGCAATTCCGCCACAATACCGGCAAAGATAATCAGCGATATCCCCTGCCCGATACCGCGCGCAGTAATCTGCTCCCCCAGCCACATCAAAAACATCGTGCCACCGGTCAGCGTCACCATCGTCGAAAAACGGAAGAAAAGCCCCGGGTGCAACACCGCCGATGCGCCATTAGGTCCTTGCATGCCTTCGAGACCAACCGAAATCCCATAGCTCTGAATCAGCGCCAGTACCACTGTACCGTAACGCGTATATTGGTTGATTTTGCGGCGCCCCGAATCGCCTTCTTTTTTCAGCTGCGCCAAAGAGGGAATCGCCACTGTCAGCAGCTGCATAATAATCGATGCCGAAATATACGGCATCACCGCCAGCGCAAAAATCGTCATCCGCCCCAACGCACCGCCGGAGAACATATTGAACACGCCCAGCACGCCACCTTGCTGCTGCTGAAAAATTTGCGTGAGCACTACCGGATCGACGCCCGGAATCGGGATATAGGTTCCGATGCGATAGACGATCAACGCGCCTAAAACAAACAAAATGCGATGTTTGAGTTCGGTGGCTTTGGCAAACATGCCAAAATTCATATTCGCGGCAAGCCGTTCGGCAGCAGATGTCATGGTAAATCCCTAACTAATTTGCTCAAAGAATGAGGCAAAAGCATAAAGCACAGAAACACCCCCCTGTCTAGAGGGTTTTACCCCGATTTGAAAAGCGTTCAGGATGACAAGGTTGCGTAAGCATCATGCTGCGGGACGCGAAGCGTCAGCGCAGTATCTAGCTTTAAGATTCGTCATGCTGCGGGACGCGAAGCGTCAGCGCAGTATCTCGTGCCACCTGATGGAGATCCTGCGCTATGGCTTCGCCATCCGCAGGATGACGAAATAAATAAGCAGACCATGCCTGCCCAGAAATTAAGGGAATTCTACTTCCCCCGCTCCCTCAGGGAGAGGGTCGGGGTGAGGGCCACTTAAACCCCTATGCCTTCACTTCACGCTGCGTGACACTGCCACCGGCTTTTTCAATCTTAGCAACGGCAGAGGCCGAAGCCTTGCACACTTCGATCGTCACTTTACCGCTTAGCTCGCCATTGCCCAGCAGTTTCACTTTCACAGCATTGCTGCGCAACAAGCCCGCCGCAACCAGCTCCGGCGTGTTGATCGCTTCTTTAGCATCCAGCTTACCGCTTTCAATCACGCGCTGAATATCACGAACATTCACATTCTGGTATTCCACACGGTGAATATTGGTAAAACCACGCTTCGGCAAACGACGGTGAATCGGCATTTGGCCGCCCTCAAACCCGTTGATCGCCACACCCGAACGCGAGGTCTGGCCTTTTACGCCACGGCCACAGGTTTTGCCTTTGCCCGAGCCACAGCCACGGCCCACACGAATGCGGGTTTTGCGCGCGCCTTGATTATCAGCCAGTTGGTTCAATTCCATGATACTATCCTCTATTTCTCATCCACGATGCGCACCAAATGCTGCACCTTGTTAATCATGCCACGCACGGCAGCCGTATCTTCCAGCGTGCTTTGACGACGAATTTTGTTCAGTTTCAAACCGACCAATGTGGCACGCTGATCTTTCGGGCGGCCAATCGGGCTGGCGATTTGTTCAATGGTTACCGTATTCTTAGCCATGATATTCTTCCTTATTCAGCACTATTGTACGACGCGGTCGCAGCATTGGGGTCTACTTTGCCCCCTGCTTCACGGCGTTCAACAATTTCACCCACTTTTTTGCTGCGGCGCGAGGCCACCAAACGCGGGGAGTTAATCAGCTTCAACGCTTCAAACGTGGCTTTCACCATGTTGTGCGGGTTCGAAGTGCCGGTCGATTTGGCCACCACATCATGCACACCGAGCGATTCAAAAATTGCACGCATCGGACCGCCGGCAATAATACCGGTACCCGATGGAGCCGAGCGCAAAATCACGCGTCCCGCGCCATAACGCGCTTTAATGTCATGATGCAGCGTGCGCGCTTCTTTCAGCGCCACTTTGATCATATTTTTCTTAGCATCTTCGGTGGCTTTACGCACGGCTTCGGGCACTTCTTTGGCTTTGCCAGTGCCATAGCCCACCTTGCCTTTACCATCACCAACCACCACCAGCGCGGCGAAACCGAAACGACGGCCACCTTTCACTACTTTAGCAACGCGGTTAATGGAAACCAGACGCTCAACAAACTCAGACTCATGCTGGGTTTGCGAGGTGGTATAGGATTCTGAAGCTGCCATGATATGTCCCTACTGCTTAAAATTTCAAACCGGCTTCACGCGCGGCTTCTGCTAATGCTTTAATGCGGCCATGAAACAAAAACTGTCCACGGTCAAACACGACTTCGTCAATTTTGGCTTTTTTCGCGCGCTCGGCTACCAGCGAGCCCACCATTTTAGCGCCCTCGACCGTCGAGCCGTTTTTCACTTTAGCGCGCACGTCTTTTTCTGCTGTCGAAGCAGCAGCCACCGTCACGCCTTGTTTATCATCAATCACCTGCGCATAAATATGCTGGCCCGAACGATGCACCGACAAACGCAACCGGCCATTGGCCGTTTTGCGGATACGGGTGCGAACACGTTGTTTGCGGCGAACTTCTGCAGAAACCGGTTTCATCATAGACCTCTATTTCTTCTTACCTTCTTTGCGGCGAATCGTTTCTTCCGCATATTTCACACCTTTGCCTTTATAAGGCTCAGGCTTGCGCAGCGCGCGAATTTCGGAGGCCACCTGGCCCACCTTTTGTTTGTCGGCACCCGACAATGTCACCACCGTCTGTTTTTCCACCGAGCATGTCACACCCTCAGGCATCACATATTTCACTTCATGGCTGAAACCCAGCGACAAGGTCAGCACATTGCCCGCAACCGATGAGCGGTAACCCACACCGTTGATTTCCAGCACACGGGTATAACCTTCGGTCACACCCTTCACCAGATTATTGATGTTGGCACGCACAGTGCCCCACATGGCGCGCGCACGCTTGGTGTCGTTAGCAGGTTTCACCCACACGCCACCATCATCCAGCGTCACATTCACATCGCCGGTGATCACGGTTTTTAGCTCACCTTTGGGGCCTTTAACCGATACCGAACCGTTGCCGATCTTCACTTCCACTTTATCGGGAAGCGCCACCGGTAATTTGCCTAAGCGTGACATTGCACAAACTCCTTAAAAACTTAAAATACGCTGCAGATGACTTCGCCACCCACATTTTGTTGACGTGCTTCGAAATCCGACAATACGCCCTTGCTGGTCGACAGAATCGAAATCCCCAGACCATTGCGCACTTTCGGCAGTTTATCGACCGACACATAATGGCGGCGACCGCATTTCGAAATACGTTTAATTTCTTTAATCGTCGGCTGACCTTCGAAATATTTCAGCTCAATTTCCAGCGCCTGTTTATTCACGCCGGTTTCCTTCACATTATGGCCACGGATATAGCCTTCACGCTCCAGCACTTCGCAAATAGCCACATTTTGCTTCGAATAAATCGCTTCGATTTTTTGCAAATAGGCACGCTGTCCGTTACGGATGCGGGTCAGTGTATCAGCTACATTATCATTCATTGCCATTGGTCTAGTCTCCTACCAGCTTGATTTCGTCAGGCCGGGAATCTGACCGAACGAGCCCATTTCACGCAGCATGTTACGGCACATGCGGAATTTGCGATAATACCCACGCGGACGTCCCGTGATTTCGCAACGGTTGCGATACCGGTTTTCGGCGCTGTTGCGCGGCAAAGCAGCCAGCTTAAACTGGGCGCTCATGCGCTCTTCCAGCGGAAGCTCCTGATTCATCACAATCGCTTTCAGCTTAGCGCGTTTACCGGCATACTTTTTGATCAGCTTGCCACGGTTTTTATTTTTCTCAATCGAACTTTTCTTAGCCACGTTTTGTCTCCTGTTGCACTATTTGCGGAAGGGGAAGTTAAAGCCTTCCAGCAGCGCTTTGCATTCGTCATTGCTGTTAGCCGTTGTTACCACGGTAATATCCATACCGCGCACTTTATCCACCTTATCATAATTGATTTCGGGGAATACGATCTGCTCTTTCAGACCCATATTGTAATTGCCACGCCCGTCAAAGCTTTTGGCGTTCAGGCCACGAAAGTCACGCACGCGGGGCAATGCAATCGTGGTAAAGCGGTCCAGAAATTCATACATACGCTGGCCACGCAGGGTCACTTTGCAACCCAGCGGCATGCCTTCACGCACTTTAAAACCGGCTTCCGATTTTTTAGCTTTGGTAATCACCGGCTTCTGACCAGCAATCAATGCCAGCTCAGACGCTGCCGTTTGCACCACTTTGCTGTCCTGAGTGGCTTCACCCACGCCCATATTAATGACAACCTTCAGCACACGCGGAACCTGCATCGGGTTTTTATAGCCAAACTGCTTTTGCAGTGCCGGCACGATCTCGTTTTTATATGTTTCTTGCAGTCGAGCTACCATCATAAACCTCTACGCACTCACCGTTTCACCGGATTTTTTTGCTACACGCACTTTGCTACCATCTTTGGCAACGCTAAACCCGACACGGGTC
The DNA here is from genome assembly GCA_002422205.1 of Alphaproteobacteria bacterium UBA6178. Classification (GTDB taxonomy): domain Bacteria; phylum Pseudomonadota; class Alphaproteobacteria; order Rickettsiales; family UBA3002; genus UBA6178. Next base: position 64,852 of record DITS01000052.1, read on the forward strand.
GCTTTGCCCGATTTCGGGTCAGCCAGTGCTACATTCGACAGATGCAACGCTGCTTCTTTCGTCAGGATGCCGCCTTGCGATAGAGCCGAAGGGCGGGTATGGCGTTTCACCAGATTCACGCCCTGCACCACCACGCGGCTTTCCTTAGGCGAAACATGCAGCACTTCGCCGCTTTTGCCCTTGTCTTTACCGGTGAGTATCACCACCGTATCGCCTTTTTTAATTTTCGCTGCCATCTTCTTGTTCCTTATCTCCGTCGCTTATAGCACTTCAGGTGCCAGCGACACGATTTTCATAAAACGCTTGGCGCGCAGCTCACGGGCTACCGGGCCAAAAATACGGGTGCCAATCGGCTCGTTTGCTTTGTTGATCAGCACCGCCGCGTTTTTATCGAAGCGAATCGCGGTCCCATCGGGGCGCTTCACTTCTTTCGCGGTACGCACGATCACCGCACGATGCACATCACCTTTTTTCACTTTGCCGCGCGGAATCGCGTCTTTCACCGACACCACAATGATGTCGCCGATCGAGGCGATATTACGGTGCGAACCGCCCAGCACTTTAATGCACTGCACCTGACGGGCTCCGGAATTGTCGGCTACATCCAGCCGTGATTGCATCTGAATCATGTTATTGGCCCTCCACCACGGCCCAGCGCTTGGTTTTCGAGATAGGTTTCGATTCAACAATCTTCACCATATCACCGATTTTATGCACGTTATTTTCGTCATGTGCCGCATAGTTCTTCGAACGGCGAATAATTTTGTTATAGAGCGGATGCTTAATTTTGCGCTCCACTTTCACGATCACGGTTTTGTGACCTTTATCGCTGACCACGGCACCTTGTAATATACGTTTTGGCATGCTCTAATCCTTACGCAGCTTTGTTTTGATTAAGCGCAGTGCTAACACGCGCAATGTCACGTTTCACCTGACGGAAACGCGAGGTATTCTCCAGCTCGCCCGTTGCCTTTTGAAAGCGCAGGTTGAACAGTTCTTTTTTCAGATAACCGAGCGTTTCTTTCAGCTCGTCGGCGGTTTTGCCTTTAAATGATTCCATCTTCATGGCTTAGCCCTCCACACGGGTAACGAATTTGGTTTTGATCGGCAGCTTGGCAGCCGCGCGCTCAAATGCGGTACGCGCCACATCTTCGGGCACCCCGTCAATTTCAAACAAGATACGGCCAGGCTTCACGCGGCACACCCAACGATCAACCGAACCTTTACCTTTACCCATCCGCACCTCGGCAGGCTTCGCGGTCACCGGCACATCCGGAAACACGCGAATCCAGAGGCGGCCAAGGCGCTTCACATGACGCGAAATCGCACGGCGCGAAGCCTCAATCTGGCGCGCAGTCAAACGCTCTGGTTCCATGGCTTTCAGGCCATAGGTGCCAAAATTCAGCGCAGAACCGCCCGTCGCATTGCCATGAATACGGCCTTTAAACTGCTTGCGGTATTTCGTCTTTTTCGGTTGTAACATGATCGATTCTCTCGTTTAAACCATTAGCCTTACGAAGCTTGCAGCGGCATTGCTACAACGGCATTGTTACGCGCCGCTTCTTCTTCATTCATAATCTCGCCTTTAAACACCCACACTTTGATACCGATGATACCAAAAGTCGTGAGCGCTTCGCTCAGCGCATAATCCACATCTGCACGCAGGGTATGCAGCGGCACACGGCCTTCGCGATACCATTCCACACGTGCAATCTCTGCTCCGCCCAAACGGCCCGAGCAGTTAATACGAATGCCTTCCGCGCCCAGACGCATCGCCGATTGTACGGCGCGCTTCATCGCACGGCGGAATGCCACGCGGCGCTCCAGCTGTTGTGCAATCCCTTCACCGATCAGCTTGGCATCGAGTTCCGGCTTACGGATTTCAACAATGTTCAGCTGCACTTCATCCGCGGTGAAACGTTCCAGATCGCGTTTCATTTTCTCAATATCGGCACCTTTTTTACCAATCACCACGCCCGGACGAGCAGTATGAATCGAAATATGGGCCTTCTTCGCGGGGCGCTCGATCACAATTTTGCTGATACCAGCGGCTCCCAGTTTCTTTTGCAGATATTTGCGAATTTTAATATCCGCATGGAGTTTATCTGCGTAATCCGCATCAGCATACCAGCGCGAATCCCAGGTTTTGTTGATCCCTAAACGCAGACCAATTGGATTAACCTTCTGCCCCATTATGCAGACTCCTTCTTGCTTACGGTTTGCTCTTTCACCACAATAGTCAAGTGGCTGAAAGGCTTTAAAATTTTGGCGCCGCGGCCACGCGCACGGGCGTGAAAACGTTTCATCACCATGCTCTTGCCCACATAGGCTTCCGATACCACCAGACGGTCAACATCAAGCTGATGATTATTCTCGGCATTGGCAATCGCCGATTGCAGTGCCTTTTTCACATCCCCGCTGATGCGGCGATCCGAAAAGGTCAGCTGTGCCAACGCGTTATTCACGCTCATGCCGCGAATTAACTTCGCCACATAATTCAGCTTGATCGGGCTCACGCGCAGATTACGCAGCACCACTTGGGCTTCGTTATCTGCTAAGCGGCGCTCTGTTGCCGATTTGCTCATGTTTTGTCTCCTCACACACCCCAGCTACCCTCTCGGGCGGGGCTTGGTTTCTATCCTCAAGCGCGCGGGCGGTCAAGCCCAAAACACGCATTCTTTACTTTTTCTTCACTGCCTTTTTATCCGCGCCATGGCCGTGATAGGTACGGGTGGGTGCGAACTCGCCGAATTTGTGGCCGATCATTTCTTCGGACACCAAAACGGGGATGAATTTCTTGCCGTTATAGACGCCGAATGTCAGACCGACAAACTGCGGCAGAATGGTCGAACGGCGTGACCAGGTCTGAATGATCTGGTTTTTACCCGACGATTGCGCGTCAGCGGCTTTTCTCAGCAAATACCCATCGACAAACGGGCCTTTCCATACGGAACGTGGCATAAAATACTCTCCTACTTCTTCTTCGCCTGATGACGCGAACGGATAATCAGTTTGTTCACTTTTTTGGTTGAGCGCGTGCGCTTGCCTTTGGTCGGCTTGCCCCATGGCGTCACAGGGTGACGGCCACCAGAGGTTTTACCTTCACCACCACCATGCGGGTGATCAACCGGATTCATTGCCACACCACGCACGGTCGGGCGAATACCCAGCCAGCGCTTACGGCCTGCTTTACCATAATCGACATTCTGGTGATCAGGATTCGACACCGCGCCAATGGTCGCCATGCACTCGGCACGCACCAGACGCAGCTCACCGGAGCGCAGTTTAATCTGCGCATAGCCGGAATCCTTACCCACCAACTGCACATAGGCACCGGCTGAACGCGCCAGCTGGCCACCCTTGCCGGCTTTCAGCTCGACATTATGCACAATCGTACCGATCGGAATATTTTTCAAAGGCATTGCATTGCCGGGTTTGATATCGGCACGCTCACCGGCAATCACCTTGTCACCGGCAGCAAGGCGCTGCGGCGCGAGGATATAAGCCAGCTCGCCATCATCATATTTGATCAACGCGATGAACGAGGTACGGTTGGGATCATATTCGATCCGCTCAACCGTGCCATTCACATCGAATTTACGACGTTTAAAGTCGATAATACGATAGCTGCGCTTATGTCCGCCGCCTTGATGGCGGGTGGTGATGCGACCATTATTGTTACGACCACCATTTTTGGTCAGGCCCACCGTCAATGATTTGACAGGCTTGCCCTTATGCAGCTCCGAACGGTCCACTTGCACCAGTTGGCGTTGCGACGGTGTCGTTGGTTTGTAATGTTTCAGTGCCATTGCTATCCTTCTCCTCGCCTACTTCAATCCAGCCGCTAAATCAATCGACTGACCTGCAGCAAGCGTGACAATTGCTTTGCGTGTGTCATTGCGTTGACCGAGTTTCCCACGGAAGCGCTTTTGCTTACCTTTGGTCAACACGGTATTCACCTTTACCACCTTGACGCCAAACAGCTGCTCTACAGCGCGCTTAACATCCTGCTTGTTGGCAGTGGCGTTGATCTTGAAGACCACTTTGCCCTGCTCCGCAGCCAGTGTTGCTTTCTCGGTAATCAGCGGACGCTGGATCACATCATATAAGCGGATGTCATCAATCAGTTTGCCCTGCTTCTTCACACCGGTATCGGTTTTCTTTTCGCGCTTGGCTTCTGCTTTTTTCGCAGGCTTCGCCGCTGCTTTGGTCTCGGCCTTGGCATCACTTTTAGCTTCCGCTTTCACATCGGCCTGTTTGGCCGCTGCTTTTTTGGCTTCACCGTCTGATTTTTTAGCAGCGGTTTTTGCCGCGGCTTTTTTCTCATCCGATTTCATCGAGGCTTTCGCCGCTGCTTTGTTTTTATCTTCACTCATGACAACCTCGCTTGCAGCCCTTCAACCGCGTCTTTGGTCAGGACCAGTTCTTTATGACGCAGAATGTCATACACATTGGCACCCTGCGTGGGCAGCACATCCACACCCTTGATGTTACGTGCCGCTTTAGCAAAACCCGCATCCACTTCAGCACCGGTAATGAATAACGGCTTGGTCAGACCCAGCGCCGCAAAATTTGATACCATGTTTTTGGTTTTGGCTTCTTTCACCGCCAGCGCATCAACAATAATCAGCTGACCGGCTTTTTGCTTGGCAGACAGTGCCATTTTCAAACCCAGTACCCGCACTTTTTTATTCAGGCTATAACCATGATCGCGGGAAATCGGACCATGAATACGGCCACCACCTTCATGGTTCGGAGCACGTAACGTACCCTGACGGGCGCGGCCAGTACCTTTTTGCTTGAACGGCTTCGCGTTGGTACCGCTTACCTCATCACGGGTTTTGGTCTGGTGCGTACCGGCACGGGCTTTCGCACGCTGCCATTCCACCACACGCTGCAAAATATCTTTGCGTGCTTCCACACCAAAAATGGCATCGTTTAAATCGATGTCACCTGCGGCTTTGTTTTCCAATGTCACTACTTTTGCTTTCATGTCCTGTATTCCTCTATTCTTCCGACGCTGCCGGCACTTCAGCCGGAGCCTCTGCAGGAGCCGCGTCAGCCGGTTTGGCATCCGCTTGCTTTGCATAAGGATATGGCGCTGTCGACGGAACGGCTTTTTTATGCGCATCAGTGATACGTACATAGCTGTTCTTCGAACCAGGCACCGAGCCCTTCACCAGAATCAAATTGCGTTCCGCGTCAATCTGCACCACTTGCAGATTTTGCGTGGTCACGCGCTCAGCCCCTAAATGACCGGCCATCTTTTTGCCTTTAAATACTTTACCCGGATCCTGACGCTGACCGGTCGAACCGTGCGAACGGTGCGACACGGATACACCGTGGGAGGCTTCCAGACCACGGAAGTTCCAGCGCTTCATGGCACCAGCAAAGCCTTTACCAATCGTATCGCCGCACACATCCACAAACTGACCCGGCACAAAATGGTTAGCGCGGATTTCTTCGCCCACTGCCACCTGTGCATCATCCGATACGCGAAACTCCATCACTTTGCGCTTGGGCTCGACTTTTGCTTTCGCAAAATGGCCGCGCATTGCTTTGCTGGTACGTTTCACTTTGGCTTTGCCGACACCCAGTTGAAGGGCGCTATAGCCATCCTTCTCGCTGGTTTTCTGAGCGACCACTTGCAAATTATCAATCTGCAAAACGGTCACCGGCACATGTTGCCCGAAATCGTCAAAGACGCGGGTCATGCCCAGTTTCTGTGCAATCACTCCGGTACGCATGTTACGCTGCCTCTCCTAATACGGTGATTTCTACATTCACACCCGACGCCAGATCCAGCTTACCCAGCGCGTCCACCGTTTGCGGGGTCGGCTCGATAATATCAATCAGGCGTTTATGAGTGCGGATTTCAAACTGCTCACGTGACTTTTTATTCACATGGGGCGAACGGTTGACGGTGTACTTATCCATGCCAAGCGGCAGCGGAATCGGTCCACGCACTTGCGCACCCGTACGTTTGGCAGTGTTGACAATTTCCTTGGTGGAATGGTCAAGCACGGCATGGTCATACGCTTTTAAACGAATGCGGATTTTTTGGTTAGCCATCATGGGATAATCTCCTTTGTCCCTTAAGCAGAAATACTAGCAACGACACCGGCGCCGACGGTGCGGCCACCTTCGCGGATGGCGAAGCGTAAGCCTTCATCCATCGCGATCGGTGCGATCAGCTCAACATCCATTGCAATGTTATCACCCGGCATCACCATCTCGGTGCC